>JAGNWJ010000055.1 GCA_017986065.1 Rhizobacter sp. | reverse complement strand
ACTCGCCACCTGGAACGTCAATTCGCTCACCGTTCGCCTGCCGCAGGTCCTGGAGTGGCTGGCTGCGCATCAACCCGATGCGCTGTGCCTGCAGGAAACGAAGCTGACCGACGACAAGTTCCCGCATGAGGAACTGAAGGCCGCCGGCTACGAGTCGCAGTGGTTCGGCCAGAAGACCTACAACGGCGTCGCGCTGCTGACGCGCGGACCGGCCGATGCGGTCGTCAAGAACATCCCCGGCTACAGCGACGAGCAGTCGCGTGTCATTGCGGGAACAGTGAGCGGCGTGCGGGTGATCGGCGGCTATTTCCCGAATGGGCAAGCACCCGACAGTGACAAGTTCCAGTACAAGATGGCCTGGCTCGAAGGCCTGAATGCCTGGGTAGCAGATGAACTGAAGACGCACTCGAATCTGGTTCTGGTGGGCGACTTCAACATCGCCCCCGAGGATCGGGATGTGCATGATCCAGTGGCCTGGGCGGGTCAGATCCACTGCACGCCAGAGGAGCGTGCCCACTTCCAGCGGCTGTTGTCGCTCGGACTGCACGACGCATTCCGGATGTTCGAGCAGCCCGCCCGCAGCTGGAGCTGGTGGGACTATCGCAACCTGGCGTTCCGCAAGAACCAGGGTCTGCGCATCGACCACATCCTGGTCAGCGATGCATTGAAAACCCGGGTGACCGCCTGCTCGATCGACAAGCTGCCACGCAAGAACGAACGACCCAGCGACCACGCGCCGGTGTGGGTTGAACTCGACCCTCCGTCAGGCCGATCAGCCGAAGGCTGATCGGCAGCAGCCGCAGGTTCAATCGTCGAGGCCGAGTTCCTGGATCTTGCGCGTGATCGTGTTGCGGCCGATCCCGAGCTTCTGGGCGGCCTCGATGCGGCGGCCCCGCGTCATGTCGAGGGCGGTGTGGATCAGCTGCGCTTCGAATTTGCGGGTCAGCGTGTCCCAGACGTCAGGCTCGCCCGCCAGCAGCAAGCTGCGCGACTCCCGCTCGAGATCGACCAGCCAGCGAGAGGGGCCATCGGGCACCTCTGCACTCGACAGCGGCTCTCGCGGCACTTCGGCCGCGAATGACTTGGCCATCGCATCGGGCACAACGGCCCCGGCGGACACCGGCTCAGGCATCGATGCCGCAGGCACTGAGCTGCTGAAGACGGCAGACGCTGTCGCGGGGCTGCCGGAGAGCGCCACCGGCAGGGCCGCAGCTGCGCCAAGCGACAGCAGTTCGGGCGGCAGGTCCTTCGGCTCGATGGTCTGTGCAGGGGCCATCACCGTGAGCCAGTGGCAGATGTTCTCGAGTTGCCGAACGTTGCCCGGGAAATCAAAACGCATCATCAGCGCCACGGCGGAGTCCGTGATGCGCTTGGCTTCGACGCCCAGTTCCTTGGCGCTCTTCTGCAGGAAGAAGCGCGCCAGTGCGGGCACGTCTTCCTGCCGCTCGCGCAACGCCGGCAGGCGCAGACGGATGACGTTCAGGCGGTGGAACAGGTCTTCACGGAAGACACCCTGCTTGACCCGGTCTTCCAGGTTCTGGTGAGTCGCGGCGATCACCCGCACATTGCTGCGCATCGGGTTGTGGCCACCGACACGATAGAACTGACCATCGCTCAGCACGCGCAGCAGACGTGTCTGCAGGTCGAACGGCATGTCACCGATCTCGTCGAGGAACAGCGTGCCGCCATCGGCCTGTTCGAAGCGACCACGCCGTGTGGTCTGCGCGCCGGTGAAGGCGCCGCGCTCGTGGCCGAACAATTCGCTCTCCAGCAGATCCTTCGGGATCGCGGCAGTGTTGATGGCAACGAACGGCCCGGTCGCGCGCGGGCTGTGCTTGTGCAGGGCATGCGCGACCAGTTCCTTGCCGGATCCCGACTCGCCGGTGATCAGCACGGTGACGATGCTCTGGCTCAGCCGACCTATCGCGCGGAACACGTCCTGCATCGCCGGCGCCTGGCCCAGCATCTCCGGCATCTCGGCCAGACGCTCGTCGCGTACCGATTCGCGCATGCTCTCGTCGAGCGCGCGGCGGATCAGCTCGACCGCCTTGGGAACGTCGAAGGGCTTGGGCAGGTACTCGAACGCGCCGCCCTGGAACGCACTGACCGCGCTGTCGAGGTCGGAGTACGCGGTCATGATGATGACCTGCAGTTCCGGGTGGAGTTGCTTGACCTTGGCCAGCAGATCGATGCCCGAGCCGCCGGGCATCCGGATGTCGGAGACCAGAACCTGCGGCACGTCCTCCTCGAGCGCGATCAGCACATCGCGCGGGTTGGTGAAGCTGCGCACCGCAAGGTCTTCGCGCGCCAAGGCCTTTTCCAGCACGAAGCGGATGGATTGGTCGTCGTCAACGATCCAGATGGGTTTCATTCACTGCCTCTTCAATGGAAGACACCGACACACTGCGGTGCCCAGGAAAGAGCTCAGGGCAGCGGAATCACGATCTTGAAAATGGTCCTGCCGGGTTCGCTTTCGCACTCGATCATTCCCTGGTGCTGTTGCACAAACGTCTGCGCCAGCGTCAATCCCAATCCCGAACCGCCTTCGCGCCCCGACACCAGGGGATAGAAGATCCGATCTCGGATGGATTCCGGGATGCCCGGGCCGTTGTCCAGAATATGCAATTCCAGTGCCAGTCGATAACGCTGCTTGCCCAGGGTCACCTGTCGGGCCACGCGCGTGCGCAGGGTGATCGCTGCATCGCCAGTGGCCATCTGTTCCGTCAATGCCTGGGCCGCGTTGTGCGCGATGTTGAGCACCGCCTGGATGAGCTGCTCGCGATCTCCACGGAAGTCGGGAATCGACGTGTCGTAGTCGCGCTCGACCCGCAGACCGCGCGGAAACTCCGCCAGGATCAGCGACCGCACGCGCTCGCAGACTTCATGAATGTTCACATCGCACACCACATGTGGCTTGCGATGCGGAGCCAGCAGGCGATCGACGAGTGCCTGCAGTCGATCGGCCTCCTGGATGATGACCTGCGTGTACTCGGTGAGTGCACGAGACTCGACTTCCATCTCGAGCAGCTGCGCCGCGCCGCGGATGCCGCCCAGGGGGTTCTTGATCTCGTGGGCCAGGTTGCGGATCAGTTCCTTGTTGGCGCGGGCCTGACCGAGCGCGCGTTCTTCGCGATCCTGTCGGGTCTGCTGCTCGATCTCGACCAGTTCGATCAACACGTCCGTGGTGCCATCCATCTGGTTGACGATGACATGTACCGGCAGCGGTTCGCCATGGGTCGAAGCAGGACGACGCAACAGCGCCTCGAAGCGGCTGGTCGAGAACTCGTTGCGCACGACGGCGGCGACGGTGTCGCGCACGATCTGGGAATCGACAAACCAGTCGAACAGCGAGTCGCGCAGCACGCTGCGGCTCGACCAGCCCAGCACGTATCCGAAAGAGGCATTCGCGAACACGCAGTGTCCGTTCGGCCTCACCACCGCCACCATCGTGGCCAGGTGATCGAACGCTGCGTAGGGTGCGGCGGCAATCGTCATCGGGCTCAACCGCACCGTGGCTCCTGGAAATCGGGCATCAAGGCAGCTTCGACAATTCGCGCTTCAGCGCGGCAATGTCGCTTTCCTTGCGGGCGATGCCGGATTTCAGGTCGGAGACGCGATCGAGGTACTTCTGGTAGTTGCGTTCGTCGCCGCGACGCTCCGGCTCGCCCTTGTTGTATTCGGCCTGCATCTCGGAAAGCCGCTGTTCCTCGCGCTGCAGCTCAGCCTCGAGGATCCTGCGCGCGTCGCTGTCGCGGGCTCGCTGCTCGCTCGGGTCGATGCGGGTGTCCGGACGCGGAGATGCGGTTGGAGCGTTGCCGCTTGCCGCCGCGGGCCGCTTCGGCGCGGCCAGCACCGTGATGGGAGCGCCATCCAGCGTGCGGCAGCCCTGCTCCCTGGCCTCCTTGGCGGTGATCGTGCTGGTGTACAGGTTGCCCGGGCACCGATACACGACGGCCGTGTCGCCCTGCCCCTGCACGGTAAACGCCGACAAGAGCAGGCTGGCTGCGATGAACCCGCCCTTGAACCACCGACTGCCGCGTAAAGACATCATCCGATAACCCTCTTTCGAAACACTCGATTCCACAGGAGCTGCGCATCGACGCGCACCAACTTGATTCATCTCGGATTCTCGATCACCGATGAAATTCCCCATCCAAAGAAAAAGGGACGGCTCACGCCGTCCCTCGATTCTGCTACGCCAGCCTCAGAGGCTGTAGTACATGTCGAACTCGACCGGGTGAGTCGCCATGCGGAAGCGGGTGACTTCCGTCATCTTCAGGTCGATGTAGGCATCGATGTACGCATCGGTGAACACGCCGCCCTTGGTCAGGAATGCGCGGTCGCCGTCGAGATACTCGAGGGCCTGATCAAGGCTGTGGCAGACGGTCGGAATCAGCTTGTCCTCTTCCGGCGGCAGGTGATACAGATCCTTCGTCGCGGCTTCGCCCGGATGGATCTTGTTCTCGACGCCATCCAGGCCGGCCATCAGCAAGGCGGCGAACCCGAGGTACGGATTCATCAGCGGATCCGGGAAACGCGCCTCGACGCGGCGGCCCTTCGGGTTGGCCACGTACGGAATGCGGATGGAAGCCGACCGGTTCTTGGCCGAGTAGGCCAGCTTGACCGGTGCTTCGAACCCAGGAACCAGACGCTTGTAGCTGTTGGTACCCGGGTTGGTGATCGCGTTCAGCGCACGGGCGTGCTTGATGATGCCGCCGATGTAGTAGAGCGCGAAGTCGGACAGGCCGGCGTAGCCGTCACCGGCAAACAGGTTCTTGCCATCTTTCCAGACCGACTGGTGCACGTGCATGCCCGAGCCGTTGTCACCGACGATCGGCTTCGGCATGAAGGTGGCCGTCTTGCCGTACGAGTGAGCGACGTTCTGGATGACGTACTTCTGCAGTTGAACCCAGTCAGCGCGCTGGATCAGCGTACTGAACTTGGTGCCGAGTTCCATCTGGCCCGCGTTTGCCACCTCGTGATGGTGCACTTCCACCGGCACGCCCAGCGCCTCGAGCACCAGGCACATCTCGGAACGCATGTCCTGGAAGCTGTCGACCGGCGGAACCGGGAAATAACCACCCTTGACCGCGGGACGGTGACCGGTGTTGCCGTGCTCGTATTCACGGCCGGTGTTCCAGGAGGCCTCTTCCGAATCGATCTTGGAGAAGCAGCCCGACATGTCGTTGCCCCAGCGAACGCTGTCGAACACGAAGAATTCGGGCTCGGGACCGAAGTAGGCGGTGTCGCCCAGGCCCGAGGCCTTCATGTAGGCCTCGGCGCGCTTGGCCAGCGAACGCGGATCGCGCTCGTAGGGCTTGCCGTCAGCAGGATCGATGACGTCGCAGGTCAGGATCATCGTCGGCTCTTCGAAGAACGGATCGATGTTGGCCGTGTTCGCATCGGGCATCAGCTGCATGTCAGACGCTTCGATGCCCTTCCAACCAGCAATCGACGAACCGTCGAAGGCATGACCCGACGTGAACTTGTCTTCGTCGAAATGGGACACGGGCACGGTGACGTGCTGTTCTTTGCCGCGGGTGTCGGTGAAACGGAAGTCGACAAACTTGACTTCGTTTTCTTTCACCATCTTCATCACATCGGCGACGGTCTTGGCCATCAGGAATCTCCTAGCGGGACGCTGTTTGGGTGTGTTGGGGTAAGGGGAAGGAACGAACACTGCTGCGGCGCTGACAAGCCACCTCAAAAATGCGCACTGAGAAGTAGCAGAAAGCGTGCCCATGGGGCACCCGACCTGCGCATCGACCCCGTGCCTGCCTGCAGGAAAACGGGGCATTTCCGCGCGCGCATCGCGACACAGCAATGCCGGAATTTAACCTCAGCCGAGGCCCGAATGCGTGCAAAAAGACGCCCAATACTGGGGCGCACCAAAACAAGTCAACGCACCATTTCGGGTCCCAGGCGGGCATGGCGTTCACGCAATCCGCCCATCAACGAGCGAAAGGCCTCCTCGACATCCATGCATTCGCCCTTGACGCCCAGTTCGATGTGCGCGCCCCACTCCGGATGGTCGACGCTCGGCAGGCTGAACACTTTCACACCGGGATACCGGGCTTCGACCGACTCCATCAAGGGCGTCAGCGCGGCTTCCATCGCGCCGAGCACGATGACCGACTGCTCGCGCTGTCCCTGTGCGCGGTGCAGGTGGGCGCAGCGCTGATCGAGCACCCATTCGATCATCGGCCAGGCCATCACAGGAAAGCCCGGCACGAAGTAGACCGCGGCGTCGGGATGAGCGTCCGGACGCGCGGTGGCACGCACGAAGAAGCCGGCGATCTTGTTGTAGGGATTCGGGATGATCCCGGCCCCTTCCGGAAACATCGCCATGTTCAGGCGATGAACGTTGTCGGAGCGCTCAGGCAGGAAGGGCTCGCCTTTCTCGGCGGCCACGTCTCGCATGCGCTCGAAGATCAGATCTCGGGCGATGGGGTGCAACGCCAGAGGAACACCGAGGGCCCTGGCAGCGCACTGCCGCGTGTGGTCGTCCGGCGTCGCGCCGATGCCGCCGCAGGAGAACACGATGTCCCCGCTCGCCAGCGCGTCATTCAGGTCCGACGTGATGCGCCGGGGGTCATCGCCCACGTAGCGCACCCAGCTCAGCGACAAACCCCTTGCCGCAAGCAGTTCGATCACCTTCGGCACGTGCTTGTCCGCACGCTTTCCCGAAAGGATCTCGTCCCCGATGATCAGCAGCCCGAATGCCATGTCGATGTGCTCAGGCTGGTGGGAGCGGCAGCAGCGCCGCCGGCGCGTCCACCTCGATCACGGACGAAGGACTCCCCGGCTCGGGGCGCCCCGTCGCGAGGTCGCGCTCGGCGCGCAGGACCTGCAAGGCACTGAGCGCGTAATGCGAGAACCACAGGGCCGCGAACGCGAACACGAGCGTGTAGATCCACACGGCCACCGGAACCAGCACCGGAGCCAGCGCGAGGAACAGCACGCCAGAGGCCCACACCAGCGACGGCGCAGCTCCGAGGTATCCGGTCAGGATGCCCATGCCCAGCAACGAGCTTCGATGCCGCTTGACGAGCTCACGGCGCTCCTCCTTGGTCGCGTGCTCGGCCAGCACGTCGTAGGTCATGACCTTGTAGGTCAGCCAGCCCCAGATCAGTGGCGGCAGGATCAGCACGAGAGGCGGAACGAACCACAGCGGGATCGACACGATCAGTGCCAGCAGCGCCACGAACGTGGTCAGCACGGCAGCCAGGGCGCCGGCCGTGGCCGATCCACCGTGGCGCCGCTCGAGCGCAGGAAAGCGGCGCTCGGCCACCAGACTCAGCATCGCCGGGGTCATCATGGCCGCGACCACCAGCAACGATCCGACCACGGCGAGCGGCACCACGGCAAACACCACGATCAACGGTGCGAGCAGTCTCCTCAGTCCGCCGAAGCCGACGCCTTCGAGCCACGACAGCAGCGCCGTGACCCAAGCAAGAGACTCGAGAATGGAGGCCACCCAGGCGACGACCGAATCCCAGAAGAAGTAGCCGACACCGAGACCGATCGCGACCATCAGCACCAGCGGCAGCAGCGACAGCGCAATGACACGCGGATGCAGGCAATAGGCCGCCGCGCGCCAGAATGAATCGATCAGCAGTCTCATGCGGCAAAGGATACGTCAGGGGCCACGGCGACTCATCTGGCAAGCGCCGGATCGTTCGATCGGGCCCTCATTCGTCATCCCCGCCGAAGATGGAGCCCCCGAGCAATCCCCCACCGAGAACGCCGCCCAGCACCGAACCCTCTTCGCGCGAACCTCCGCGCTGAGGCGCCGCAGCGAACACTCGGGAAGCCAAGCGCGAGAACGGCAGGCTTTGCAGCCACACGGTGCCGGGACCGGTCACCTTGGCAAAGAACAGGCCTTCGCCACCGAACAACGCGGTCTTGATCTTGCCGACGTACTGGATCTCGAAGTTGATCTCCGGCGTGAAAGCAACGACGCAACCGGTGTCGATCAGCAGCGTCTGGCCGGGGTGCAGTTCACGCTTGAGAACCGTGCCACCCGCGTGCACGAAAGCCAGTCCATCACCCTCGAGCTTCTGCATGATGAAGCCCTCGCCGCCGAAGAAGCCCACCGACATCTTCTGCTGCAGATAGATGCCGAGCGACACCCCCTTGGCGGCACACAGGAACGCGTCCTTCTGGCAGATCAGCATGCCGCCCAGCTTGCGCAAATCCATCGGCAGGATCTTGCCCGGGTAAGGTGCGGCGAACGCGATGCGCAGCTTGCTGTGGCCCTGGTTGGTGTAGACCGTGGTGAACAGCGACTCGCCGGTCACCAAACGCTTGCCGGCGCCGAGCAGCTTGCCGAAAAGACCGCCGGTGCTGGCCGAGCCGTCGCCGAACACCGTGTCCATCGAGATACCGGCGTCCATGAACATCATGCTGCCAGCCTCGCCGACCGCCGCCTCGCCCGGATCGAGCTCGACTTCGACGAACTGCATTTCCGCGCCCTTGATCTCGTAATCGACCACGTCCATTGCCATACGGATTGCTCCCGGTGGGTTGAGTTGGCGGGATGTTATCGCCGGTGAATTCATCGCCGGTGTCGTCGCTGCTCACCCCGTGAACCGGGGGGTGGGGTCGACCGGGCGTGATGCGGCTCACGATCGAGCATGAAGCCTCGTTGCTGCACCCCTTGGCTGCGGGGGGAGTGCCAACGCAGGCGCCGCTTAGCCTTCAGCACATCGACGGTCCGGCCGTCTTCAAGCCACATCACTTCTGCGAGAAATCCTCATGGCCCGAACCTTCATCCGCCCGCTTCTTCTCGCCTGCCTGGCTTGGGGCTCGGCCCAGGCGCAAGCCGGGGTCGTCGAATTCCAGGGATTCGCGAACGGATCGCAGACGGTGAACTACCAGCTGTCGGTACCCAACCCGTCTGCGAGTGGCTCCACGTCCGCCGGCGGGTTCAAGGTCCTGCTCGATGGCACGACGAGCGTCACGACCTACTGCATCGACCTGCTGCAGCACATCAGCCTCGGTGGCAGCTACGACGACTACACCGAGGTGGCCGGCTCGGCACACGTCTTTGCCAACACTCGTGCGCATGACGACATCGGCCGGCTGTTCTCGGCGGGTCATGAGGTGAACGATGCCACCGAGCAGGCTGCGTTCCAGATCGCGATCTGGGAACTCGCCTACGAAACCAGTCCGACCAGCTACGACGTCGATTCGGGTGCCGCGCGCTTCTTCGGCGGCACAGCGGCCAATGGCGCGCTGGCACTGGCCGACGACTGGTTGTCCAACCTGGGATCGATCAACAACGTGAGCGTCCGGGTGCTGGAGAGCCCGAGTCACCAGGACCAGGTGTTCGCCAATCCCGTACCAGAACCATCCAGCGCAGCGCTGATCATGGCGGCCATGCTGAGCCTCGGGTTCGTCCAGCGTCGCCGCTCGAGCCGGCACGGCTGACACCGATCCAGTACAGATAACGAAAAAGGGCGGCTTCGAGCCGCCCTTTCAGCTTTCCCGATCGATCCCGATCACGCGGTGACGAAACCCTCGTAGCCACTCGCCTTGACCGCATCGCACTTGTCGCGGTAATTGCCGACGCCGCCGGGATAGGCCAGCAGCCGCCTCTGCTTGCCCTCCACGTTGGACCCCATGTACCAGGAGTTGGTCTTGGAGACCAGCATCATGTTGGCCAGCTCATCGTGGTGGGCGACCCACTGCGCTTCCACGGCCTCGCTCGGCTCGATGGATCGGCGCCCCTGGTCCCGCACGAACCGGATGCAGTCGGTGATCCAGTCCACCTGCTGCTGCACGCAGGTCGGCACGTTGCAGAAGGCCGCCGCCGGCGAGAAAGGCGCCATGGTCATGAACAGGTTCGGATAGCCGTGGACCTGCAATCCCATCGTCGTGCGGATGCCATCGGCCTCCCAGGCGTCACGCAGCAACAGGCCATTGCGCCCACGGATGTCGGTCTTGGTCAGCGCGCCGGTACCGGCATCGAACCCGGTGGCAAAGATGATGATGTCAAGTTCGTGCTCGCCGGCCGCGGTCTGCAGGCCTTTCTCGGTGAGACATTCGATCGGCGCGGCCCGCGTATCGACCAGGGTCACGTTGTCACGGTTGAACACCTCGTAGTACTTCGTCTCCAGCGGAACCCGGCGTGTGCCGAATCCGTGATCGTTCGGCACGAGCATCTCCGCAACCTTCGGGTCCCTGACACGCGCGCGAATGCGCTGGCGGACGAACTCCGAGAACTCTTCATTGACCTTCTCGTCGACGAACACGCTCAGGAAGCTGCCGACCCAGAAGCTGAGCGAGCCATCGTCCCAGAGTGCCTGCATCTTCTTCTGACGATCCTCGGCAGACAGGGACAGGAAGTCGGTGCTGTCGAAGTCGTAGTCGAAGCCCGCGAAGGTACCGTGCACGCGCTTCTTCAGGTCCGGATATCTGGAGCGCAATTCACTGCGATCCGCGTCGTCGTACTTCGGGTTGCGCATCGGGATCGTGTAGTTCGCGGTGCGCTGGAACACCGTCAGGTGCCCGACCTGATCGGCGATCGTCTGGATCACCTGGATGCCCGTGGCACCGGTGCCGATCACGCCCACGCGCTTGCCCTTCAGATCGACGCCTTCCTTCGGCCACTGGGCGGTGTGCACGATCTGGCCCTTGAAACGCTCGCGTCCGGGGAACGGCGGCAGCATCGGCACCGACAGCCCGCCGGTGCCCATGATCAGGAACTGCGCGCTGACCGTCTGGCCGTCGTCGGTCGCCACGATCCAGCGCTGGGTGGATTCATCGAAGCTGGCGCCCGTCACCCTGGTCTTGAACCGGATGTTGCTGCGCAGGTCGAACTTGTCGGCGACATGGTTCAGGTAGCGCTCGGTTTCCTCCTGGGCAGGGAACCGCTCGCTCCAGTCCCACTCGTTGAGCAGGTCGTCGGAGAACCAGTACTGGTAGACATAGGCCTGCGAGTCGACGCGCGCGCCCGGATAGCGGTTCCAGTACCAGGTGCCGCCCACACCCGTGCCGGCCTCGAAGGCCTGCACGCTCAAGCCCTGCTCACGCAGCTTGTAGATCGAATAAAGCCCGGCAACACCGGCACCGACGACGACGGCATCGAACTGCTTCGGCGCCTGCTGGACATTCGACATGAGGGTCTCCTATGTAGTTATGGTCGAGGTCAGGATTAGAGCCACCGCCGGCCGGGGGTTCACCACCCGGTCAGGTAGTTTTGAGTATCTTCATGCCGACTTCGACCGAACCGACCCGGGGAAGCCCGTAACCCGTCACGCTGCGGCGCAACAAACAATCGCCAGTTGTCCGCCTGCTCCTGCGCTCGAACGCAGCGCTTCATGGGAACGTCCTTGCCCCGCCAGAATCCGCGACCGTCTCCAGGCTCACGCAGCACCCTCCGGACCGTGACTTCGGCCGGTGCGGCGATGGGCGAACGCGCAGCACCTTCCGAGGTTCGCCCCCACAAGCTGTTCGCACCACCGGTCTACCCCGGGGCGGTTCCACGTCAGGTCATCCTCGATCGAGTGGAGCACGACGACAGCCTGCGCCTCACCGTGCTGCAGGGCCCCGCCGGACACGGCAAGTCGACCACGCTGCAGCAGATCAAGTCAGCACAGGAGGCCCGAGGCTGGCGCACGGCCTGGCTGACCTTCGACGATGCCGACAACGACCCGCGCCGGTTCGAATCGCACATGGTCGCGATGATGGGGCGGCTCACCGACGGCGCCACGGCGAGCGCAGCGCCACGCACCGGTGCAGGCGACGCCCCGCGCGACCTCGCTGACTGGATGCTCGACACGCTGTCGGGGCTGGACATGCAGGCGTCGATCTTCCTCGACGAATTCCAGGCACTGCGCGGCGAGGCGATCCTGCGGTTCTTCCGCACGCTGCTCGCCCGCCTTCCGCCACATGTGCACGTGTTCATCGGTTCGCGGTCCCTGCCCGAGATCGGACTGGCCACGCTGCTGGTCAACCGCGTGGCGATCGTCGTGCGAGCCGATGATCTGCGCTTCACGCCCGACGAGGTGGCGAAGTTCTTCGCCGGATCGAACAACCTGCGTGTCAGCGCAGACGAGGTCGACGCGATCTACCGGCGCACCGAAGGCTGGCCGGCCGGGGTGCAGCTGTTCCGCCTCGCGCTGCTGAGTCCCGAGGTGCGCCTGTCTCTGGGCGGCGACGAGGACAGCGGCCCGCGCGAACTCGCGGAGTACCTGGCCGACAACGTGATGTCGCTGCAGACCGCACGCATCCAGGAGTTCCTGCTGCGGACATCCCTGCTGCAACGCCTGTCGGCGCCGTTGTGCGAGGCGGTCACCGGATTCGACGATGCGCAGTCGCTGCTGGAGCAGCTCGAACGGTCGGGCCTGTTCGTGCGCGCCCTCGATTCGGACACCCGGTGGTTCAAGTACCACGGGCTGTTCTCGAGTTACCTGGCCGACAGCCTGCAGCGAAGTGCGCCAGACGAGGTGCGCCGCGTCCACGAACAGGCGGCGCGGTGGTACCTGCTCAACGCCATGCCTGAAGAGGCGGTCCACCACGCGCTGTGCTGCGGTGACTTCGCGCTCGCGGCATCGACGCTGACCGACTGGTCCGCCGCGCGCGTGGCCGCAGCCGAATTGATCACCTTCGAACGCTGGTTCGATCGCCTGCCGTTCCACGAAGTGACTCGGCATGCCGCGCTGGTGATCCGCGCGGCGTATGCATTGATGTTCCTGCGGCGCCGTCCCAAGCTCCGGCCACTGCTAGACCTGATGTCCGCGCAGGCAGCGTGCGGCGACATCGTGCCCACGACCAACCCCGATCTGTGCCGGGCGATGTCCTTCCTGCTGGTCGACGATGACATGCCCGCGGCACTGGCGATCATCGACCAGCCCGGCGTGGTTCAGCGCGAGTTCGACGGCTTTCCGGCGTTCGAGCTCGGCGCCGCATCGAACGTGCTGGCCATGGGCAAGATCTCGCGCGGCGACTTCGAAGGCGCACGCCAGGCACTGGCCCTGGCGCGCGCCCACATCGGGCGCGGCGGAGGCTCGTTCGTCGGCGGCTACACCGCAGCCATCACCGGCAGCAACCTGCTCGTTCAAGGTCGGTTGCACGAGGCGCTGGCTCATCTGCGCGAAGCCCACGCGCAGGAGACGCCGCTCGACACCTCGGTGGCCGGGGCCGCGCTCGCGGCCTGCCACATCTGGGCACTGTACGAAGCCAACGACCTCGAGACTCTCGAATCGCTCGCGCACCGATTCCAGCAGGAAATTTCGGAGTCGGTCACGCTGGACTTCATCGCGGTGGCCCACCTCGCGATCGCCCGGATGCACGAAGCGCGTGGTCGCTCGGAGACGGCCCTGGCCGTGCTGGACGAACTCGAGCGCATCGGGCACGAGGCTCCCTGGAAGCGGCTGGTGGCCGTCAGCGAATGGGAGCGCGTGCGGCGCGCACTCGCCGCGGGTGACGTCGAGCGTGCCGATGCACTGGCCGCGCGCATCGCCCCCGACGCGATGTCGCAGGACCCGCAATGGATCCACATGTCCGAGGACATGGAGGGCTCGGGCTATGGGCTGATACGGCTGGCCATCGCGCGCAACGACTTTGTCGACGCAGCGCGGCGCATCGCCGCCGAGCGGATGCGCCAGCGCGGACGCGTCTACCGAGACATCAAGCTGTCCGTGCTGGAAGCGCTGCTGCATCACGGCAGCGGGGCGCGCAACTCGGCGCAGCGCAGCCTGCGCCGCGCACTGCAGCTGGGTCGCAAGGGCGCCTACGTGCGCTGCCTGCTCGACGAGGGCGAAGGCGTGGTCGAACTGTTGCGCGAGGCGTATCAGAAGATCCTGCAGGCCAACGAGCCGGGGGGCGCCGCCGCCGACCCGGACCGCGCCTACATCGAGCACCTGCTCGCGGCCTCGGGATCGGACCTCGGACGCCAGCATGTCCGCACGCATCTGATGGAACGCCTGTCGGACCGCGAGCGCGACATGCTCCTGCTGCTCGTCAACGGCATCACCAATCGGGAAATCGCAGGGCGGCTCTTCGTCTCGGAGAACACGGTCAAGTTCCACCTGAAGAACATCTATTCGAAGCTGGGAGTCGGCAACCGCCTGCAGGCGATCAACACGGCAAGGGCACTGCGGCTGATCGAGTGAGGCGATGCGAATCGAACCCTCCCTGCGGCGATTGAGCTGCGTCAAGCTGCAAGCCGGCTGGCAGCATGTAGGCTTGACCCAACCATTACAGGAATTCCAGATGCGTATGCTGCTGAGCGCCACCGCTGCGCTGATGATCGTCAACGCGCCGGCACAGGCGAACCCGGCCGAGAACGATCAGGCCATGATCAAGCTCGCCACCGACAGTGGCTGCATGGCTTGCCACAGCATCCTGCCGTTGCCCAAGCGCGCGGACGGCCTGCCACCCATTGCACCGGCATGGCGCGACATCGCCATCAAGTACCGGGACGACCCGCTCGCGTCGAAACGGCTGACGAAAACCGTCATGACCGGGTCGAATCCGAAGTCCAGTCACTGGACAGGGAAGATCGGCACCGTCTCGATGCCGCCGAACGCGGTCGCCATCAGCGAAGCCAAGGCGCGCATGCTGGTCAACTGGCTGCTGATCCTGGTGCCGTAGCGGCCCGCCTCTTCGGCAGCACGGATCCGCCTCTGCAGCTGGATGCCCGCGGCACGGCCAGGCCGCCTGGCAGGCACGGCGTGAGTGCGGATCGCACCTGATCCGCCAGGATCGACTGAAACGTCACCCTGCGGATGCGTCGTAGACCACCCTCGCCCGCCGTCCGTCGGCCGCCGCGCGCCAGCGTTCGATCGCCTCGTCGCTGGGATAGAAGCGAGCCTGCTCGCCCAGGTCGAGATCACCGGTGACTTCGCCCTGTTCGGCCCGGCGCCTCAGATGCAGCCGAACGGACAGGCCCTGCGGCAGTTCGCCGTGTTCGGTGAGCACACGCCGCACCGGAAAGTCACGCAGCAGTTCGGCCACCGGCGGAGGCACCCCGTTGACCTGCACGCTCAGGTACTTGCCGAACCGGCAGCGTGCCTCGGCCAGACCCCAGACCTGCTGCACGTTGAGACGCAAGCCGCCCGAGAAGCGGTCGGGCTGCACCTTGCCCTGGACAATGACGAGTTCGTCGTCCTTCAGCAACTCGCGGTTGGCGTTCACCAGGTCTTCGCTGGCCACCGCCTCGATGGCTTCGGTCTTGTCGTCAAGCTTGAAGATCGCCACGCGGCCACGCTGTCCGTTGACCATGCGCAGGTCGCCGACGATGCCGGCCAGCAGCTGCGGCTCGCGGCTGTCGAGCACATCGGCATTGCAGCGCCTGGCGAACTGCCGCACCTCGTCGACGCTCTGGTCGAACAGGTGGCCCGACAGGTAGAAGCCGAGCGCGGTCTTCTCGGCCATCAGTCGCTCCTTGATGCTCCAGGGCAATGCTTCGACCAGCGGCGGTTCCTGTGTCGAAGCGCCATGCGCGTCATCGAAGTCGAACAGGCCACCCTGATTGGCATGCGCAGCCTGGGAATCGGCGAAATCAAAGGCCAGACCGACGCTCGCCAGCAACGCCGAACGCTGTGAGCCGGGAGCCCCCGGATCGCCACCTTGCCTTGCCTGCCCTGCGAGGGGGTCGACGCCGGCCAGGGCGCCCCGTGGCTCGATTCCCCAGCCATCGAAGGCTCCGGCCTTGATCAGCGCCTCGACGGTGCGCTTGTTGATGCGGGTGCGATCGACACGGGTGCAGAAGTCGAACAGGCTGGTGAACGGGCCCCCTTCAGCGCGCGCCGCGACGATGGCCTCGATCGCGCCCTGCCCGGTGCCCTTGATCGCGCCGAGGCCGTAGCGCACCCGGCCGCGCTCGCCCTTCTGCCGGGTCCCGGCAACCGGCGTGATCGGCTCGAAGCGGTATCCGCCGGCATTCACGTCGGGCGGCTCGAACACGATGCCCAGCGCCACCGCATCGTCGTGGAAGATCTTCAGCTTGTCGGTGTCGTCGATCGCCACGCTCATGTTGGCGGCGGTGAACTCGGCCAGGTAGTGCACCTTGGCCCAGGCGGTGTGATACGCCAGCAGCGCGTAGGCGGCGGCATGCGACTTGTTGAAGCCGTAGCCCGCGAACTTCTCCATCAGGTCGAAGATCTCGTTGGCCTTCGGCTCCGCGATGCCCTTCTTGGCCGCGCCCTCGGCGAAGACGGCCCGGTGCTTCATCATCTCCTCGAGCTTCTTCTTGCCCATCGCGCGGCGCAGCAGGTCGGCGCCACCCAGCGAGTAGCCGCCGACGATCTGGGCCACCTGCATCACCTGCTCCTGGTAGACCATGATCCCGTAGGTCTCCTCGAGCACCTCTCGCATCAGCGGATGCGGATACTCGACCTCCTCGCGACCGTGCTTGCGGGCGCAGAAGCTCGGGATCAGGTCCATCGGGCCCGGGCGGTACAGCGCCACCAGCGCGATCACATCCTCGAACACGCTGGGCTTGGCGTCGCGCAGCATGCGCTGCATGCCCGAGCTTTCCAGCTGGAACACCGCCACCGTCTTGCCCTCGCTCATCAGCCGGTAGGCGCCCGCGTCGTCGAGCGGGAGGTTCTCGAAGGCGAACTCGCGCTGATCCGGATGGCGCGCGCGGATGAACTCCTTGGCCATCTCGAGGATGGTCAGCGTGGCCAGACCCAGGAAGTCGAACTTGACCAGGCCGATCGATTCGACGTCGTCCTTGTCGAACTGGCTCACCGCGCTGTCGCTGCCGGGCTGCATGTACAGCGGGCAGAAGTCGGTGATCTTGCCCGGCGCGATCAGCACACCGCCCGCATGCATGCCGACGTTGCGCACGATGCCTTCGACGCGCTCGGCCAGCGCCAGCAGTTCGGCGACCTCCTCTTCCTTCTGTTCGCGCTCCTCGATCTCGGGCGCCTCGCGCCGGGCGTAGATCACGCTGGTGTCGGTGTCGTTGGGCGGCCGGCGCAGCGTCACCGTCTTGCCGGGTGGCGCGGGCACCAGCTTGGCAATGCTGTCGACGTGGCCGTAACCCATGCCGAGGACGCGGCCGATGTCGCGCAGCGCGGCCTTGGCGGCCATCGTTCCGAAGGTGACGATCTGGCTCACCGCGTCGCGGCCGTACTTGTCCTTGACGTAATCGATGACGCGATCGCGATTGGCCTGGCAGAAATCGATGTCGAAGTCGGGCATCGACACCCGCTCCGGATTCAGGAAGCGCTCGAACAGCAGGTTGTATTGCAGCGGGTCGAGGTCGGTGATCTTCAACGCATACGCGACCAGCGAGCCGGCGCCCGAACCGCGACCGGGTCCGACCGGGCAACCGTTGGCCTTGGCCCAGTTGATGAAGTCGGCCACGATCAGGAAATAGCCCGGGAAGCCCATCTTGAGGATGGTGGCGATCTCGAACTCGAGCCGCTCGACGTATCGGGCGCGTTCGGCTTCGCGCCGGGCGGCATCGGGGAAGAGCTGGATCAGACGCGCGTTCAGTCCCTCGTGCGACGAATGACGAAAGAACGCCTCGGGCGCCATGCGCTCGCCGTTGACCTCGGGCGTCGGGAAGGCCGGCAGCTGGGGCTTGCCGAGCACCAGCATCAGGCTGCACCGCTTCGCGATCTCGACGGAGTTGGCCAGCGCGCTGGGCACGTCGGCGAACAGCGCTTCCATCTCGGCCTGGGTCTTGAAATACTGCTGCGCATTGAAGCGCTTGATGCGCCGCGGATTCGTCAGCGTCTCCCCCTCGGCAACGCAGACGCGCGCCTCGTGGGCCTCGAAGTCGTCGCCGCTCAGGAACTGCACCGGGTGCGTGGCGACCACCGGCAACTGCAGCTCGGAGGCCAGCCGCACTGCAGCCTGCACGTGGGGCTCCTGCCCGGGCAGGCCAGCGCGCTGGAGCTCCAGGTAATAGCGGTTCGAAAACACATCGGCAAATCGCCGGGCCAGCTTCCGCGCGCGCGCCGTGTCACCCGAGACCAGCGCCTGGCCGACGGCCCCCTGATCGGCGCCGGACAGCGCGATCAGCCCGCCGTTCAGCTCCGACAGCACGTCCCAGGTCGTCCAGGGCTGGGCCTGCGAGGCCGGGCCCATCCAGCAGCGGGTCAGCAGTTCGCAGAGGTTCAGGTAGCCGGCGCGGTTCTGCGCGAGCAGCAGCAGACGGCTCGGCGGGCGATCACTGCTTTCGGGTTCCAGCCAGACATCGGCGCCGATCACCGGCTTGATTCCTGCCGAACGCGCGGCGTTGTAGAACTTGATCGCACCGAACAGGTTGCCGAGGTCGGTGATGGCCAGCGCCACCTGCCGGTCGGCCGCGGCGGAGGCCACC
>JAGNWJ010000126.1:2739-4855 GCA_017986065.1 Rhizobacter sp. | reverse complement strand
GCCGTGCGTCAGGCACACGGCTCGAGTAGTCGCGACCCGAACGAGTCGACTTCGTGGAATTTCCTGACTTCCGCCGTCGGGAGACGGCGGGCGAGCGGGCTTCGGGCTCAGCGTGTCATCGCGGAGCGGGACGCACCCGGGCTGTCAGGAATGGAGAGGCGGGGCTCGCGCCTGGACTGTTGTCCAGGCGTTCAGCGTGCGTGGCGCCGCGAGAAAGAGCTCGGGGACGTGGAACGCAAGGGGCAGCAGGGTCAGGCCCTGCAACGGCGCCGGCGGCATGCCGTGCGCCGACGCATGCAGCACGCAGAAGGGACAGTGGTGCACCTGATCCACCGGCGCCCCGCTCTTCGGCGCGCTGGCCTCGTTGTCGACGCTCCAGCCGAAACGGGAGCCGACGGCCGTGCAGACCTCGAGGAAGGCGCTGCCAGGCAGGCTGTTCAGCGCGTGCGTGATCGTCGGCGCGAGCGCACCCAGCAGGATGGCCAGGCTGGCCACCCAGACACGGATTTTTCGGGTCGACGAAGCCGAACGCATGCGCCGATTCTAGGAGCCCGTCCGCGCGCACCGACTCGACCCGGCCGCAGCGTTCGTTAGGATCAACCGATGAACCGCCGTGCCGATGCCGATCCCCCTGCCACCCGCTGGCCGGTGCCCGGCCTGCCTCTGTGGAGCATCGCGGTCCCGCTGCTGGCCCTGCTGACGCTGGCGTCGACCTGGGGGCAGCCGCTCGGCATCGGTCTCGGCGCGCTGCTGGCCGCGGCGCTGTTGCTGGCGGTGCTCTGCGCGATCCACCACGCCGAGGTGGTCGCCCACCGGGTCGGCGAGCCCTACGGCACGCTGGTTCTGGCGGTGGCCGTGACGATCATCGAGGTGGCCCTGATCGTCTCGCTGATGCTGGCGGGCGGCGCCAGCGCCAACACGCTGGCGCGCGACACGGTGTTCTCGGCCGTGATGATCGTGTGCAACGGCGTGATCGGCCTGTGCCTGGTCGTTGGCGGGCTGCGTCACGGCGTGCTGGTCTTCCGTGTCGAAGGCACCAGCCCGGCACTCGCCTCGCTCGGCGCCCTGGCGGGCCTGGCGCTGGTGCTGCCCAGCTTCACCACCACGACCTCCGGGCCCACCTACAGCGGTTCGCAACTCGCGTTCGCCGGATTCACCTCGCTGGCGCTCTACAGCGTGTTCGTCTTCGTGCAGACGGTGCGCCACCGCGACTACTTCCTGCCGGTCGGAACCGACGATACGAAAGCGCACGCGCCACCTCCCGCCCACTGGATCGCCTGGACCAGCCTGGGCCTGCTGCTGGTGTCGCTGGTCGGGGTCGTGGGGCTGGCCAAGGCGCTGGCGCCTGCGCTGGAAGCCGGTGTGGCCGCCGCTGGTGCCCCCAAGGCGGTATCGGGTGTGCTGATCGCGCTGATCGTGCTGCTTCCCGAAACCGGCGCGGCGCTGCGTGCCGCGCGCGGCAACCGCATGCAGAGCAGCCTGAACCTGGCGCTCGGATCGGGACTGGCGAGCATCGGGCTGACCATCCCGGTGGTCGCGGCGCTGTCGCCGTGGTTCCCGTTCCCGCTGGTCCTCGGCCTGAGGCCGATCGACATCGTGCTGCTGATGCTGACGCTGGTGGTGGGCACGTTGACGCTGGGCAGCGGCCGCGCCACCGTGATGCAGGGCGCGGTGCACCTCGTGCTGTTCGCGTCGTTCCTGTTCCTGACCGTGGTGCCCTGAGGGCCGTGCCCGATCAGGCGCCCGGTGACTTGCGGCCGACCTGCTCCGAAAGCAGTCGCAGCTGCTCCTGCTGGATGTCGAGCAGTTCCTTCCACTGCGTCTCGCGCAGCAGATCGATCTTCTCGTGCAGCAGCATGATCTCGAGCTCGGCCTTCAGGTTGACTTCGTAGTCGTGCTCGACGGTGGCCCGGTCCTTCTCGGCCTGCCGGTTCTGCGACATCAGGATGATCGGCGCCTGGATCGCGGCCAGCATCGACAGGAACAGGTTGAGCAGGATGTACGGGTAAGGGTCGAACGTCGCGCCGCGGTAGATCAGCAGCAGGGCGTTGATGCCCACCCACACCAGCATCGTCAGCGCGAACAGCCCGACGAACGTCCAGGAGCCCCCGAACGA
>JAGNWJ010000126.1:0-2639 GCA_017986065.1 Rhizobacter sp. | reverse complement strand
CCCCAGAGCCAGCGGTTGGCGAAGATGCCTTCGAATGCGCTGGCACGCTCCGAGCGCGCATTCAGGCAGTTGAACAGCTGCGCGAACACCAGCACGGTGAAGCCTGCGGTGCGCGCCAGCGACAGGTCGTGCGTGCCCGCTATCAGTCCGCCGGGCAGGTAGAAGTCGATCGTCAGCAGGCTCACCACGGCCATCACCAGCCCGATCTGCAGGACGCCCGCCCACATGCGCGCGTCGATCACCCGTTCGGTCCGCTTGCGCGGTGGTCGGGCCATCACGTCGCCGGCGACAGGATCCGCGCCCATCGCCAGCGCAGGTCCGGCATCGGTGATGAGGTTGATCCACAGGATCTGCGTGGCCAGCAGCGGCAGCACGACGCCGCCCGTCGCACCGGCGAGCCCGAGCACACCGGCGCCGACCACGCCCAGGAAGACCGTCAGCACCTCGCCCAGGTTCGATGACAGCAGGTAGCGCAGGAACTTCTTGATGTTGTCGAGGATGCCGCGCCCTTCCTTCACGGCCACGACGATGGTCTCGAAGTTGTCGTCCGCCAGGATCATGTTGGCGGCCTCCTTGGTCACCTCGGTGCCGGTGCGTCCCATCGCGATGCCGATGTCAGCGGCCTTCAGCGCCGGCGCATCGTTCACCCCATCGCCTGTCATCGCGACGACGTTGCCGGCGGCCTGCAGCTCCGCGACGATGCGCAGCTTGTGCTTCGGAGCCACGCGCGCGAAGACCGACGTGGTACGCACGGCCTCTGCCCAGGCCGCATCGTCCAGCGCATCGAGATCGGTGCCGGTCAGCGCCGCGGCCCCACCGCCGACGATGCCGAGATCGTGCGCGATGCGCATCGCGGTGCGCGGATGGTCGCCAGTGATCATCACGACACGGATGCCGGCACGGTGCGCTTCGCCGATCGCCAGAGCGACCTCGGTACGTGGCGGGTCGATGATGCCGACGGTGCCGACGTAGATCAGGTCGCGTTCGATCGAGGGCGCCGCGAGGCCTTCGGCCTGCGGTGATTCGTCTGGCTCGAGGGGGCGGTACGCCACCGCCAGCGTGCGCAGCGCAGCGTCGCTCAGCGTGTCGACATCGGCCAGCACGCGCTGGCGCAGCGCGTCGTCGAGCGGCACGATCGCCTTGCCGACACGGGCTCGCGTGCAGCGGGCAAGCAGCACGTCCGGAGCCCCCTTGGTGATCAGCACGGGTGCATCGCCCTGATCGTGATCGGTCTCGATCGTCGACATCATCTTTCGGTCCGACGTGAACGCGATCTCGGCCATGCGCGTGAAACGCCGCTTGCGGTGCGCGTCGGTGCCGAGCTTGCGTTCGGCGACCAGAAAGGCAGCTTCGGTCGGGTCGCCCTGGATCGCCCAGGCACCATCGTCGGCCTGGCGCAGATCGGCGTTGCCCGCCAGGCTGCCACCGCTCAACACCAGCCGGGCTTCGTCATGCACCGGGCCTTCAGTCAGGACCGCCCCCTGGTGCTCGACACGTCCCTCCGGCGCATAGCCGACGCCGGTGACATGGCTGCCGCCGGACGCGGTCATCACGCGCACGATCGTCATCTCGGCACGGGTCAGCGTGCCCGTCTTGTCGGTGGCGATGACCGATGCGGAGCCGAGCGTCTCGACCGACGCCAGCTTCTTGACGATGGCGTTCTCGCGCGCCATACGCTGCACGCCCATCGCGAGCACCACCGACAGGATCGCAAGCAGCCCCTCGGGCACGGCCGCGACCGCCAGCGAGACACCGAGCAGCAGCACCTCGATCACATCGGCCGCACTGCGGATGTCGGACACCAGCAGGATCGTGACGATGACCACCGCAGCCACGACGAGCGCCGCCAGGCCGAGCCGGCGGCCGATGCGGGCGACCTCCTGCTGCAGCGGGGTCGGCGCGTCCCGGGTCGCGTCCATCAGGGCGGCGACCGAGCCGACCTCGGTATGCATGCCGGTGGCCGTCACCACCGCGCGTGCGCTGCCCTGGGCCACCGCCGTGCCCTTGAAGACCATGTTCAGGCGATCGCCGAGCGGCACCGGCGCTGGCAGCGTGGCCGCGTCCTTCAGAACCGACTGGCTTTCGCCGGTCAGCGAGGCCTCCATCAGTTGCGCGGACGCCACCTGGATCAGCCTCGCGTCGGCGCCGACGGCATCGCCTTCGGTCAGCAGCATCACGTCGCCGGGCACCAGGCCGGCACTCGGAATTCGCGATTGGTGGCCATCGCGCAGGACGGTGCAGGTCGTGGCCGTCATGCGCGCCAGCGCAGCCACGGCGCTGGCTGCCTTGGCTTCCTGGAGGTAGCCCAGCACGGCGTTGAGCACGACCACCAGCACGATGACGATCGCATCGACCGGGGCGCCCTGGCGCCCTTCCACGACCCATGCGGCGAACGCCACACCTGCCGCACCGAGCAGCAGGAACACGAGCGGATCGTTGAAGTGCGACAGCCAGCGGCGCCAAGCCGGCAGCGCGGTCGTGGCTCGCAACGCGTTGGGACCGCACTGCGCCAGGCGCTTCGACGCTTCCGCCTGCGTCAATCCCCGATCGACGTCGACCTGAAGCGCGCTGGCGACCTGCGTGGCCTCCATCGTCGACGGATCGCCAGCAAATTCCATGTAGGTCATCCGGGAACCTTC
>JAGNWJ010000125.1 GCA_017986065.1 Rhizobacter sp. | reverse complement strand
TGATCGTGCGTGTCGATGAGGTGATCGCCGTGATCGGTGTGCCCCGCCAGATGGATCTGCTGCACCCGGTCGGCCGGCACGCCACGCAGGAACGCCCGGGCGTCGAACCCGTGGTTGACGCTGCTCACGTGGATGTTGTTCACGTCGAGCAGCAGGCGGCAACCGGTGCGCTGGCAGACCTCGGTGATGAACTCCCATTCGGTCATTTCCGACGCTTCGAAGCTGACGTAGCTGGAGACGTTCTCGAGCACCAGCGGCCGCTTCAGCACCTCCTGCGCGATGTGCACGTTGCGCACCACGACATCGATCGATGCATCGGTGTACGGCAGCGGATACAGGTCGTGCAGTACGCGGCCGTGCACACCGGTCCAGCACAGGTGGTCGGAGATCCACAGCGGTTCGACGCGACGAGCCAGCGCGGCGAGTGCGGCGAGGTAGGCGCGATCGGGTCCGTCGGCGGCACCGATCGACAAAGCCACGCCGTGCATCACGACCGGATAGTCGGCCCGGATGGCGTCGAGCATGACCAGCGGCTTGCCGCCGGGGACGAGGTAGTTGTCGGACAGGATCTCGAGCCAGTCGACCCGCTGGGGCGACTCGAGGAAATCGGAGTAATGCGGGGTGCGCAGCCCCAGGCCGAAACCGGGGTTCGCATGCCGGGGCTGCGCGTCAGACATGGCGTCAGGCGTTGATCACAGGTCGCCGATGGTGCCGCCGGCCTTGAGGCATTCGGCTGCTGCCATGCCCTTGAAGCCGTGGCCGCCGCAGGCGTTCTGCCCCTTGCAGCTGTGCTCGGCGGTCTTGCAGTCCGAGTTGCCCTTGCAGCTGTGCACGCCGTAGCAGTGGACCTTGTCGCTGGCGGCGATGGCCTTGCCCGAACTGCCCTTGGGCGCTTCGGCGGCGAATGCGGTGGCGGACAGCGCCAGGGCGGCGGCGGCGGAAGCGATCTGGAAACCTCTGGAAGCATTGAACATGGTGAACTCCTGCGTATGAAGGGTGGTTTGGCGCCTGCAGACACTGCAGGCCTTGGGTGACGGGGGTGAATCCCATGCACCTTCTTCTGTCGGCGCGGGATCGAATCCCTTACACCGCCGACACCACCGATACGCAGTGCAGGGCGATTCAGATGCGACGTGACGACGCAGGCCCTGCGGCACTCGCCGCATCGACTGGCGGCGCCCCGACCACGAGCGCGCGCAACCGGGGCCAGACGAAGCGATCCACCGACCACCGACCCGGTCCCCACAGCAACAGCCCGACCAGCACGCTGCCCCAGAAGATGTGCTGCTGCAACGCCGGGATCGGCATGTCCTCGACGCTGATGACCGCCACGATGTTCAGGATGAAGAGCCCGGCGGCGGCGAACCGCCCGGCGAATCCGAACAGGATCAGCACCGGCAGCGCCAGCTCCGCGCTGGTGCCGAGCGCAGCGGCCAGTTCAGGACTGAGCAACGGCACGTGGTACTCGTCGGTGAACAGCGCGACGGTCGTTTCCCAGTCGGCGATCTTGGTCAGGCCGGAGCGGAAGAACACACCGGCGATGAACCAGCGCGCCGCCAGCTGGGCAGCCGGTTGCAACGCTTCAAGGCCACGGATGGCGGTTTCACCGAGCGTCCACAGACGCGACCAGAGTGAGGCGGAATGAGGTTGATTCATCTTGGGTCTCCAACAAGGTTCCATTCAGTCGGAGCAGACGCGGATTTCTGTCAACCAGCCCTCGCGCAGCGCGGTGGCCAGCCAGGTGCCCAGGTCGAACGCGATGTCGCGGTCGGCATCGGCGGCCGCATCGACGGCGCCGAGTGCTGCACTCAGGGAGTCGCCAGCGAGCAGCCGTTCGGTCCACAGCGCGGTGGCGGCATCGATGCGGTGCACCTGCGCACGCCAGCCGGATCCGGCGCCCGATCGCGCCACCAGCGCGATCTCGCCGACACCCTGCGCCAGCGCCTCGCTGACGGCAGCCAGGGCTGATTCCGTGTCCGCCTGGCGATGGGCATCGTGGATCAGCACCACCGGCCAGCGAGACCGCAGCACGGCGGTGCCCGGCCGCAGTTCGAGATGCAGGTGCCGGGGATCGGTGTCGCCGAGACGGGAGATCGACCCCGCATCGAACACCGCATCCGCCGCGCGTTCGCACTGATGCACGGCCCAGTCGAGTCGGGCGCAGTCGCCCAGGTAGGGCCATTCGAGCAGCGCCGGATGCGCTTCGAGCCCGGCGCCCAGCGCCCCGCCCCATTCGGCCAGATCGCCGCTGGTCGGCAGGGCCTGCATCCAGTGCTCGCGCGCCAGCCGTCGGAAATCATCGGAGCCGATCAGCGCCTGCACCGTGGGGCAGGCCCCCTCCAGCGCGCGCGCGGCATGGGCCCCCGCGTTGGCACGGTAGGCCGCCAGGCCGCGCGCCACCGGAAGCGGTCCGTCGACGCACGGCAGATCCCGCGCGGCCTGCTGCGCATCGGCGGTCCACAGCGCCGCGATCAGCGCACGTTGCCGTTCGGATTCCGCCGACGTTGCAGCCGAAGCCGCGGGTTGGTCGCCAGCAGTCATCGCCGCACTCGTGCCAGGCGCTCGGTGGCCTGCCGGGCCTGCCCGAGCAGCACGTCGAGCGCCGGTACATCGGTGTCCCATTCGACCAGCGTCGGCACCGCGCCGAAGCGCTGCAGGGCATGCTCGTAGAGCGCCCACACAGCGGGCCGAACGAGGCTGCCGTGATCGTCGATGACGATGTCCGGCAACTGGCAGTAGCCCGCCAGATGCACCTCGCCGACGATGCCGGGCGGCAGGGCGTCGATGAAGGCGCACCCGTGCGCGAGCGGATCGGCCACGCGCTCGTTCAACGCGTTGACCATCAGGTTGTTGACGTCGAGCAGCAGGCCGCAACCCGTGCGCCGGCAAAGCGCAGCGAGAAACTCGGGTTCGGTCAGCGTGTTGTCGGCGAAGGTCAGGTACGCCGACAGGTTCTCGACCAGCATCTGCCGTTGCAGCCGGTCCTGCACGCGGCTCACGTTGTCACAGAGGATCGACAGCGACGATGGCGTGAACGCGATCGGCAGCAGGTCATTGGCATGCACCACCGGGCCGCCGGGCTCGCGGGGGGCGCGCGCGAAGCTGGCGTGGTCGGAGACCAGCGCAGGTTCGATTCGGCGCACCAGCCGGTCCAGCCGATCCAGATGGCCGGCATCCACGCCCGCCGCCGAGCCCAGCGACAGGCCGACGCCATGCAGGCTGACCGGGTAACGAGAGCGCGCCTCGTCCAGCACCGCCAGGGCAGCGCCGCCATCGGCGTAGAAGTTCTCGGAGTGAACCTCCACGAAACCGATGGCAGGCGGGTCCTCGAACACCTGTGCGTAATGCGGCTGGCGCAGCCCGATCCCCGCGAGCTCGCGGCAGACCGGGGGCAAGGCCGCCAACACGGGACCGGACCGACGCCTGAGATAGCCGTCCGTTCTTACTTCTTCATGGCCTTCTTGGCTTCGTCGGCCGACTTGCCGCCCAGCGAAGCGCAGGTGCCCTTGGCGACGTACTTCCATTCGTCGGCACCGTTGTCGGCCTTGGCCTGACCGGCGCACGAGTGGGTGCCCGACAGGTTGGCGCAATCGTTGGCGCCGGCCTTGGCGATGCCGAAGCACTTCTCCTTGGCCGGTGCGTCGGCGGCGGAAGCGGTCGACAGCATGCCGAGCGCGAGCACGGAAGCCAGGGCGGAAGAAGCGATGAGGCGATGGTTCATGGAAATCTCCTGAGTTGAGTGGTATGAATCGACTGCGCTGGCCGGTGTCATCCGACGCTTGCCCAAATGAGTCGCGCGACAGGGGCGTTGCTTACAAGCATCTGGCGACGGGCGGATTGTGAGGGGGTCGCATGACCGGTCTTCACACCGGCGCCCCGGTTGCACAGCCTCCAGGCGCCGCGCAGGTCAAAGCAGGAACATCACCGCGGCGACCGCGGTCGGCAGCGCAGCGCCCAGCAGCAGCCCGCCGGCGCCCACCGACTGATCCTCGAATCCGTGCTTCAGCAGCGTCACGCCGGCCGGGTTCGGCGCGTTCGCGATCACCGTCAGGCCGCCCCCTGCGACGGCACCGGACACCAGCATGTACTTGGCCTGCTCGGACATGCCGGAAATCAGCGACCCGAGGTACGTGAGCGCGGCGTTGTCGGTGATCGCCGTCAGCCCCAGCGCGCCGAAGAACAGCGCCGTCGGCTCCAGGCTGGAGACGATCGGCTGCAGCCACCACCGCTGCATGCCACCGAGCACGACCAGTCCGGCCAGGAAGAACCCGACCAGCAGCGCCTCCTTGAGGATCAGCGGGCTCTGATGGCGGGCATAGGCCTGCGTGAATCCCAGGAACAACATGAACACGCCGAGGAAGATCACCGGGTGGTGGGCAAAGGTGACCACCATCGACAGCGCGCCCAGATGGATCAGGGTGACCACCAGCGGAATGCGTTCCCCGGATTCGTCGGTCGGCGGCTTCGCGGGTTCGGTCAGGTGCCGGCTCAGCAGCGCGGTGACCGCGGTCGCGTTGATGACGACGGCGATCGCCGCCTTCCAGCCGAAGTGGCTGGCCATGTAGGCACTGTCCCATTGCCAGGTGGCGGCCACCATCAGCACCGGTGGCGCGGCGAACGAGGTCAGCGTGCCTCCGATCGACACGTTGACGAACAGCACGCCGAGCGCACCGTACTTCAGCCCTTCGGGAACATCGCCCCGAAACACCAGTGGCGCCAGCATCAGGGCCGCCAGCGTCATCGCCGCGGGCTCGGTGACCAGCGAGCCGACCAGCGGCACCGCGGCCAGGCAGAGCCAGACCCGGGCGACGGCGGTGCGAATCGGCAGCAGACGGGCGACGGCCTCGACCAGCGCGCGGATCGTCTCGAGCACGGGCCGCGACGCCGCCACCACCATGATGACGAAGACGAACAACGGTTCGGTGTACTG
>JAGNWJ010000124.1 GCA_017986065.1 Rhizobacter sp. | reverse complement strand
CCGGCTCGTGTCGCAGGACCGAAGCCAGTTTCAGCGGCTCGTCGGTGCCGTGGCGGCAGTGGTCGACGATGCCGGCCAGCGTGATGCCGAACACGGCTTCCAGCCCCTGCATGCGCAGCGCGGCAGCGCTGATGCCCAGCAGTTCGAGCGCGCTGCGGTTGGCGCCCAGGATCTTCCCGTCGGGCGACAGCGCGACCATCGCCTCGCGCATCGTGCCCAGCATTTCGGGGCGGCGATGGAAGTGCAGACGCAGGCCGTGCCTGAACTTGTCGGCGAACCACTGGTTCTCGATCATCCGCGCCGACATCGTCACCATCGCCAGCGTGTGTGCGTGGTAAGAGCGGTGGTCGCCCGACACATCGAGCACCCCGAGCATCTGGCCCGCGTGGTCGAAGATCGGCGCCGCCGAGCAGGTCAGGAAGTGGTTGGCGCGCACATAGTGCTCGTCGGCGTGCACGATGGTGGGCGTCTCGGTGAACAGCGCCGTGCCGATGGCATTGGTGCCCTTGGTCGACTCCGACCAGTTGACGCCGGGCGCCAGCGCGATCTGCTGGGCGCGTTCCAGGAAGCCCGAATCGCCCACCGAATGCAGGATCGTTCCCTGCGGATCGGTCAACGCAACGATGCTGCGTGTCGACACGATCTGCTCGAACAGCATTTCCATCACCGGAGCTGCCTGTTCGTACAGGCGGCGGTGACGCTCGCGGCTGTCGATCAGCCTTGAAAAAGGTGCGGGGCTCAGTTCGGGCACCGAAGTCTCGGTCAGCCCGAGCGCGACGCAACGCTCATGGGACTGGCCGATCGCCGCCTGCCGCAGGCGGTCCGACAGCACGCCGATCGTCGCTGGCAGGTGTGTCGAGGTTTCGGTGGGTCGGGGACGCAGGTTCATCGGCGGTCTTTCTGGCGGACCCGCATTTTGGACGAATCGATGCCCGGTGGGTTGTTCAGGCTTGGCACACCCCTGCTGGCCACGTGCTGGAAATCCGGTGATGCCTAGTGGTTACCCCCGGGTTCTCTCGGTCTGGCCCTAGGCAGATGATTTCATAAGATAGTCGGCAACCTTATCTGCCTCCGAAAGGCCGTCATGCAGAAGACCCTCCACATCAATCCGGACAAGTGCACAGGCTGCCTGCAGTGCGAAATGGCCTGCTCGTTCGAGAACTACGCCACCTTCACGCCCAGCAAGTCGCGCATCAAGGTGTTCGATTTCCATCACACGGGCCGCAAGGTGCCCTACACCTGCACCCAGTGCGACGAGGCCTGGTGCCTGCATGCCTGCCCGGTGGAGGCGATCACGATCGACCAGATGACCGGTGCCAAGGTGGTCAGCGAGTCCACCTGCGTCGGATGCAAGGTCTGCACGATCGCCTGCCCGTTCGGCACGGTCAATTACGTGCAGGAAACCGGCAAGGTCCAGAAGTGCGACCTGTGCGGCGGCGACCCCGCGTGCGCCACCGCCTGCCCGACCGGCGCCATCACCTACGTCGATGCCAACTGGACCGGCTTGTCCAAGATGCAGGCCTGGGCCGACAAGCTGGGCAACCAGCCTGGCGCAGCCTGATCACCCCAACCAGTACAGGAGTTCCAACATGTCTTGGACGGGAAAGATTCTTCGAGTGAACCTCACGGCGGGCACGGTCCAATCCGAGCCGCTGAACATGACCTGGGCGAAGCAGTATCTCGGCTCGCGCGGTCTGGCCACCAAGTACCTGGTGGAAGAGATCGACGCCAAGGTCGATCCGCTGTCGCCGGAAAACAAGATCATCTGGGCCACCGGCCCGCTGACCGGAACGATGGCCTCGACCGGCGGCCGCTACACGGTGGTGACCAAGGGCCCGCTGACCGGCGCGATCGCCTGCTCCAACTCGGGCGGGTACTGGGGCTCCGAGCTCAAGTTCGCCGGCTGGGACATGGTGATCTTCGAGGGCAGGTCGGCGAAGCCGGTGTACCTGTCCATCGAGAACGACGTGGCCGAGCTGCGCGATGCCGGTCACCTCTGGGGCAAGACGGTCTGGGAAACCGAGGAGACGCTGAAGAAGCAGCTCCAGGATCCGCTGCTGCGGATCTCCAGCATCGGCGGCGCCGGTGAGAACGGTGTGCTCTACGCGGCGGTGGTCAACGACCTGCACCGCGCGGCCGGCCGCTCGGGTGTCGGCGCGGTGATGGGCTCGAAGAACCTGAAGGCCATCGCGGTGCGCGGCACGCTGGGCGTTGGCAACCTGGTGAATCCGAAGGAGTTCATGCGGGTCACCTACGAGAAGAAGAAGATCCTCGCCGAGAACGGCGTCACCGGCCAGGGACTGCCGACCTATGGCACCCAGGTGCTGATGAACGTGATCAACGAAGTCGGTGCTCTGCCCACGCGCAACCACCGCGACGTGCAGTTCGAGGGGGCCAAGGACATCTCGGCCGAGGCGATGCACACCCCGCGCTCGGCGCCGGGCAGCGATGGCAAGAAGCCGCTGGTGACCAATCAGGCCTGCTTCGGCTGCACGATCGCCTGCGGCCGCATCCAGAAGATGGATCCGTCGCACTTCACCGTGTCGAACAAGCCGCAGTACTGGGGTGCGTCCGGCGGCCTCGAATACGAAGCCGCCTGGGCGTTGGGTGCGGCCAACGGCGTCAACGACATGGATGCGCTGCAGTACGCCAACCTGCTGTGCAACGAGCACGGCATGGACCCGATCACCTTCGGCGCCACCATCGGCGCGGTGATGGAGCTCTACGAGATGGGCGTGCTCACGAAGGAACAGATCGGTGTCGATGCCAAGTTCGGCTCGGCCGCTGCGCTGGCGCACTTTGCCGAGATCACGGCGAAAGGCGAGGGCTTCGGCAAGGAAATCGGCCTGGGCAGCAAGCGCCTGACCGAAAAGTACGGACACCCCGAACTGAGCATGAGCGTCAAGGGCCTGGAGTTCCCGGCCTACGACGCCCGCGGCATCCAGGGCATGGGACTGGGCTACGCCACCAGCAACCGCGGTGCCTGCCACCTGCGCGGCTACACCGTGGCTTCCGAGATCCTCGGCATCCCGGTCAAGACCGATCCGCTGGTCACCGAAGGCAAGCCGGGTCTGGTCAAGGCATTCCAGGACGCCACGGCTACTTTTGACGCCGCCGGCATCTGCATCTTCACCAGCTTCGCCTGGACGCTGGCCGACGTGCAGCCGCAGGTCGCGGCCGCGTGCGGAGAGGAGTTCACGCTCGACAACCTGAACCTGATCGGCGAACGGATCTGGAACATGGAGCGTGATTTCAACAACCGCGCCGGCTTCACGTCGAAGGACGACACGCTGCCGCCGCGCCTGCTGAACGAACCCGCGAAGACCGGTGGTGCCAAGGGCCATGTGAACCGACTCGGTGACATGCTGCCCGAGTACTACGAGATGCGTGGCTGGGACGCCGATGGCCAGCTGAAGAGCGACACGCGGGAGCGTCTGGGGCTCTGAGCGCGACTCATCCGACGACGTTGAAAGGCGGTTGCGAAACCGCCTTTCGCGTTTGATGGCAGCCATTCGACAATGCAACCCGGCACTGACTGAAGTCTTCCTGTTCTGAGGGATTCCCACATGAAACACCTGATCCTGGGCGCCGGACCCGCCGGAGTCATCGCTGCCGAGACGATCCGAAAGTACGCTCCGCTCGACGAGATCACCATCGTCGGTGACGAGCCCGAGGCGCCCTATTCGCGCATGGCGATTCCCTACCTGCTGATCGGCAACGTCGGCGAAAGCGGCACGCACCTGCGCCACACCGACGGGCATTTCGAGGCGCATCGCATCGCGCTGAAGCGGGGCCGCGCGAAGTCGCTTGACGGTGCTGCTCGCACGGTCACGCTGGACGACGGCAGCGTGCTCGGCTACGACCGGCTGCTGATCGCCACCGGATCGAGCCCGATGCGCCCGCCGATTCCGGGCATCGACAGCCCCGGCGTGCACCCCTGCTGGACGCTCGAGGATGCGCGCGCGATCCAGCAGCGTGCGGTGCAGGGCGCCCGCGTGCTGCAGATGGGCGCGGGTTTCATCGGCTGCATCATCATGGAAGCGCTGGCCGTGCGCGGCGTGCAACTCACCGTCGTCGAGATGGGCGACCGCATGGTGCCGCGCATGATGGGCCCGACCGCCGGCGGCATGATCAAGGACTGGTGCCAGACCAAGGGCGTGCGCGTGCACACAGGCACCCGGGTCGAGGCGATCGAGCCGGTGGGCGGTGGCAGTCAGGCACTGAAGGTGCGGCTGTCGAGCGGCGACACGCTGGAGGTCGATCTGGTGATCAGCGCCACCGGCGTCAAGCCCAACATCGGTTTCCTGCAGGGCTCGGGCATCGCGACGAAGCTCGGTGTGCTGACCGACGTGAACCTGCAGAGCAACCTGCCCGGTGTCTTTGCGGCAGGCGATTGCGCCGAGGCGTTCGACAAGGTGACCGGCAAGACCATCGTCAGCGCGATCCAGCCGAACGCCGCCGACCAGGCCTACGTGGCCGCGATGAACATGATCGGCCGCCCGACCGAGCTGAAGCAGGTGACCCAGATCAACGTGCTCGACACGCTGGGCTTGATCTCGACCAGCTTCGGCGACTGGGAAGGCGACCCCCAGGGCCAGCACGTCGAACTGACCGATCGCGCGGCGGGGCGGCACCTCAGCCTGCAATTCAGGGGCGACGTGCTGATCGGCTGCAACAGCATCGGCTGGACCAATCACGTGGGCGTGATGCGCGGGCTGGTCGAGGGCCGCATTCCGCTCGGGCCCTGGAAGGACAAGCTGCTGCACGATCCGACGCAGCTGATGTCGGCCTACCTGGCGCGGGCGCAGGCGCAGGACCAGCCCGCTCTGGTGAAAGCTTGAAGATCACCTTCAAGCTCTACGCGGGCCTCACCGAGTACCTGCCGCCCGAAGCGCGCACCGGCAACCGGGTGTCTATCGATGCGGCCGACGGCACCACGATCGCCCAGCTGATCGAACCCTTCGGCCTGCCCGAGAAGCAGGTTCACCTGGTCCTGGTCAATGGCGTCTATGTCGAGCCCGCGCAGCGACTGAGCCGCGTGCTGAAAGAGGACGACGTGCTGGCAATCTGGCCGCCGATAGC
>JAGNWJ010000123.1 GCA_017986065.1 Rhizobacter sp. | reverse complement strand
TACCAGGCCAGCAGCGACAACGCCGTGGCGAGGCTCCAGGTTTGCGAGATCAGCGGGACCAGCGCCTGGGCGGTGTCTTCGCCGGTGGCCGACAGTGCGTACACCGTGCCGAGGGCACCGACAGCCACTTCCCGAGCGGCCAGCCCGGGCACCAGCGCGATGCTGATCTGCCAGTTGAATCCGATCGGCTCGAAGACCACCGCCAGCGCACGGCCCAGCATGCCCGCCACGCTGTACTCGATCGGAGCGCCGGTCGCACCGGCGGGCGGCGCCGGAAAGCTCGCGAGGAACCACAGCGCGATCGTCAGGCCGAGGATGATGCCGCCGACGCGTTTCATGAAGATCTCCATGCGCTGCCACAGGCCGATGGCCAGGTTGCGCAATGTCGGCCAGTGGTAGGCAGGCAGTTCCATCATCAGCGAACGCACCTGCCCGCGTGCGGTGAAGCGCTTGAGCACCCAGGCCACGGCCAGGGCGCCTGCGATGCCGGCCACGTACAACCCGAACAACACCAGACCCTGCAGCTGGAATCCGCCCCAGACGGAGCGAGCCGGGACGAACGCGCCGATCAGGAGCGCGTACACCGGCAGGCGGGCCGAGCACGTCATCAGGGGCGCGATCATGATCGTCACCAGCCGGTCGCGCGGGTTGGCGATCGTGCGCGCGGCCATGATGCCCGGGATCGCACAAGCGAAGCTCGACAGCAGCGGGATGAACGAGCGGCCGCTCAGTCCCACGCTGCCCATCAGCCGGTCGAGCAGGAAGGCCGCGCGCGGCAGGTAGCCGGACTCCTCCAGCAGAAGGATGAAGAAGAACAGGATCAGGATCTGCGGCAGGAACACCACCACGCCGCCGGCTCCGGCAATCACGCCATCGACGACCAGGCTGCGCATCCAGCCATCGGGCATCGCCGACGTGACCGCCGCCCCCATCCATTCCGTGGCGCCCTTGATCGCATCCATCGGCACCTGCGCCCAGGCGAATACCGACTGGAAGACGAGGAAGAGCACGACCGCCAGCAGGATCGGCCCGAAGACCGGATGCAGCACCACGCGGTCGATGCGGTCGCTCGCCGTGTGCGGCAGGACGGCGGCCAGCCCGAGGCGCTCCAGGATCGAGTGCACCACATCGTGGTCGGCTTGCGTACCGATGGCGGGCTCGGTGGCGCCATGGGCTGCCGGATTCGATACGCGCTGCCAGACCAGCGGATCGTCCAGCATGGCACGCAGGCGACCGGCTCCCTCGTTGCGGATGCCCACCGTGGCGACCACCGGCAAGCCGAGCTCGGCCGACAGCGCCTGCGCGTCCACATTGATGCCGCGGCGTGCAGCCAGATCGGTCATGTTGAGCGCCACGATGCAAGGCAGACCGAGGCGCTTCACCGCCATCACGATGCGCAGGTTGCGACGCAGGTTGGTCGCATCGACCACGCACACCACCAGATCGGGGCGCTTCTCGCCCTGGGCACGTCCGTACAGCACATCGCAGGTCACGCGCTCGTCGGGCGACCGCGGATGAAGGCTGTAGGCACCGGGCAGGTCGAGCACCCGCAAGGTCTTGCCGGCGGGCGTGATCAGGCGGCCCTCCTTGCGCTCGACGGTCACACCCGCGTAATTGGCGACCTTCTGGCGGCTTCCGGTCAGCAGGTTGAACAGCGCCGTCTTGCCGCAGTTGGGATTGCCCACCAGCGCCACCAGCGGCCCGCCACGGTGAACGTGGATGACGGATTCGCTCACGCCGAAGCCTCGACCACGACGCACGCGGCTTCGGCCCTGCGCAGCGCGAAGGTCGACAACCCGACTCGCACGACCAGCGGATCGCCCCCGAAGGCACCGCGCGCCAGCAGTTCGACCTGCTCACCCGGCATGAAACCGATCTCCTCCAGCCACTGCGCCCACTCCGGGGCGCGGGGCGGCGCCTGCACGGCCCTGACGAGGAAGCGCTGGCGCAACGGCGTGCAGTCCAGTGTCAACAAAGGCTTCGAGTGGTTCACGGCAACTGCGAGGAATGAGAAGAGCCGAATCGGTCAGTGATCCGGCACACAGGCACCGAGGTTACACCGCATCCAATGCAAACACAAATACGACCCGTTCGCATTTGTTGGGAGATCATGGACCCGTTGGACCGGACGGCGTCAGCGGCGAGCCGACCTGCCGCTGGCCGGCGCCGGGGCAGCCCGGGATCCCCGCTCCCGAGATGACAATATCGGGATGGGTTCACCTTCCATCATCCTGATCGCCGCAGTCGCTCGCGACGGCGCCATCGGCAGGGACAACCAGCTGCTGGTCCATCTGCCGGGCGATCTGCCCCGATTCAAGCGATTGACGATGGGACACCCGATCGTGATGGGCCGCAAGACCTGGGACTCGATCGGCCGGCCCCTGCCTGGTCGACGCAACATCGTCATCACCCGACAGCCCGACTGGTGCGCAGCCGGTGCCGAACGCGCCTGCGGCTTCGAGGCCGCGCTCGAACTGGCCGGCGATGTCGAACAGGTCTGCGTGATCGGGGGCGCGGAAATCTACGCGCTTGCCCTGCCCCGCGCCGATGAACTGCTGCTCACGGAGATCGATGCCGATTACTTGGCCGATGCCTATTTTCCCGACTGGGAGCGCGGCGATTTCGACAGGGTCGAGAGCGAAAGCCACACCACCGAACAAGGTCTGGTCTACAGCTATGTCAGGTACCGGCGCAAGTCACACCGCTGAATCGGCCAGCGGCTTGCGCCGCGCCGATGCCGACCGGCAGCTCAGGTCGACTTCAGGTCTCGAATGCACAGTGCGTGCTTCACCGTCAGAACGCCAGCTGCAGATGTCTCCATTCATTCGCCCGGCACTTCTCTGGCTATCGATGTTGCTGAGCGGCGGCGCCATGGCCAGCCCGGACAAATGCAATGCCGGCCCGCGGGACCAGTGGCAACCGATCGAGACACTGGAGAAGCGGCTGCGATCGGAAGGCTGGACGATCAGGAAGTCGACGATCCACAGCGGCTGCTACAAGATCCGAGGCAAGAGCGGCAAGGGCATGCGCATGAAGGCCTACTTCAACCCGAAGACGCTCGAGATCCTGAAAGATGAATGAGCCAGCCATGCCGAGAGCGCGGGCAGTCCTCAGGGCCGGATCATGAGATTGCTGCTTCTGGAAGACGACACGATCCTCGGCGAGGGCCTGCGTGACTTCCTGCAGACCGATGGTCATCGGGTCGATTGGTGCCAGCGCCTGTGCGAAGCGAAGGCGCTGACCGATGAACCCTACGATGCCCTGCTGGTGGACTGGCAGTTGCCCGACGGATCCGGGCTCGACTGGGTGCGTTCGATCCGGCGCCAGGGCATCTCGACGCCGGTGGTGATCATGACGGCGCGTGACCTGCTCAGCGACCGCGTACGCGGTCTCGATGGCGGGGCCGACGACTATCTCGTCAAGCCGTTCGAGCCGGAAGAGCTGACTGCGCGCATTCGGGCCGTCCGGCGCCGCGTCTCCGGTTCGGCCAGCGCGTTGCTGGCGTTCGGCGACGTCCGGCTGGACCTGACCGGCAAGGTCGCCTTCCTGCACGATGTGCGTGCCGACCTGACGGCGCGCGAATGGGCGGTGGTGGAAGCGCTGGCCCTGCGCGCCGGCCGCCTCGTGTCGCGCAGCGAGCTCGAGGCACTCGTGCTCGGCCTCGACAACGAGTCGGCCAGCAACACGCTCGAGGTGCACATCTCCAGCATCCGGAGAAAGCTCGGCCGCGGGGTGATCGAGACGTCGCGCGGTCTCGGCTACCGTCTGGCGACATGACGCCGAACACCAGAGCCCTGCCCTCGATCCGCCAGCGTCTGTCGCGGGCGCTGATCGGCGTGTCGATCGGCTGGGGCATCGCGGTGTCGGCGGTGGTCTGGTTCGCGGTGCGCCATGAAGTCGACGACCTCCTCGACAACGCATTGCAGGAATCGGCAGAGATCCTGTTCGCGCTGCTGTCGTTCAATTCGGCGCAGCTGTCGCTCAACGGCGGCGGCGGCTGGCTGCCAGCGCCGGTGCATGACGAGGAACTGGTCTGGCAGATCGTCGGCGCGGACCAGCAGGTCCTGCTGCGCTCTCACCGTGCGCCGGCCGCGCCGCTGGCCAACCGGCGCACGACGGCCCTGTCGAGCGTCGGGGATGAATGGCGGGTCTACAGCCTGCCCTTCGACACCACGGGGCGCATGCTCTTCGTGGCCCAGACCGGCCGCAGCCGCCACCAGGCGCGGCTCGACGCGGCGATGTTCACCGCCAGCGCCGCGCTGCTGGTGGGCGTGCTTTGCGCGTACCTGCTGCGCTGGCGGGTCCGCCGGGAACTGGTGCCGATCACCGACCTGTCTCAGGCCGTGATGCAGTTCGACCCGATGCGGCCCGAATCGCGGCTCGACCCCGCCCGGCGCGCCGAGCTGATGCCGATGCACACCGCCATCTCGGAGCTGGGCACACGGCTGGCCCGTCGACTCGGCAACGAGCGCGCGTTCTCGGCGCACGCAGCCCATGCGCTGCGCACGCCGCTGGCCGGCATGGTCGCGCAACTGGCCGTCGCGCAGCGGGTGTCGTCTGCCGAAGCACAGCCCCACCTGCAGCGCACGCGCGAAGCGGCGAGCCGGCTGCAGCGCGTGGTGACCGCGCTGCTGACCTTGTTCAGAACCGGCGGCGAAGTGTGCAGGCAGAGGGTGGAGATCGCTGACCTGATCGGGCAGTTGTCCTTCGAGCAGAACGTGATCTCGTCCGGCGGAAGCACCCACCTGCAGGTGGATCCGGATCTGCTGGCAGCCGCGCTGATGAACCTGATCGACAACTCGTTGCGCCACGGCGCCAGCACAGTCAGCGTGCAGTCCCGGGAGGAGCCCGACGGCCGCATCGTGATCGCCGTACACGACGACGGCAGCGGCATACCGCCGGCCGATCGCGCTCGACTGCAGTCGGCACTCGACGCACAGCAGTACGACGGCGGGATGGGACTCGGCCTGATGCTGGCGGACCTGGTGGCGCGAGCCCACGGCGGTCAGCTCCGCATGAAGAGCTCCGCTTCAGGCTGCACGGTCGAGCTGGACCTCGGCATCCCCGCAGCAGACTGAGCTGC
>JAGNWJ010000007.1:54547-69724 GCA_017986065.1 Rhizobacter sp. | reverse complement strand
TTGACCGAGTCTGGCGCCTCTGCGCTTGACAAGGTTGCGCAGGCGCTGATCGACCGGCCGTCTCTGAAGATGACGGTGACCGGCGTGTCCGACCCGGCTGCCGAGCGCGCAGCCTTCGTTCAGGCCGCGCTCGATGCCCGGCTGATGCAGGAGTTGAAGAAGGAGGCCGCACGTGCCGGCGCCCCGGCCGTGGCGGCCAGTGCCACGGCGTCGCCCCAGGCCCCTGCCGGAGCCGAGCGGGAGCGGCTGCTGAAAGCCGTATACCGTCAGACCGATATGCCTGACAAGCCACGCAACCTGATCGGTCTGGCGAAGGACATTCCAGCTGCCGAGATGGAGTCGCTGCTCAAGTCGCGCATCGCCGTGTCCGACGAGGGGATGCGTGAACTTGCGCTGCAGCGCGGCCTCGTGGTGCGAGACGCGCTGATCGCCAAGGGATTGCCCAGCGAAAGGCTTTTCATCGCTTCGCCGAAAATGCGTGCGCAAGAGGCCAGCACCGAAGCCTGGGCACCGAGTGCCCGGCTGTCGCTGACCAACAATTGATGACCTGAAAAAGAACAGATCGAGACAACATGCCCATCCGAACCCGAACCACCTTGTCATTCAGCGCGCTGGCGATTGCCTGCTCCGCCCAGGCGCAATCGACCCCAGCAGCGCCTGCGTCGGTCGGACAGCTCGACACCATCGTCATCACCGGCCAGCGCACGCGCGAGCCGTCGTTCGACGTGCCTGCGGCCATCTCTGCCGTGACCCGCGACACCATTGAAAACGGGGGCCCTCAGGTCAACCTGTCGGAGGCGTTGAACCGCGTGCCCGGCATCTCGATACTGAATCGCAACAACTACTCGCAGGACCTGCAGATGTCGATCCGCGGCTTCGGTGCGCGTTCGACCTTCGGCATCCGCGGAGTCAAGGTGCTGGTCGACGGCATCCCGGCGACGATGCCGGATGGGCAGGGGCAGGTCTCGAACATCTCGCTCAGCTCGGTGGGCCGCATCGAGGTGCTGCGCGGACCGTTCGCCCAGTTGTACGGGAACGCCGCCGGCGGTGTGGTGCAGGTCTTCACCGAAGACGACGCGCTGGTGCCGACCGCCAGCGTCAGCGCCACCCTCGGACGCTTCGGCATGTGGAAGGTCGGCACCAAGCTCAGTACCAGCACGCCAGGCTACGGCCTGACGATCGATGCCTCCGAATTCCGCACCGACGGCTTTCGCGAACACAGCGAGGCGCGACGCCGGCAGTTCAATGCACGCTGGCAGAGCCAGCTGACCGATTCCACGCACGTGAGCGTGGTGCTCAACGCGCTGGACCAGCCGGTATCGCAGGATCCGCTGGGCCTGAACGCCGCGCAGTTCCGCAGCCACAAGGCCGGCACCAATCCGTTCTACCTCGCCGCACTGGCGCAGGACCCGCGCAAGGACGTGCACCAGGAGCAATTGGGCACCGTCATCGATCACCGCCTGAACGAGAACACCGATCTGTCCGGGCGCCTCTACATCGGGTCGCGCAAGCTCGACAGCGCGCTGTCTGTGCCGGTCTCGGCGCAAGGCTCACCGACCTCCAGCGGCGGCATCGTTGCATTCGATCGCACCTACGGCGGCGGTGCAGGCCAGATCGCGCATCGCGTCCCGCTGGGCGAGGGCCGGCAGCTGAAGTTGACGGCTGGTGTCGAGGTCGAGGCCTTCAGCGAGGACCGGCAGGGCTATGTCAATACGCTCGGCGAGCGCGGAGAAATCAAGCGCGATGAAAAGAACAAGGTCCACACCGAAGATTTCTATGCGCAGGCCGCCTACGACATCACATCGCAGTGGACGGTGACCGCCGGTGCACGCCACAGCAAGGTCAAGTTCAAGTCGAAGGACCACTACATCGCCGCAGGCAACCCGGACGACAGCGGCAAGCTGGACTTCAGCGCGACCAACCCGGTGCTCGGCGTGGCGTGGAAGGTCACGCCCACGCTGAACACCTACGCCAACATCGGCCGGGGCTTCGAGACGCCGACGTTCAACGAGCTGTCGTACCGTCCGGGTGGCCAGACCGGGCTCAACACGGACTTGTCGGCATCCCGCAGCCGGCACGCCGAGATCGGTGCCAAGTGGAAGTACGCGAGTCGCCAGCGCCTCGATGTCGCGCTGTTCGACATACGGACCAAGGACGAGCTCGTCGTCGACACCAACACCGGCGGACGTTCCACCTTCAAGAACGCCGGGCACACCTCGCGGCGAGGCATCGAGCTGTCGCACGTCGGCTACATCACCGACGCCCTGCGCAGCACCGTCAGCCTGAGCGCCATGCGCGCACGGTTCGACGATCCTTTCATCAGCGGAGCCGGCGCGACGCCGAACGTGTTCTCCGGCAACCACCTGCCCGGCACGCCCGAACGCAACCTGTTTGCCGAACTGGTGTGGTCGCCGGCGAACGCCTGGGCCGGCTTCAGCGGGGGGGCCGAGGTGGTCCACACCGCCAAGCTGTATGTCAACGACACCAACACCGACTCGACTTCGTCGAGCACCGTGTTCAACCTGCGCGCGACGTTCAAGCAGAAGTTCGGTGGTTGGGAGTTCAGCGAAATGATCCGGGTCGACAACGTCACCGACCGCTACTACGCGGGCTCGGTGATCGTCAACGAGGGCAACAGCCGGTTCTTCGAACGCGCGTTGCCGCGCAACTGGACGGCGGGCATCACCGCGAAGTACGCGCTGGAGTGACGCGGTAAGGACTTCCGGCCGCACCCCGACACAGGGTCATCCTGGGAAGCGGCGCCACCATTCGGCGCCGCTTCCGATAATCGGGCGATTCAATCGAAGGGGTTCTCCATGGCGCTGGAAGTCATCACTCTGGGCGGCGGCTGTTTCTGGTGCACCGAAGCAGTCTTTGAACATGTCGATGGGGTGACTGCAGTCGAATCGGGCTATTGCAACGGGCAAGTGCCCCGACCCACGTACGAGCAGGTCTGCACCGGCAGTACGGGCTGTGTCGAGGCGATCAGGGTCACCTTCGACAATGAACGGATCAGCCTGCGCGAGGTGCTCGAGATCTTCTTCGTGATCCACGACCCGACCACGCTGAACCGCCAGGGGGCTGACAGCGGCACCCAGTACCGCTCAGGCATCTACTTCCACGATCCCGAGCAGCAGCGAATCGCACGCGAGGTGATGGACGAGGTCGACCGGAAGGTGGGCGGAAAGCTCGTCACCGAACTGGTCGCGGTCGCCGACTACTCGCGCGCCGAGGAGTATCACCAGCACTACTACGCGCAGCATCCGGATCAGGGCTACTGCGCGATGGTCGCCGCACCGAAGATCGAGAAGTTCCGCAAGACCTTCGCGAGCCGGTTCAGGCAGGTGGCATGACGTCACGCAGGGCATGCATCCTGGCGCTGTGCTGCTGCGCCATCCTGATGCAGTCGATCGGGCTGCTGCACACCTATGTGCACCCACGGGGCACCCCGTCCCTTCATGCGCTGGACTGCGAGTCCGGTTCGGCGCAGCCGACCCCGCCGACCGCTTGCCTTGAGCAACCTTCGCACGGGCTGACCGAGCGAGCGCCCGGCGCGCTGGCCGGGTCCGAATGGGTGCACGGGCTTTTTGCCGGACACGACAGCGCCAGTTCCGATTGCTCGCTGTTCGATCAGTTGACCCACGCCGATCTCCTGCACGATCTGCCGACCTTGTCGTTGGCCCATGCAGCGCCGAGGCATCCCGATGCCGTGCACGCGGCATGGCACCACGCCACCCAGGCGACGGGCTTCCTCGCCCGCGCTCCGCCAGCGATCGGCTGAACTGCGCTGCGGCGGTCCTCCTTCGGCCGCCCCGGCGCCTTCCTGCGGTTCATACCCGGCACGCCCCGGTCCGCCATGGACCCGGGCGCCACTTCGCTTTGTCGATCGCCTGATCGCGGGACGACCACGTCGCTCGCGCGCGATTCGCCTGTTCAGGATTTCACGCATCATGATTCAACGATTTCATCTTCGGCCCCGCGTGCTCGTGCGCGCCCTGGGTCTGGTCTGTACCGTCGGGGCGCCAGTCGCCGGGCTGGCACAGGCCACAACGTCGGTGCCTGCCGTGCGCACGCTGGACACCGTCGTGATCACCGCCAACCCGCTGGGCAGTGCCCGGATCGCCGCCCCGGTTTCGGTGCTGTCGGGCGACGGCCTGGTGCTGCGTCGCGGCAGTTCGCTCGGAGAAACGCTCGACGGTTTGCCTGGTGTTTCGTCCACCTACTTCGGCCCGAATGCCAGCCGGCCCGTCATTCGCGGCCTCGACGGCGATCGGGTGCGCATCCTGTCGAACGCGGGCGCTTCGCTCGATGCGTCGTCGCTGAGCTACGACCACGCGGTGCCCATCGATCCGTTGATCATCGACCGGGTAGAGGTGCTGCGCGGGCCGGGGGCACTGTTCTACGGAGGCAGTGCGGTTGGCGGAGTCGTCAACGCGCTGGATAACCGCATTCCCCGCACGCCGCTCACCGGCCTGTCGGGTGCAGCCGAGGTGCGCCTCGGTGGCGCCGACCGGGAGCGGGGCGGGGCCGCCATCATCGAGACCGGCAATGGCAAGGTGGCGCTGCATGCCGATGTGTTCGGGCGCGACAGCTCGAATCTTCGGGTGCCGCGCTACACGCCCATCGAAGGTGGGGAGCGGCTCGATCGCAGCGGACGCGTTCGCAATTCGGCCAGTGAAACCCGCGGTGGCGCGCTCGGTGGTTCGGTCTTCTTCGGCGACGGATCCATCTCGGGGCGCGCCGGTCTGGCCGTCGACACGTACGACAGCGATTACGGCGTGACGGCAGAGCCTGATGTCACGATCAAGATGAAGCGTGACCACGTCGGCTTCTCCAGTGAGCTCAAGGGCCTGGGAGGTCCGATTCGAGTGCTTCGCGTCAATGCCAACTACGCGGACTATCAGCACAAGGAAATCGAGGGCTCCGGCGAAGTCGGCACGGTGTTCAGCAGCGAGGGCCACGACTTTCGCATCGAGGCCGAGCACGCGCCGATCGGTACGCTGCGAGGCGTCATCGGGGTGCAGCACGAGGATTTCGATTTCTCGGCGCTCGGCGAGGAAGCCTTCGTGCCCGGGACCCGGACCCGCAAGACCGGCCTCTTCGCACTGGAAGAGCTGCCATGGTCCGGCGGCACGCTGTCGGCAGGGTTTCGGGTGGAGCGTGCCCACGTCGATTCGAACGGCGATTCGGCTGGTGCCGAGCCGAAGTTCGGCGCGTCGGTCGAGCGCAGCTTCACGCTGCGCAGCCTGTCGCTGTCCAATGTCTATCCGCTGTCATCGAACTGGTCGCTGTCCGGAACGTTGAGTTCGACCGAGCGTGCGCCGACCTACTTCGAGCTCTACGCCAACGGGGTGCATGCCGCGACCGGCGCCTACGAACAGGGCAGTACCACATTGCCGAAGGAGCGCGGGACCAACATCGATGTGGCGCTGGAGTGGAAGACCGAAGTCGACCGGCTGCGTGTGGGCGTGTTCAACACGCGGTTCTCGCGCTTCATCTCGCTCGATGCGAGCGGCACGCAGGTCGACGAATCAGGGGTGCCGGCTGCCGACGGCGCGACGGACGGTGTGCCGCTTTACCGCTTCAGTGCGGTGCGAGCCCGCTTGCACGGGGTCGAGATCGAAGGGCGCAAGCGGCTCGCCGATCTGCCGTGGACGCTGGATGCGACCACCCGGTTCGACGCGACCCGTGCCACCAATCGCAGCACGGGCGAGCCGTTGCCGCGCGTCTCGCCATGGCGGTTGAATCTCGGGCTCGATGCAGCTCGCGGGGACTGGGCTGCGCGCGTCGAGGTTGATCACACGGCGCGCCAGGGACGGGTGCCCGACACCGATTCGCCGACGGACAGCTACACGATCGTCAATCTGTCGCTGTCGCAGCGCTTCAGCCTGGATCAGGCCGATGCGCTCTGGTTCGTCAAGTTGACCAACCTGGGCGACGAGCTGGCCTACAGCGCATCGTCGATCCAGACGATCCGTGGCCTGTCTCCACTGCCGGGTCGGGCAGTGAAGGTCGGGTTGCGCGTGACGTTCTGACCCGTTCGTGCGGGATCAGGGGGCCAGCCGCTCCCTGATCCACGCGCCGCCGTCGAGCCGGTAGCGCAGTCGGTCGTGCAGCCGCGATGGGCGGCCCTGCCAGAACTCCCAGAAATCGGGTACCAGCCGGAATCCGCCCCAGTGCGGCGGGCGAGGCGGATGCAGCAGGTAACGTGCGGCGTACTTCGCTGCGTTGGCCACCAGCACGGAACGCGACGGGATCACCTCGCTTTGAGGCGAGGCCCAGGCCCCGATGCGGGAGTCGAGCGGTCGCGAGGCGAAATACGCATCCGATTCGGCCGCGTCAACCTTCTCGACGCGGCCTTCGATGCGCACCACGCGTTCCAGTTCGACCCAGTGGAACTGCAGGGCTGCCTGTGGATGCGCTGCCAGTTCCCGTCCCTTGCGGCTCTCGTAGTTGGTGTACCAGACGATGCCACGCGAATCGCAGCCCTTGATCAGCACCACGCGCGTCGAAGGCCGCCCCTCGGGTCCGACCGTGGCGACCGTCATCGCGTTGGGCTCCGGCAGCTCGGCGTTCAGTGCCTGCTGCAGCCAGCCCTCGAACTGCAGCAGCGGATCGGCATGCGACGCGCTCTCGTCGAGTTCGGCGCGCTCGTAGCTCTTGCGGAGGTCGGCGATGTTGGTCATCGATCAAGTATAGAAAGCACTCGCCGGAGCATTCATGTCACTGATGGATACAGTTTTCTTCTGCGGGGAAGGACTTAAGTGATGGCCCTCTGGCGCGAAACCGGCCGCGCTTCCATCCTGCACCCAACATGAAAAGAACAAGAGGAAAGTGCGCATGAGTTCCGGGCCTGTGATCATCGTTCTGGCAGCGGGCCTGGGCTCGAGGTTCCAGGATGCCGGGCCCAAGCTCAGCCAGCCGCTGGGCGTCACCAGTGTGCTGGGCGCGACGCTGGCGCAGGCGCAGGCCAGCCAGCTGCCGGTGGTCGTGGTGACCACCGAAGCGCTGGTCGATGAAGCCGCACGGCATGTGGCAAGGCAGGACATCGTGGTGCTCGAAGCTGCTTCGGCGCGTCCCGTCCAGGGTCGGGGCGATCTGCGCGCGATGAACGCGCGGCTCGGCATGGGGGCATCGATTGCTGCGGGGGTGTCGGTGAGCTCGAATGCGAGCGGGTGGCTGATCCTTCCGGGCGACATGCCGATGCTGCAGTTCTCCACCCTGCAACGGGTTGCCGCTGCGCTTCGGGATCATGCGGTCGCCTATGCGCAGCACCTCGGGCGCCGCGGTCATCCGGTGGGCTTCAGCGGGGAGCTCTACTCCGAATTGATCCAGCTCCAGGGCGATGATGGCGCCCGGCGCCTGGTGTCGCGCTACCCGGCGGCGGCCATCGAGGTCGATGATCCGGGCGTGCTGGTCGACGTGGACACGGTGGCCGATCTGGCGCAGGTGCGCGCCTTGTGGGCGCGGGCGGCGCTCGCGGCAGGCTGAGGGCACTTTCCCGCGCGAAGGGCGCCGGCCGGCGCCATGCTGGCGCGGTTGATGCAAGCGGCTGCGACACTGTGAGTCGCGGCGACCCTGCCGCAGCCTGGAGAGAGCCGAGCATGCCGATGAACCCCGCCGTCGTCCGGGTCACCCAGCGCATCAGTGAGCGCAGCGCACCCACCCGGAAGTCCTATCTCGCCCGTGTCGCCAGCGCCGGCGAGCGCCCGCGCGGCTCCGAGCGCATGGGTTGCGCCAATGTGGCGCATGCTTTCGCCGCATTGCCTGCCAACGACAAGCTGCGCGTGGTCGCGCAGCGTGCGCCGCACATCGGCGTCGTGACGGCCTACAACGACATGCTGTCGGCCCACCAGCCCTACGAAGGTTTCCCGGCGGTGATCCGTGACGAGGCCCATCGGCTCGGCGCCACGGTGCAGGTGGCCGGCGGCGTGCCTGCGATGTGCGATGGCGTGACGCAGGGCATGCCCGGCATGGAGCTGAGCCTGTTCTCGCGGGACACCATCGCGATGGGCACCGCGGTCGCACTGACCCACGACGTGTTCGATGCCGCGCTGTTGCTGGGCGTCTGCGACAAGATCGTGCCGGGGCTGTTGATCGGCGCGCTGCATTTCGGCCACCTGCCGTGCGTGTTCGTTCCGGCCGGGCCGATGAGCACCGGGCTCAGCAACAACGCCAAGGGCAAGGTCCGCGAGCAATACGCTCAGGGCCTGGTGGGTCGCGACGAGCTGCTGCAGGCCGAGTCGGCTGCGTACCACGGCGCCGGCACCTGCACCTTCTATGGCACCGCCAACAGCAACCAGATGCTGCTGGAGGCGATGGGACTGCACGTTCCGGGTGCAGCCTTCGTGCATCCGCACGCAGAACTGCGCGAGACCCTGACGCGCGATGCGGTGCGCAGCGTGCTGGGCCTGGTCAAGGCGCGGCGCTACATGCCGATCGGACAACTGGTCGACGAGCGTGTGATCGTCAACGCGATGGTGGCGCTGCTGGCCACCGGAGGGTCGACCAACCACCTGATCCACTGGGTGGCCGTGGCGCGTGCCGCGGGCATCCTGATCGACTGGACCGATTTTTCCGAGCTGTCCCATGCCACGCCGCTGCTGGCGCGCGTGTACCCGAACGGCAGCGCGGACGTGAACCAGTTCCAGGCGGCGGGCGGTCCGGGCTACGTGATCCGGGAGCTGATCGATGCCGGGCTGATGCATGCCGACGTGGCGACGGTGTCCGATGGCGGCCTGCGGGACTACACGCGCATTCCGGAGCGCACCGAAGCCGCCGCGCTGGCGTGGCGCGACCTGCCGCCGGCGCGCACGGCACAACACGACGACGACATCGTTCGCCCGGCTGCCGCACCGTTCAGCGATCACGGCGGGCTGGCGCTGCTCACCGGCAACCTGGGCCGGGCGGTCATCAAGACCTCGGCGGTACCGGCAGACCGGCACGCCATCGAGGCGCCGGCCATCGTGTTCGACACGCAGGAGGCGCTGCAGACGGCGTTCAAGGCTGGCGAACTGGATCGCGACTTCGTTGCGGTGGTGCGTTTCCAGGGCCCGCGTGCCAACGGCATGCCCGAGTTGCACAAGCTGACGCCGCCGCTGGCCGTTCTGCAGGGCAAGGGGTTCAAGGTGGCGCTGGTCACCGACGGGCGCATGAGTGGTGCGTCGGGCAAGGTGCCGGCCGCCATCCACGTCAGTCCCGAGGTGCTGGCCGGAGGGCCGCTCGGCAAGGTGCGCACCGGCGACCTGATCCGGCTCGACTCCAATGCCGGCACGCTGGAGGCGCTGGTCGACGCGGCCACCTGGGCTGCGCGCAGCCAGGCCGAGTTGTCGGCCGAGCAGGCCGAGGTCAATGCCCACGGTCTCGGACGGGAACTGTTCGGCGGCATGCGGCGGAGCGTGCTGACCGCCGAAGAGGGTGCGATCACCTGGCTTTGAGTGCCAGAGTTGCCGACCCGTACGAGAACATTCCATCCAAGAGGTTTCATCGATGCAAGCGCTCGAACTCGCCGCCTTCGGCCCGGTCATCCCGGTCATCGTCATCCATCGGCTCGAGGACGCCGTGCCCCTGGCGCAGGCCCTGGTCGACGGTGGCGTGCGCGTGCTGGAGGTGACGCTGCGCACGCCGGTTGCGCTGAAATGCATGGAAGCCATCGTCCGCGCGGTGCCCGGCGCGATCGTCGGGGCCGGCACGGTGCGCTGCGTGGCCGATGCCAGGGCAGCGAAGGATGCCGGCTGCCAGTTCGCCGTCAGTCCCGGCTACCTGGGCAGCATCGGTCAGGTCTGCCGCGAGATCGACCTTCCTTTGCTGCCCGGCGTGGCGACCTCCAGCGAGGTCATGCAGGCCCATGCCGACGGCTACGACTTCCTGAAGTTCTTTCCGGCCACCGCGGCAGGAGGCATTCCTCTGCTGAAGGCCTTCGCCGGCCCTTTTGCCGACGTGGCGTTCTGCCCGACGGGCGGCATCACGCTCGAATCGGCACCGCAGTTTCTCGCGCTGCCCAACGTCAAGGTGTGTGGCGGCTCGTGGCTGACGCCGCCCGATGCCGTGGCGTCCGGCGACTGGGCGCGCATCACGCGGCTGGCCGTGGAGGCCTCGGCTCTGCGTGGTGCGTGACGCTGCCAATGCGCCTCGTCCTCAGTCGCGGCGCTCGATCAGTTCGATCTTGTAGCCGTCCGGATCAGTCACGAAGGCGATGACGGTGGAGCCTCCGGCGACCGGACCGGCTTCGCGCGTCACCGCGCCGCCACCGGTCTTGATCCGGGCACAGGCTTCATGAGCGTCGGGCACGGCGATCGCGATGTGGCCGTAGGCCGTGCCGAGTTCGTAATGGTCGACGCCGTGGTTGTAGGTCAGCTCGATCTCGGCGTGCTCGGGATTCGAGCCGTAGCCCAGGAAGGCCAGGCTGTACTTCTGCTCGGGCCGTTCGGTGGTGCGCAAAAGGGTCATGCCCATCACCCGGGTGTAGAAGTCGATCGATCGTTGCAGGTTGCCGACGCGCAGCATGGTGTGAAGCAGTCTCATCTGGGGTTCCGGTTCAGGGTGGGTTGTCGTTGGTCCAGAGCGTAGCGCCACAACCGTCGCGACAATGCGCTGATGTTTCTCTGCCGGCGGCCGTCTTGCCGCGATGCCCGATGACCCGCCTCGCACCCCGAACCCTGAGCCTCGGTCTCGTGCTGCTCGCCGCCGGCGGTTGCTTCGCGCTGACGATGGGCGTGCGCCAGTCGATGGGCCTGTTCCTCGGACCGATCAACACGCACACCGGTCTGGGGCTGGCCAGCATCAGCCTGGCGTTCGCCTTCGGGCAGCTCTGGTGGGGCCTGACACAACCGTTCGCCGGCATGGTCGCCGACCGGATCGGCGCCGGTCGTGTCATCGTCTGCGGCGTGCTCATGGTGGCGCTGGGCACCGCGTTGATCCCGCACATGAACAGTGCGGCCGGGCTGATCTTCGCGATCGGTGTGCTCGCGGCGGGCGGTGCCGGCATCGCAGGTCCGTCGGTGCTGATGGCGGCAGCGACCCGGCTGATTTCGCCTGCTCAGCGGGGCATGGCCACGGGCATCGTCAACGCCGGTGGCTCCTTCGGGCAATTCGTCTTCGCTCCGCTGGCGCAGGGTCTCACCGTGGCGGCGGGGTGGATGAGTTCACTGCATGTGCTGGGCGCGCTGACGCTGCTGGCGCTGCCTGCAGCCTGGCTCTTGCGGGGCAACGCACTGCACCTGGCCGCGCCTGCACCGGGTCAGCAGGTGGCAGAGACCACCCGGCAGGCGCTGTCGCGAGCGCTGGGCGATCGCAGCTTCCGCCTGCTGTGCGCCGGCTTCTTCGTGTGCGGGTTTCACGTCGCGTTTCTCTCGACACACCTGCCAGGCGTGGTGGCGTCCTGTCAGTTGTCGCCGACGGTGGGTGCCTGGGCGCTGGGCACCGTCGGGTTGTTCAACATCATTGGCAGCATCGGCATCGGCTGGCTGATCTCGTACCGCGCCGGATACTGGCGGCTGAAGACCTTGCTGACCTGGATCTACGCCGCGCGCGCCGTGGCGGTTCTGGTGTTCCTGCTTTCGCCGAAGACCGAAGCCGTGATGCTGGTCTTCGCTGCCGTGATGGGCCTGACTTACCTGTCGACCGTACCGCCGACAGTCGGACTGGTCGCCAAGTTCTTTGGCCCGTCGCACATGGCGACCCTCTATGGCGTGGCGATCCTGGTCCATCAGATCGGCGCGTTCTTCGGCGCCTACCTCGGCGGCAAGGCGTTCGAGTGGACCGGCAGCTACGACTGGATGTGGTACGCCGACATCTTGCTCGCCGTGGGCGCGGCGCTGGTGAATCTGCCGATCCGCGAGGCCCGTTCGGTGCCGCTGGGCGCCCAACCGGGGTGAATCCCTCCCCCTTGAATGAAGGGGGAAGGGGGCTTGCTCAGTCGATTTCTCGGTAGGCTCCGCCTCCCTGGGCAACTCCGCCTGGTGTCAACAACAACTCGAACGGGAGCAGCATGAAGACTCAATCCAGATTTCAAGCAGGTGCACGTTGCGCCGTTGCCGTGGCGCTGGCCGCTGGCTTTTCCGTGTCCGCCTGGGCGGGCGATGACGACTCCGAGCGGTCTTCCTGCGCCGGATTGCCTACGCACGCGCAACTGAAGAGCGAACTGACCAAGGCGCGCAATGCGTCGAACGGCGGGTTCAACCTCGACATGTGGGGCACGGTCGTCAATCGTGACGGCGTGGTCTGCGCCGTGGCTTATACGGGTGCCAACCGGGGATCGCAGTGGCCCGGCAGCCGTGCCATCTCGGCGCAGAAGGCCAACACCGCCAATGCGTTCAGCCTGCCTGGACTCGCGCTGGCGACCGCCAACCTGTACTCGGCCGTCCAGCCCGGCGGCAGCCTCTTCGGCCTGCAGGAAAGCAATCCGGTCGACACCGACAACGCCTACAAGGGCCCTGCCCAGAACTGGGGTGCGCCGAACGACCCGATGGTCGGCAAGCGCGTCGGCGGCATCAATGTCTTCGGTGGCGGTCTGGCGCTCTACAACGCAAGCAAGCAGCTCGTGGGCGCGATCGGTGTGTCGGGTGACAGCTCGTGTGCCGACCATGCCATCGCGTGGCGTGCACGCAGCACACTGTCGCTCGACTACGTGCCGGGTGGTGTCGGCCCGGGCGGCGTCGATCAGCTCAGCTACAGCGGACCATGGTCTCAGCCTCACTGTGTGCCAGGAGGCGCCGTCGCCGAGGATGCCGTGGTGTTGGGTCTGCCAGCGACACGCAAATAACGAATGACTCCACCGGCGTGACGAGCCCTGGATGGTTCGTCAGCCGACGTGTTGCGCCCCGGTTGCCTGACGTGCCATCGGGGCGCGTTTTTTTGGGGCTTGAATTTGCTTCCGCTGGTCGCGCGCGACCGGTCACTGAGCTTGCGAGTTCTTCTTGGTGACGCTCAGTGTGTCTCCATCAACCGTCACCTGGGTGCCGACTGCCATCGACTGGGACCGACGGAAGGTCCGCGTGGTGCCGTCGTCCATGCGCACCTTGACGTTGAAGTGGGTCTCGCTGCGCACCTGCTTCTCGACTTCGTGGCCGGCGACACCGCCGCCTACCGCACCCAGCACGGTCATGGCGGTCTTTCCGCTGCCGCTGCCGAACTGATTGCCCACCACCCCGCCAAGCACGCCGCCCGTCACGGCTCCGATCCCGGTGCCCTGTCCCTTCTGCTTGACGGCTGTCACCGATTCGACGACGCCGCAGTTCGGGCACGTGGAGCTGGCAGGCTGCGCCGCATTCGCCTCTGCGAGCATCGGCGAACCCTGGGCTGGAGGGCTGGAATCAACCGTGCGCGTGATCAACGCACCAGCCAACCCGGCCGTGACCAGACACAGCAGGCCACCGCCGATCCAGACGGCGCGCGGCACCGATCCGGAGGAGGTCGTCTGGGAGGGGACGTTTTGATGGGCTGAGTTCATGTGGCAGTCCTTTTCAAGGTCATTCGAGAATCGTAAGGCAGCCAGTACAGGCCGCAAACTGCATTTGTTCACGACGGCGCGGCTTTCGCCGCCGGGGAGTGGCGGTTTTTGATCCCGCTCAACCAGGGCCTGCGGCGGTCTGTGGATGCGCGAGTCGGCTGCGGGTCTATCGTTTTGCGTCCATCCACACCCCGAGGCCCTGCGCGTTGAGTTCGATGTCCATCTCGAGCATGTCGAGGATCTGCTTTCGCTGCAGCTGGCATTCGAGCCGTGCCACGCGCTGCAGGTAGAGCGCGCTCAGCCCGTCCCTCAGGAAGGCGTGACGTTCCCCGGCGGGCAGATCCAGCCCGGCAGCCTGCCCGCACAGCGCCACCACCTCGTCGAGCTGCTCGAGCAGGTCGCGGCCCAGCTGCTGGACATCGCTCGGGTTCTCCGAACCGATGACCGGCACCCGACCGTAATGGGTCAGGTACATGCAGGCTGGCGCCTCCGCCAGCAGGCGCTCGACCGAGGTGCGCAATGCCGCGGGGTCGAACTGCACCGGGGTCGTGGTCGGTAGCAGCCAGATCCCGGCGGACGTGTCGAACTCCCGGTACGACAGGCCGAAGGTGTCACCGGTGAAGAAGCCCCGGGAGCGTTCATCCCAGATGCAGTGGTGATGACGCGCATGGCCCGGCGTGTCGAGAAACCGCAGAGGCCGCCCTGCCAGTCGGATCACCAGGCCGTCGCTGCTTTCCGTCACGCGGTCGGCGGCCACCGGGACCACCGTGCCGTAGGCACGCAGCACCTCTGCCTCGCCGTAGACCGCTCTCGCTCCTGCCAGCAGCGCATCCGGGCTGATCAGGTGCCGCGCGCCGCGCGGGTGCACGACGAGCCGTGCTGAAGGCAATGCCGCCATCAGCGCGCCGGCACCTCCGGCATGGTCAAGATGCACATGGGTCGGAATCACCCAATCGACCGCGTCGCGCGGCACGCCGGCGGCGTCGAGTGCTGCCAGCAGCCGTGGCACCGAATGGCTGGTTCCGCAGTCGATGAACGCTGCGCGACCCTGTTCGACGATGAGGTAGGCCGCGTCGAAATTCGGGCGCTGGTAGCCGGTGTCGACGGCCCAGATGCCCTGACCGAGCGGGGTGGAGAATGGGCAGATTGGTTCCATCGCACTGGCTCACGGATGCGGGGTAGAGAGTGTAGGTTTTGCCGACTTCGCCGCTGCGCTGCCGGATCAGGAGTACCGCCATGCCCGCATACGCTCCCGTGTTGCCAACCGGAGTCCTGTTGTCTCTTCGGGCCCCGCATCCGCCGGCGACGAGTCGCTGCCGCCTGCCGGCGACGCTCGCTCCCATCATCCTCGCGCTGCTGGCTGGCTGTTCAGCCTATTCGCCCTCGGCTTTGCAGCCCGGAGCGACATTGGCCGAGGTGGTTTCGGTGATGGGGCCGCCGACAGGCTCGGCGCAGGCACCTCGGCGGCTCGAGTTCGCGCGCGGCCCTTATGGCAAGCACACCTACATGGTCGATTTCGATGCCGATGGCAGGCTCCTTTCCTGGGAGCAGGTGCTCACCGAGAACAACTTCTTCCAGGTGCAGATCGGCGAAACGAAGGAAGCTGTCGTCGAGCGGCTGGGCCGCCCGTCGTCGACCTTTCCGATCGGCCGACAGCGCATCGTCGTCTGGAACTATCGTTACGAAACCCCGTTCTGCCAATGGTTCCAGGTGTCCATCGGCACGGC
>JAGNWJ010000007.1:49402-54447 GCA_017986065.1 Rhizobacter sp. | reverse complement strand
AAGCTGTCGTCGAGCGGCTGGGCCGCCCGTCGTCGACCTTTCCGATCGGCCGACAGCGCATCGTCGTCTGGAACTATCGTTACGAAACCCCGTTCTGCCAATGGTTCCAGGTGTCCATCGGCACGGCGCCCGCGAGCCTGGGGCGGGTCACCGACGTCGGCTTCGGGCCCGACCCCATGTGCACATCGCGTGATTGAACCTCGACCACTCCTGACCATGACCATGACCATCATCCTGTACGGCATCCCGAACTGCGACACCGTGAAGAAGGCCCGTGTCTGGCTGCAGGCGCAAGGCTTCGAATTCAATTTCCATGATTTCAAGAAGCAGGGCGTGCCGTTGCCGCGGCTCGACGCCTGGCTGGAGTCGGTCGGCTGGGAGTCGCTGCTCAATCGCAAGGGCTCCACCTGGCGCAAGCTGGACCCCGCACAGCAGGACGCCGTGCGGGACACAGCCAGCGCGCGGGCGCTGATGGTGGCGCAGGCCAGCATCATCAAGCGCCCGGTGGTCGAGTATCCGGGCGGCCTGCTGCTCGGGTTCGACCCACAGGAATGGGGCCGAGCGCTCGCCTGAGTCGCGCTGGGTCTGCTCGGCCGATGCGTTGCTGTCAGGCCGCCAGCAACTGCCGCAGCACGAAAGGCAGGATGCCGCCGTGCTGGTAGTAGTCGACCTCGATCGGCGTGTCGATGCGCAGTGTCAGCGGCACACGCCGCTTGGTTCCGTCGGGCGACGTGATCACCAGCGTCGCGTCCTGCTGCGGTTGAATGTGTGCCGCAAGTTCGATGTCGAACAGCTCGTTGCCGCGGATGCCCAGCGATTGCCAGCTGTCGGTGCCCTTGAACTGCAGCGGCAGCACGCCCATGCCGACCAGGTTGCTGCGGTGGATGCGCTCGAAGCTGCGCGCCACCACCGCCTTGATCCCCAGCAGCGCCGTGCCCTTCGCCGCCCAGTCGCGCGACGAACCGGTGCCGTACTCCTCGCCGGCGAATATCAATGTCGGCGTGCCCGCTGCCATGTACGTCATCGCGGCGTCGTAGATGAACGCCTTCTCGCCGGAGGGTTGCAGCAAGGTGACGCCTCCTTCCTCGCGCGATCCGTCCGCGCCAGCTGGAATCATCAGATTCTTGATGCGCACGTTGGCGAACGTGCCTCGCACCATCACGTCGTGGTGGCCGCGGCGTGATCCGTAGCTGTTGAAGTCGGCCTTCAGCACGTGGTGCCCTGCGAGCCAGGCACCCGCCGGTGAGTCTTCCTTGATCGAGCCGGCCGGCGAGATGTGGTCGGTGGTGATCGAGTCGCCGAACAGCGCCATCGCGCGCGCCTCGGTGATGCCCGCCGCTGCCTGCGCAGGCTGCATCGTGAAGCCGTCGAAGAAGGGGGGGCGGGCGATGTAGGTCGAGGTCGGCCAGTCGTAGACCTGGCCGGTCGCGCCATCGACCTTTCCCCACAGCTTTCCGGGGTCGGATGCCACCTTCGCGTAGTTCTTCCTGAAGGCCTTGCCTCGCATGGCGTACTTCATCAGCGCTTGGATCTCGTCGCTGGTCGGCCAGATGTCACCGAGGTAGATGTCGCGGTCCTTCCTGCCCTTGCCCAGCGGTTCGGTCATCAGATCCTTCAGCACCGTACCGGCGATGGCGTAGGCCACCACCAGCGGCGGCGAAGCCAGGAAATTGGCCTTCAGGTTCGGGTGGATGCGTGCCTCGAAATTGCGGTTGCCCGACAGCACCGCCGCGCACACCAGGTTGTTCTCGGTGATCACGTCGTTGAACTCGGGTCGCAGATCGCCGGCGTTCCCGATGCAGGTCGTGCAACCGTAGCCAGCCAGATAGAAGCCGAGCTTTTCCAGGTAGGGCAGCAGCCCGGCCTTCTCCAGGTACTCGGTCACGATGCGCGAACCGGGTGCGAGCGAGGTCTTGATGTGCGGCTGCACCTTCAGCCCGGCCTCGACCGCCTTCTTCGCCAGCAGGCCCGCTGCCAGCAGAACGCTCGGGTTCGAGGTGTTGGTGCAGGAGGTGATGGCCGCGATCAGCACGTCGCCGTTGCCGATCGAGATGTCCCCATCCACCGGGTGCGCCGGTTCTGATTCGGACAGCGATGCTTCGAGCGTGGAGCGGTTCCCGACCATCTCGACGACATCGCGGGCCGCCCCGGGAATCAAGGCCGGTGCCGTGGCCGGAGTACCGCGGGCGGCGTTGCTGGAGCGCGCCAGGTGCCGGAAGTAAAGGCTCCCTGCCGGCTGGTTGAATCCGTTCTGAGTCGGGGGCTGGCTGTACAGCGAACTGAACTGGGCCTTCACGTTGCCGAGTTCGATGCGGTCCTGCGGCCGCTTCGGACCGGCGAGGCTCGGTGCCACGCGGCCCAGATCGAGTGTCACCACGGCGCTGTAGTCGATGTCACCACGCTTCGGAACGCCGAAGAGCTTCTGCGCACGGAAGTAGGCCTCGAAAGCCTCGATTTCCCGCTTCGTGCGGCCGGTTCCCCTGAAATAGTCGATGGTCTTTCCGTCGACCGGAAAGAAGCCCATCGTCGCGCCGTACTCCGGCGCCATGTTGGCGATCGTCGCCCGGTCAGGCAGATCCAGGCTGGCCGTTCCCTCACCGAAGAACTCGACGAATTTCCCGACCACCTTGGCCTGGCGCAGGATCTCCGTCACCGTCAGCACCAGGTCGGTTGCGGTGACCCCTTCGCGCAGCCGGCCGGTCAGTTCGAAGCCGACGACATCGGGCGTCAGGAAATACACAGGCTGGCCCAGCATGCCGGCCTCGGCCTCGATGCCGCCAACGCCCCAGCCGACCACGCCGATCCCATTGATCATGGTCGTGTGGCTGTCGGTGCCGACCAGCGAGTCGGGGTAGTAGACGCCCGCGTTCGGCTGGCCCTTCGGTGTCTTGTGCACGCCGCGCGCCAGGTACTCGAGGTTGACCTGGTGGACGATGCCGAAGCCCGGCGGCACGACGCCGAACGTGTCGAATGCCTGCATGCCCCACTTCATGAACTCGTAGCGCTCGCGGTTGCGCTGGAACTCGAGCCGCATGTTCAGGTCGAGCGCCTTCCTGTTGCCGTAGTGATCGATCATCACGCTGTGATCGACGACGAGGTCGACCGGCACCAGCGGCTCAATGGTCTTCGGGTCCTTGCCCATTGCCGCGGCGACATTGCGCATGGCGGCCAGATCGGCCAGCAGCGGCACGCCGGTGAAGTCCTGCAGGACCACGCGTGCGACGACGAACGGGATCTCGTCGGTTCGGTCTGCGTTGGGCTTCCAGGCCGCGAGCCGCTCGACGTGCTCGGGTGTCACTTTCCTGCCGTCGCAGTTGCGCAGCACGCTTTCCAGCACGATGCGCAGCGACACCGGCAGCCGCGCGACGTTAGGGATGATCTTCGCCAGTGCGGGCAGCGAGTAGTAGCCACCCTCGATGCCGCTGTCGGTGACGAAGGTCTTCAGGGTCTTCGCGAAGGCGTGCTTCGTCGCGGAGGGCGACTTGCTTCTGGCTGTCGAACGATTCATGGCGGCTCCCCGGGGGTGATGCGAGCCATTGTGGACGGGTGGTATGTTGCAGTCCATGGACCCGTTCAGCTTCTTCTGGCATGACTATGAAACCTTCGGCGTGGTGCCGCGCCGCGACCGTCCGGCGCAGTTCGCCGGTGTTCGCACCGATGCCGATCTCCAGGAGATCGACGAGCCCGTCACGCTGTACTGCCAGCCCCCGCTCGACTGCCTGCCGGACCCCGAGAGCTGCCTGCTGACCGGCATCACGCCGCAGATCTGCGCCGAGCGCGGCGTGCCCGAGCACGCATTTGCCGCGGCGATCGAGGCGCAGCTCGCCAGGCCCGGCACCGTGGGGGTCGGATACAACTCGATCCGCTTCGACGACGAGGTCACACGCTTCCTGTTCTGGCGCAACCTGATCGATCCGTACGCTCGCGAATGGCAGAACCAGTGCGGGCGCTGGGACCTCCTGGACGTGGTGCGCTGCGCCTACGCCTTGCGGCCGGATGGCATCGCCTGGCCCCGGCATGACGACGGCCGGCCGTCGTTCAAGCTCGAACACCTGACTGCGGCCAACGGCCTGGCGCACGAGGCCGCGCACGACGCGCTGTCCGATGTGCGCGCCACCATCGCGCTCGCCCGACTCCTGAAGGACCGGCAACCGAAACTGTGGGACTTCTGCCTGCGGCTGCGCAAGAAGGACGCGGTCATCGAGGAGATGGCCAGCGCCCAGAACCACGGCAGGCCGTTCCTGCACGTGTCCGGCATGTACCCGCCCGACCGCGGTTGCATCGCGCTGGTGTGGCCTCTGGCGCCCCACCCGACGAACAAGAACGAGGTCATCGTCTGGGACCTGGCAGAAGATCCGGGCGTGCTTCGTGCGCTGGATGCCGACGCCATTCGCCAGCGGATGTTTTCCCGAGCCGATGCGCTGCCGGAGGGCGTGACGCGACTGCCGATCAAGACCATCCACCTGAACAAGTCGCCGGTGGTCATTGCCAACCTGAAGACGCTCAGCGCCGAGATGGCCACGCGCTGGGGCATCGATGTGGTCAAGGCGTGCAGGCACGCTGAGGTCGCGGCCCATCAGGCGCCCTTGCTCGCCGGGCTGTGGCCAGAGGTGTTCGAACGTCCGGCGACCAAAGGGACGCCCGATGTCGATGAAGACCTTTACGGGGGGTTCGTCGGCAATGACGATCGGCGCCTGTTGCAGCGGCTGCGCGCACTCGATCCGCAGGCTCTTGCAGGGCAGCGCCCCGTGTTTGCCGACGATCGACTCGGTGAGCTGCTGTTCCGCTACCGCGCGCGCAACTTCCCGGACACCCTGAGCGGCGCCGAAGCCCAGCAGTGGCTCGAACTCCGCCTGCGCCGCCTGCACGGCGGTGAGGGGGGCGGCTTGACGCTGGAAGCGTTCTTCGAGCGCATCGATCAACTGAGCAGCCAGTTCGAGGACAGCGGCGATGAGCGCGCCCAGGACATCCTCGGTGCGCTGGTCGATCACGCCACCGAGATCGCGCCCGAGCTGCCTTGATGCGCGAAAAGGTGCGTCAGGCAC
>JAGNWJ010000007.1:21166-49302 GCA_017986065.1 Rhizobacter sp. | reverse complement strand
GTGGGCTGGTTCGGATTCAATGTGATGAGCGCCCAGACCATCGAGAAGATCTCCGGGCTGGTCGCTGTCAATTCGTTGATGGCGATGGCTGGCGGCACGCTGGTCGCGGTGCTGATGGGGCGCAACGATCCGGGGTTCGTCTACAACGGACCGCTGGCCGGTCTGGTTGCGGTGTGCGCCGGCTCCGACGTGATGCACCCCGCTGGCGCCCTCGTGGTGGGCTGCGTGGCCAGTGCCATCTTCGTGTCGATGTTCACCCTGACGCAGAACCGCTGGAAGATCGACGACGTGCTCGGCGTGTGGCCTCTGCACGGCTTGTGCGGGGCTTGGGGCGGCATCGCCTGCGGCATCTTCGGCAGCCAGTCGCTGGGTGGTGTGGGAGGCGTGAGCCTGGGAGCGCAGGTCGTCGGCACGCTTCTGGGTGTGTCGTGGGCGCTGATTGCCGGTGTCATCGTCTACGGTGGACTGAAGGCCGTCACTTCGCTGCGGCTGACGCTCGAGGAAGAGTACGAGGGGGCGGACCTGTCCATCCATCGCATCGGTGCCACGCCGGAGCGCGAGGCCAACTGGTGACTCGAAGGGGCGGGTGTCGCTTTGCCGGCGCTGCGCCTGGATCGCCGGCGACTACCCGGACTTGACAGGTCAGGGGTGTTGCCGGTAGCACCCCTGCAAGGTACAATTCCGGTTTTCCGAGTAGACAGAGAAGACACCATGGGCGGACTTTTTCAGCCCATTTTTTTTGTTCGATCGGCTATTTCATGCAGGTCGCCGGTCGGGTTTTCCGACAGGCGGCGCGCGAAGACAGACGGGGAATCAAGCGGGGATGAACTGGCAACTTGCCATCGAGAAGACGGTGACCGGACTGGGATATGACTTGGTGGACACCGAGCGCAGCCCGAAGGGGCTGCTGCGCGTCTACATCGACAAGCCTGCACCTGTCTCGCCAGGCTCGACGCCCGCGGGCAGCGAGTTCATCACCGTGGAAGATTGCGAGCGCGTCACGCGCCAGTTGCAGCACGTGCTCGAGGTCGAAGCCTGTGCATACGAGCGGCTGGAGGTGTCGTCCCCGGGACTCGACCGGCCGTTGAAGAAGCCGGCTGATTTCCTGCGGTTCAGCGGGCAGCGAGTTGACCTGGCGCTGAAGCTGGCCTTCAAGGGCCGCAAGCATTTCCAGGGCGTGCTGGAGCCGCTGGGCGACGGCTGGCGTCTTGTCTTCCAGGGCGACGGCGTCGACCAGGCGCTGGATTTTGCGTTCGACGAAGTGCGAGAAGCCCGGCTGGTGCCGGTGGTTGATTTCAAGGGGCGTCGGTTTGCGGCGCCTGTCGAGGTGCCGACCGAGCAGGTCGAGTCGGCCGCTAACGAGATGGATGGAGACCGCAGACGATGAATCGCGAACTGTTGATGCTGGTGGATGCCATTTCGCGCGAGAAGAGCGTGGACCGCGAAGTCGTCTTCGGCGCTGTCGAAGCGGCGCTGGCGTCGGCATCCAAGAAGCTCCACGGCGGTGAGGTCGACATGCGCGTGACCGTGGATCGCGATACGGGAGCCTATGAAACCTTCCGGCGCTGGCACGTGGTCGCTGACGATGCGGGCCTGCAGTTGCCGGACTCCGAAATCCTGCACTTCGAGGCGCTGGAGCAGATCCCCGACATCGAGGTCGATGACTACATCGAGGAGCCGGTCGAGTCGGTATCGATCGGTCGCATCGGCGCACAGGCGGCCAAGCAGGTCATCCTGCAGAAGATCCGCGACGCCGAGCGCGAACAGCTGCTCAACGACTTCCTTTCGCGTGGCGAGAAGATCTTCGTCGGCACCGTCAAGCGCCTGGACAAGGGCGACGTGATCGTCGAGTCCGGACGCGTCGAAGGGCGCCTGCGCCGCAGCGAGATGATTCCGAAGGAAAACCTGCGCATCGGTGACCGGGTTCGTGCCTACATCCTCGAGGTCGACTCGACCTTGCGCGGGCCCCAGATCATCCTGTCGCGCAGCGCGCCCGGGTTCATGATCGAGCTGTTCGCGCAGGAAGTTCCCGAGATCGAACAGGGCCTGCTCGAGATCAAGTCCTGTGCGCGCGATCCGGGCTCGCGCGCCAAGATCGCCGTGCAGTCGCACGACAAGCGTGTCGATCCGATCGGCACCTGCGTCGGCGTGCGCGGTTCGCGCGTCAACGGTGTGACCAACGAGCTGGCCGGTGAACGCGTCGATATCGTGCTGTGGTCCGAGGACCCCGCGCAGTTCGTCATCGGTGCACTGGCGCCTGCCAACGTGCAGTCGATCGTGGTCGACGAAGAGCGTCACGCGATGGACGTGGTCGTCGACGAGGAAAACCTCGCCATCGCCATCGGGCGTGGAGGGCAGAACGTCCGCCTGGCCTCGGAGATGACCGGCTGGCGCATCAACATCATGACCGCCGAAGAGTCTTCGGAGAAGCAGGCGGTCGAGAGCGACAGCCTGCGCAAGCTCTTCGTCGAGAAGCTCGACGTCGATGCCGAGGTCGCCGACATCCTGATCGCAGAGGGCTTCTCCAGCCTCGAGGAAGTGGCCTACGTTCCGATGCAGGAAATGCTCGAGATCGAGGGCTTCGACGAAGACACCGTCAACGAGTTGCGCACACGTGCCAAGGATGCCTTGCTGACGATGGAGATCGCTCGCGAGGAGAGCGTCAGTGACGTGTCTCAGGATCTGCGCGACCTCGAAGGCCTCGACCCCGAGTTGATCCCGAAGCTGGCTGATGGCGGCGTGCACACGCGCGACGATCTGGCCGACCTCGCGGTCGATGAGTTGATTGAAATATCCGGCATGGACGATGAAAAGGCCAAGGCTCTGATCATGAAGGCGCGTGAACACTGGTTCACCACCTGATTTACTTCAAGCCGACCGACCGCATCGCGCAAGCACGCCGCACCGCTAGACCCGAAGCAAGGAATCCACAATGGCTGTGACCACCGTCGCCCAACTCGCCGCTGAGCTGAATCGCCCCGCCGCTGCACTGCTCGATCAATTGCAGTCCGCCGGGGTCAGCAAGGCGTCGACGGACGATGCCCTGACCGACTCCGACAAGGAGCGGTTGCTCGACTACCTGCGCGCCACCCATGGCACCGCAGGCGCTGAACGCAAGAAGATCACGCTGACGCGCAAGTCGACCAGCGAGATCAAGCAGGCGGATTCGAGCGGCAAGGCACGCACCATCCAGGTCGAGGTGCGCAAGAAGCGAACCTTCGTCAAGCGCGATGACGCACCGGCGGGTGGCGAGTCGGCCACAGAGGCGGCGGAAGTCAACAACGAAGAGTTGATGCGCCTGGAGCATGAGGCCCAGGCTCAGGCTGAACTGCTGCGCAAGCAGGAGGCCGAACTGGCCGAGCGCCAGCGTCAGCGAGATGAACAGGCGCGCCTCGAACGCGAGGCCGCTGAAGCCCGAGCCCAGGCCGAGGCCGAGAAGGCCGCTGCCGCTGCTGCCGCGGCAGCCGTCGAAGCCGCTGCCCGCTCCGCTGGTTCCGAGGCCGCCGTGCCGGTCGCTGCCGATGCTGCTGCCGAAGTTCCACCGGCTGTCGTCGAGCCGGTCAAGCCCGTGTTGCGCGTGATCAAGGCTGCGGACGTGGTCGACGAGGACAAGCAGCGTGCAATCGATCTGGCCAAGCGCCGCAAGGCTGCCGAAGACGAGGCCGCAGCCATCCGGGCGATGATGTCGGCACCGAAGAAGGTGCTGAACGCCAAGAAGCCGGAAGAGGCGCCGAAGCCCGTCGAGGCTGGCAAGGAAGGCATCAAGGGAACCATCCACAAGCCCGCTGTCGCACCGGGTGCTCCGGGCGCCGTGGTGGCCAAGCCGGGCGACAAGAAGTCGGTCAAGTCCGAGAAGCTCTCGTCCAGCTGGGCCGACGACGCCGCCAAGAAGCGCGGACTCAAGACGCGCAACGACGCACCCGGTGGAGCCCGCGCCGGTTGGCGCGCGCCGCGCGGTGGTCGCCGTGGTGAACGCAGCGATGGATCGGTGTCGACCTTCGTCGCGCCGGTCGAGCAGCAGGTGCAGGAAGTGCACGTGCCCGAGACCATCAGCGTGGCCGATCTGGCCCACAAGATGAGCGTGAAGGCCTCCGAGGTCATCAAGCAGTTGATGAAGCTGGGCCAGATGGTCACCATCAACCAGCAGCTCGACCAGGAAACGGCCATGATCCTCGTCGAGGAAATGGGCCACAAGGCGCTGGCCGCCAAGCTGGATGATCCCGACGCGTTCCTCGAGGAGGATGTCGAGGGCGAATCGGAGCACGAAATGCTGCCGCGGGCTCCGGTCGTCACCGTCATGGGTCACGTCGACCACGGCAAGACGTCGTTGCTCGACTACATCCGCACCAGCCGCGTGGCGGCTGGCGAGGCGGGTGGGATCACGCAGCACATCGGCGCCTACCACGTCGAGACGCCGCGCGGGATGATCACCTTCCTCGACACGCCGGGTCACGCGGCCTTCACGGCCATGCGTGCTCGCGGCGCCAAGGCCACCGATCTGGTGATCCTGGTGGTGGCGGCCGACGACGGTGTGATGCCGCAGACGAAGGAAGCCATCGCCCACGCCAAGGCGGCAGGTGTCCCGCTGGTCGTGGCCATGAACAAGATCGACAAGCCCGGGGCCAACCTCGAGCGCCTGAAGAGCGAACTGGTCGCCGAAGAGGTCGTGCCTGAAGAGTTCGGTGGCTCTTCGCCGTTCGTGGCGGTTTCAGCCAAGACCGGTCAGGGCATCGACGACCTGCTTGAACAGGTGCTCCTGCAAGCCGAGGTGCTGGAATTGACGGCGCCGCAGGACAGCATGGCCAAGGGCCTTGTCATCGAGGCCAAGCTCGACAAGGGGCGCGGCCCGGTGGCTACCGTGCTGGTGCAGTCCGGCACGCTCAAGCGTGGAGATGTGGTGCTGGCCGGATCGACCTACGGTCGTGTTCGGGCCATGCTCGACGAGAACGGCAAGCCGATCGCCGAAGCCGGTCCGTCCATTCCCGTCGAGATCCAGGGCCTGACCGAAGTGCCTCAGGCAGGTGATGAGTTCATGGTGCTGGCCGATGAGCGCCGCGCACGCGAAATCGCCACTTTCCGCTCGGGCAAGTACCGCGACGTGAAGCTGGCCAAGCAGCAGGCTGCGAAGCTCGAGAACATGTTCGACAACGTCGGCGAAGGTGCTGCGCAGTCTCTGCCACTGATCATCAAGGCCGACGTGCAGGGTTCGCAGGAAGCGCTCGCGCAGTCGCTGCTCAAGCTCAGCACCGCAGAGGTCAAGGTGCAGGTGGTTCACGGCGCGGTCGGCGGCATCAGCGAGAGCGACGTCAACCTGGCCATCGCATCGAAGGCCGTGATCATCGGATTCAACGTTCGCGCCGATGCCGGTGCGCGCAAGCTGGCCGAGCACAACGGCGTCGACATCCGCTACTACAACATCATTTACGACGCGGTCGACGAGATCAAGGCGGCGATGACCGGCATGCTGGCGCCTGAGCAGCGTGAGGAAGTCATCGGCACCGCGGAGATCCGCACGGTGTTCGTCGCCTCCAAGATCGGCACGGTGGCCGGCTCGATGGTCACCGCGGGCCTGGTGCGCCGTGGCGCACGGTTCCGCCTGCTGCGCGACAACGTCGTGGTCTACACCGGCGAGATCGAGTCGGTACGCCGCCTGAAGGACGACGTCAAGGAAGTGGCGTCCGGCTTCGAGTGCGGTATCAAGCTCAAGAACTACAACGACATCGCCGAAGGCGATCAGCTGGAATTCTTCGAAGTGAAGGAAGTCGCACGAACGCTGTAAGGCGGCGGGGAATCCCAACCCCGAACCCCGCCCTTCAAAAGAGGGCGGGGTTTGCATTTACAGCGGGCCCATTCGGCTGCAGAGAATCACGATGAAACACAAGCGTTCCATACCCAACCGCGGATTCCGGGTTGCCGACCAGATCCAGCGTGACGTCGCAGTGCTGATCCGCGATCTGAAGGATCCGCGCATCGGCATGGTGACCTTGCACGCGGTCGAAGTGACGCCCGACTATGCGCACGCCAAGATCTTCTTTTCGGTTCTGGTCGGTGATCCGCAGGAGTGTGAAGTCGCGCTCAACGAGGCCGCAGGATTCATCCGCAATGGCCTGTTCAAGCGCCTGCAGATCCACACCGTCCCGACCCTGCACTTCCATTTCGATCGCACGACCGAGCGCGCGGCCGAACTGAGCCTGCTCATCGCCCAGGCGAACGCGACGCGGGCGAAGGAAGACTGAAGTCGTGAAATCCGCAGCGCGTGCGCGCATTCCCCGTCGTGCTGTCCATGGCGTGCTGCTGCTTGACAAGCCGATCGGCCTGTCGAGCAACGATGCGCTGATGAAGGCCAAGCGCCTGTATCGCGCCGAAAAGGCTGGCCACACCGGCACGCTGGATCCGCTTGCCACCGGGCTGCTGCCGCTTTGTTTCGGTGCAGCCACCAAGTTCTCGCAGGTCGGACTCGACGCAGACAAGACCTACCGCGCGACGCTGCAACTGGGCATCACCACGACCACAGCCGATGCCGAGGGCGAAGTGCTCGAACGCACCGCGGTACACGTCTCTCGCGCGCTTTTCGAAGCCACCTGCAAGCGATTCGTCGGCGACATCTCCCAGGTGCCTCCAATGCATTCGGCGCTCAAGCGCGATGGCAAGCCCCTTTACGAATACGCGCGTGCCGGCATCGAAGTCGAACGCGATCCGCGGCAGGTGACGATTCATCGCATCGACATCCCGCGAGAGCAGCATGCCGGTCGGGACAATGGAATGGGTGACGTTTGGGCGATCGACGTGCACTGCAGCAAGGGCACCTACATCCGCACGCTGGCCGAAGACATCGGCCGGGCGCTGGGTTGCGGCGCGCATCTTGCTGCGTTGTGTCGCACCGGCAGCGGCCCGCTGACGCTGGCTGGTGCGCAGACGCTGGAATCGCTGGCTGCGATGACTGAATCCGAGCGCGATGCGTTGCTGAAGGACACCGACAGCCTGATCGTCGACTGGCCCGTGGTGCGGCTCGACGACGAAGGCGCGGGCCGCTTCCTGAGCGGTGTACGGCGCCGGTTGCCGCTGCCGAACGCACCGCGCGTGCGCGTCTACGGGCCGCAGCCCAAGGCCTTCCTCGGCAGCGGGCACATCACCGCTGGCGAACTGATTTCAACCAGGCTCCTGAGCCCGCTGGAGGTGCAAGGCCTTCTTGCCCCCGCTGAACCAGCACCGATCCGAGATATGAACGAAGTGAGTACGACATGACCCAACAAATCCGCAACATCGCCATCATTGCCCACGTGGACCATGGCAAGACCACGATGGTCGACCAGCTGCTGCGCCAGAGCGGCACCTTCGCCGAGCACGAGAAGGTGGTCGACACCGTGATGGACAGCAACGCGATCGAGCGCGAGCGCGGCATCACCATCCTGGCCAAGAACTGCGCGGTCAGCTGGGAAGGCACCCACATCAACATTGTCGACACCCCGGGCCACGCAGACTTCGGTGGTGAAGTCGAGCGCGCGCTTTCGATGGTCGATGGCGTGGTGCTGCTGATCGATGCGCAGGAAGGCCCGATGCCGCAGACGCGCTTCGTGACCAAGAAGGCGCTGGCTCTGGGACTCAAGCCCATCGTCGTGGTCAACAAGGTCGACAAGCCGGGTTCGAAGCCCGATGCTGTCATCAACGCCGCTTTCGACCTGTTCGACAAGCTCGGTGCCAACGACGAACAGCTCGATTTCCCCGTGGTCTACGCCTCGGGCATCAACGGTTGGACGTCGTTGACCGAAGGCGCGCCCGGCGAACAATGGGGCCCCGACATGTCGGCCCTGTTCAACACCATCCTGAAGCACGTGCCGCCGAACACCGGTGACCCGGCCGCCCCGCTGCAGCTGCAAATCTCGGCGCTCGACTTCTCGACCTTCGTCGGTCGCATCGGCGTGGGCCGCATCAGCCAGGGCACCATCAAGCCGTCGATGGACGTGCTGGTCATGGAGGGCCCGGACGGCAAGGCCGTCAAAGGTCGTGTGAACAACGTGCTGACCTTCCAGGGCCTGGACCGCGTGCAGGTCACCGAAGCCGGCCCGGGCGACATCGTGCTGATCAACGGCCTTGAAGACATCAACATTGGCGTGACGATCACCGACCGTGAGAACCCGATGCCGCTGCCCATGCTGAAGGTCGACGAGCCGACGCTGACGATGAACTTCTGTGTCAACACGAGCCCGCTGGCGGGTCGTGAAGGCAAGTACGTCACCAGCCGCCAGATCTGGGACCGGCTGCAAAAAGAACTGCAAAGCAACGTCGCGCTGCGCGTCAGCGAAACCGGCGAAGACGGCATCTTCGAGGTGATGGGCCGGGGCGAACTGCACCTGACCATCTTGCTGGAGAACATGCGTCGCGAAGGCTACGAGCTGGCTGTTTCCAAGCCCCGCGTCATGTTCAAGGAGATCAACGGCGCGAAGTGCGAGCCGATGGAGCTGGTCACCGCCGACGTTGAAGAAATCCACCAAGGTGGCGTGATGCAGGCACTGGGTCTGCGCAAGGGCGAGATGGTCAACATGGAGCCCGACGGCCGTGGCCGCGTGCGCCTTGAGTACCGCATTCCGGCGCGAGGCCTGATCGGCTTCAGCAACGAGTTCATGAACCTGACCCGTGGCTCCGGCTTGATCGCCTCGATCTTCGACGGCTACGAGCCCCACAAGGGCGAGATCGGTGGCCGCAAGAACGGCGTGCTGATCTCGATGGACGACGGTGAGATCTTCACCTACGCCCTGGGCAAGCTGGACGACCGCGGCCGCATGTTCGTCAAGCCGAACGACCCGGTTTACGAAGGCATGATCGTTGGCATCCACAGCCGCGAGAACGACCTCGTCGTCAACGCAACGCGCACCAAGCAGCTGACCAACTTCCGCGTTTCTGGCAAGGAAGACGCGATCAAGATCACGCCGCCGATCGACCTGACGCTGGAGTACGGTGTGGACTTCATCGACGACGACGAGCTGGTCGAGATCACGCCGAAGTCGGTGCGTGTGCGCAAGCGATTCCTGAAAGAGCACGAACGCAAGAAGGCGTCGCGCGAAGCCGCCTGACCCCTTTGGCGTGATGGCTGGGCCGCAGCATCTGCGGGCGCTGGCCGGGATGGTGGTCGTCACGCTGCTGTGGAGCACGGCGGGTGTGGTGACCCGCCAGCTCGAATCCGCCCGCAGTTTCGAGGCGACCTTCTGGCGCAGCGCCGTCACGTGCCTGACGCTTGCCGTGTACCTCCTGATGGCTCACCGACGAGGCGCCATCCCGTCGATACGGTGGCGTGACCCTGCGCTGTGGCTGTCCGGGCTGATGTGGGCCGTGATGTTCACGTGCTTCATGGTCGCCCTGACGCTGACGTCGGTGGCCAATGTGCTGATCACGATGAGCGTGGCTCCACTCGTGACTGCGGTGCTCGCGCGCTTCATGCTGGGCCAGCCTGTCGCGACGCGTACCTGGGGGGTCATCGTTTCGGCAGGTGCCGGCATCGCGTGGATGTACGCTCACAGTCTGAGTGCCGATCCGAAGGCCGTCATCGGCACCGCCGTGGCGCTGGGCGTGCCCATCGCGGCCGCCATCAACTGGAACACCTTGCAGCGCAGTGGTGGTGCGGTCGATCTGGTGCCAGCACTGCTTGTGGGTGCGCTCGTGTCCAGCTTTGTCGCGCTGCCCTTTGCGTTGCCATTGCAAGCTTCCCCAGCCGACGTGGCCTGGCTGGCTGGACTCGGGGTGTTTCAGCTGGCTCTACCGTGCGTGATCGCGGTTCGTCTGGCGCGCCTGCTACCAGCTCCGGAAATCGCCTTGCTGGCACTGCTCGAAATCATCTTCGGGATCGGCTGGGCCTGGTGGGGGGCAGGAGAGGAGCCCGCTGCGGACGTGCTGATCGGCGGGGCGATCGTGCTTGCGAGCCTGACCTTCGATCAACTGTGGATTTACAGGTCCGGTGCGTCGCGCTGAGCGCTCATCGAAAGACGCGCTGGATCGCCCTCAGCTTCAAATCACCGGATGGCCCGTCATCTTCCGGGGGGGCCGCTGGCGGCTGATCAGCCACCTCGGGACTCCTGGATCGCAGTCCCCAGTCCCACAGCTTTTCGGATGGCAGGGGCAGTACCAGGAACCAGTGCTCGAGCACAGCCAGCGTCAGCAATGTGGCTGCGAACGTCAATGAGGTCGCATCGAACGCATCGAGGCCGAGCACGGATGCTTCCTGCCAGATCAGCGCGGCAACGATGGTCGACGAGATGACGGAGACAGGAAACAACCGGTTCATCGGACGGCGGGTGAAGTAGGTCTGCAGGTACTTCAGGTGATCCGGAAGGAAGCCTTCATTGAGGTTGCGCACGCCCAGGAAGACATTCAGCTTGGCGCTCTGGCGCATGACCCACAGGATCAGAAAGGTCCACATGCCGGTCTGGTTGGCTCCGCCCCAGGTCGCCGCCAGCACCGCTGCACCCAGAACGACCAGTGCCAATTCGTGGTGCATCACCGCCATGAAGGCGAAACGTGCTCGACGCCAGCCTGTCGAGCCGGTTGGACAATCGCTGCGACGCGGGCCCGTCACATAGCCCAGCAGGAACGCAACCTCCTGCCAAGCCCAGACCAGCAACCCGAACGTGAAGGCGAGGTAAGCGCCGGTCGTTCGGGTGTCGTCGCGCGTGGCCACGAGTCCGATCAACGCCATCACCAGCACGAAAGTCGTGCCCACCATCGTCCACTTGAATGTCCAGCGCGGCAGGCCGTTGAGGTAGAGGATCACGCCCGTGCTGAACCACCAGACAAACAGGGTGTAGGTGACCGGGAACACGTACTGCGACATCGGATTCGACCCCGGACAAGCTAGGCGGCTTGTCGGTGAATCACCAGGCCGGGGCCACGCGAACGTCGACCGGCAGGCTGTTCGGTGTTGCCGGCAGGCAGTACATGCGAGCGAACGTCGCCACCGCAGACACCGTCAGCGCGGCACGCTTGATGCCGCCGAGCAGCCCACCCTGGACCCGGGCCGCTTCAGTGGCCACCGAGATCTTGCGCAGGCGCTCCATGCCTTCGCGGAATCGCGGATCGTCGATGTTCAGCGTCAGGGGGAACACCTGCTTGGTGATTTCCGAAGTGATGCGGAAAACGCTGTAGTCGTACTCGGTCGGCTTCAGCCCCATGGCTGCGTGCATTTCGGGGCGCTGGTGGTCGCGCACGTACATCGTCGCGTAGACCGCCAGAAGGAAGAATCGGATCCACAGCTTGTTGTGGCCGCTCAGCAATTTGGGGTTGGCCCGCATCAGCAGCGCAAACGCCTCGCCGTGACGGAATTCGTCGTTGCACCAGCGCTCGAACCACTTGAAGATCGGATGGAAGCAGAGTTCGGGATGGCGCTCGACCTGACGATAGATCGCGATGTATCGGGCGTACCCGATCTTCTCGGACAGGTAGGTCGCGTAGATGATGAACTTCGGGCGGAAGTAGGTGTACTTCTTCGCCTTGACCAGGAATCCGAGATCCACGCCGATGCCGAAGTCCTTCAGCCACTGGTTGATGAAGCCGGCATGACGGCTCTCGTCACGCGCCATCAGTGACATCAGTTCCTTGATGTCCGGGTTGTTCACGCGCTTCTTCATCTCCGTGTAAAGCACGCAGCCCGAAAACTCGGAGGTGACCGAACTGATCATGAACTCGGTGAACTCCTTGTGCAGGGCCGGCGGAAGCTGCGAGTAATTGCCCGCCATGTCGGCCGGTCGCTGGAAGTGATCGGTGTTGGAGTCAGCCCGGAACTCGTCCATGAGCACGTCCCACTCTGCCCGGACCGGACTCACATCGATGCGGTCCATCGCATCGAAGTCAGTCGTGTAGAACCGCGGCGTCAGCATCGTGTTGCGCAGCGCAGTGGTGGTCGCTTCGTTGGGGGCGCGTTGGGCGATCGTGGTCATCTTCTGCTCCGGAATTTCTGGTTATCGAGGCCTCAGCGAGTAGCTGGTGCGTCAGTCATGAATCGAGCGAACACGGCCGCATTGGTGGGCCCGAAGGATTCCAGGTCGATGCGCTGGCCTGTGGCCGGGTCGACCAGTGTCAAGCGCCCGTCGGCCCGCCCGATCAACTGGAAAGGTTGCTCCGAACCGAGCCCGTTGCGCTTGCGTTCCCGGGCCAGGCCGCGCAAAGCGCCCCGAAAGAACCCGTTCTCGCCGACCATGGTGTGGATGACCGTCTGGCTGGGCGCATCGATCACGATCACGCTGCCGTCGGGGCGATCCTCGAATCGCAACTCGCGCATGGCCACTGCAGCTTCATCCGGCTCACGGATGGTGACGCCGGACAACCGCACGGCAGCCACGGCGACGACGCAGGCCAGCAGCACCCCGCCGATGGCCAGCAGGGCGCCCCGAGGCAGCATGTGGTCCGCAGCCACGGCTCCCATCTCAGGTCCCCTGGGACAGACGCTGGTCCTGGCCGTCGGCAAACCACCGATTGCGAGGGGCAGGCTTCACGGCTGGCGTCGGCTGGGTTGTCGATGCTGAAGGCAAATCCTGGTGGCGAGGTGCGGCAACCGGCGCGACGGCCTGAACGCTGGCGACGCGGACCTGGTCTTGCGCCCACGCCTGCTTCAGGATTGCAGCCACGCGGGCGACATCGGGAATGCAGCGCAGCATCGGTTCCGGTCGAGCGAGGCGCCAGGGCCGCGCATGCGGCCACAGGTGGGCGTAGGCGATTCGATCGGAGCCGGACAGCGCCAGTGGGATGTCTCCGGTTCCACGGGCGATTTCACGCAGATCGGCCATCGCTATGCGGCTCAAAGGCAAGTTGAAGGTCAGGTTGAGGACGATGCCTATACGCATCGCGACCCGCTTGTCCGTGATCGTGTAGACCGTGGTTCTTGCGCAGAGCAGAGCCATGCCCGCCGCGATCCCGATCGCCAGAGCTGCCAGCGGAGACAGCAACGCGACTGCCCGGATCACCTCTGCACCAGTCCCACCGTTCATCGCGACCACAGTGGCGCGTATCACGAGGATCACTGCGAAGTACACGACCAGCGTTCTCACGTGAAAAACATGTCGTGCAAGCGTGCGCCAGTCCGGGGCACCCTGCCAGAGCACGTGCTCGCCCGCGGGCAGCGGCTCGGGCAGGCCGTACTCGGGCTCGAACTCGTGTTCGTGTTCGTGCCCGTCGTAGTTCACTTTCATACCAGCGGTTCCTGGCGCGATGGCTCGGCGTAAAGGGTGCCCCCGCCGTAGTACGCCATCACCTTTTCTTCCTCGAGCAGGGTGACCTGATCCGGGCTCTTCGTTGCGGGTACCTGCGCGAACTGGTGGCCCAGTATCGAGGCCACCTTCACGCCGTCAGGCTTGATGCGTGCGAAGTTCATGGGCAGAAGCACGTTGCGCGTTGCGCCGCCCGCGGGCACCGCCACTTCGATGTAACGGAAGACCATTTCCGACTTGTCGATCCACAGGTCGTTGACCGTGCCGCCAACTGCACCGTCGGCTCCGATGACTTCGAGGCCTCGCGGGTCGTCGTCCCTGGACGCCACGCCATATTCAGCGGCCACGCGCAACGGAACGATCTTCGGGGCGCCTTCCCAGGTGTAGTCGGGTACGTCGGCCCGGTCGGCGTACGAGCCGGGTCCCACGCCATCGAGCATGGGATTTCCCGTCGGAACGAGCGGGGCTCCCATCAGCCGGTGCAGGGGTTCGGCGTGCAGGGTCTGTGGAGACACGCTGTCATTCGGAACCGTCAGCGTGCCACCATGCGGCAGCAGATACGTCTTGGGCGTCGGCATCATCACGAAGCCCGGACTGGTGCGGATCTCTCCCGAGGGGTAGACCGTTTCAAGCGGGAACCCCTCGCGCTTGCTTTCCATCTGCAGGTAGTACACCAGACCGAAAAAGAAGATCCAGAACAGATAGAGCACGATCTGTGCAACGTCTATGTAGCCGGTGATGGCTCCAGTACCCATGGTGTGGTCTCCTTCTTTAGAGCAAGAACTGGTCAGCCGGGAAATTCGGCCAACCCAAACTTCGAAACAGATTGCGATCGAGGCGCGACCGACGTGCGGACGAGCGGACCGATGGCAACCAGCGTGGCGAACAGCAGGGCGATTTCGATGTGATACACAACGCTGTAGCCGACCGACGCATCGGACAGCCCGGCGCCCAGTGTTCCCTGCGATGCCATGCTGGTGACGATGTCGCGCAATGCGCCGCCCAGCACGATGGCGATGCCACCTGCGGTCGCCTGCACGGCGCCCCAGGCACCCAGCGCGAGACCGGCGCGGCCTGGTGCCTCGAGGCTCATTGCAGCGGTCAAGGTGCTGACGGCAAACAGGCCGCCGCCGAATCCGATCAGGGTCGTCCCGACGCGAAACAGCGCCGCCGACTCGAGTGGCGCCGCGAAGATCACTGCCGAGAATGCGATGACGCCCGTCAGAGCGCCGAAGGCTGCGAGACGGTAGGCATCGATGCCAGCGCTCATCCAGCGTGCTGCGAGGCCGAATGCAGCCAGTGCGCCTCCGGCCAGCAGGGCGGTCAGCAAGGTGGTGGCGCTGACGCTCAGCCCGAGGATTTCTCCGCCGTAGGGCTCGAGGATGATGTCCTGCATGCTGAAGGCGGCAGTTCCCAGGCCCACGGCGACCAGGAACCGCAGGGTGCGTCCCTGTCTGGCAAAGGCCTGCCAGGTGGCGCGGAACTCGGGGCGCGGGAGGCTTCTGGCCGTACCGGACGGGTTGCGAACCTCCTGCTTCCACAGCGCGATCAGGTTCAGGGCGATCGTGACCACAGCGGCACCCTGCACCACCTTGATCAGCCGCACCTGACTGAAGTCGGCCAGCAGGGCGCCGAAGATCAGGCTGCTTGCCACCATGCCGGTCAGCAGCATCACGTACATCAGCGCCACCACACGTGGCCGTGATCCTTCGGGTGCGATGTCCGTGGCGAGAGCCAGGCCAGCGGTCTGCGTGATCTGAGAACCCGCTCCGACGAGCAAGAAGGCCAGCGCCGAGCTCACGTACCCGAGCCACGGGCCGGCCCGCGTGTCGCCCGACAGCAGGATCAAGGCGAACGGCATGATCGCGAAGCCGCCGAACTGGAGCCAGGTGCCTATCCAGATGTAGGGCACCCGCTTCCAGCCCAGCACCGAGCGATGCGTATCGGACTTGAAGCCGACCAATGCGCGAAATGGCGCAAACACGAGGGGCAGCGCGACCATCAGAGACACCAGCCAGGCTGCCATGCCCATCTCGAGGATCATCACGCGGTTCAGTGTCCCGATCAGCAGGACGCTGGCCATGCCCACGGAAACCTGGAACAGCGACAGTCGCAGCAGCCTGCCCAGCGGCAGTTCATTCGTGGCCGCGTCCGCGAAAGGCAGGAACTGCGGCGCCACATCGAGCCATTGCCGGGCTCGAATGATCAGCAGCGATGGCGCCTTCGCCCTCATTGGCGTACCAGTTCCAGTGCCTGCGACGTGTAGAAGCCGCTCGAGATGCGCTGCGTGCGGCCGCGGCTCCAGTCCTGCAGCGCGGGATCTGCTGCCAGCAGCCGGTGCAATGCAGCCTCGGCCACCGGTTCGATCCAGGGCGCGCGATCGCTGCGCGGGAACATGCGTCCCACGGCGCGCATCGCAATCAACGCCGGATTGCTGGGCGCGTACGTGAACATCAGGCCGCAGCGCGTGCGCTCGGCCAGACCCGCGACCACGCGCACGGCATCCGGGGTGCGGTAGTGGATCAGCGAGTCCATGCCGACGACGTAGTCGAATTCGCCCAGCGCCGGGTCGAGCATGTCTCCCGAGCGGAAGTCGATGCGACCGGCGCTGAACTCGCTGGTCAGCTCTGCGGGCTGGCGGTCTCGTGCCAGATCGACCAGCGTGGGTGAGAGATCGATCGCCAGCACCTGTGCTCCGCGGTGTGCGGCCTCCACTGCGAGGGCTCCTGTGCCGCAACCCGCATCGAGCAAGCGCATGCCGCGCAGGTCTGCGGGCAGCCAGTCGAGCAGGGTGGCGCGCATGCGATCGCGACCGGCGCGTACCGTGGCGCGAATGCGGCCGACCGGGGCGTCGGACGTGAGCCGGGCCCAGGCCTGCACGGCGGTGCGATCGAAATAGTCCTCGATCTTGCCGCGGCGTTCGACGTAGCTGGTGGGATTCATGTGAGCTTCCGTGGTGCGGTGTGGTTCGGCATCAGTCGAATCCCAGCAGATCGAAGATGTCGCGGTCTTTCATCGGCACGGCATTCATTGGCTCGGTGCCCAGCCAGAGCGAGGCTGCCAGTCGCATGTACTCCTTCTGCACGGCTTCGAGCTCGGGCGAGGGTTCCATCTCGAACAGGGTCGACTTCTTCAGGCGGCTTCGGCGGATCACGTCCAGGTCCGGGAAGTGCGCTGCGAGCTTCAGACCGATGCGTTCGTTGTACTTGTCGATCTGGTCGGTCTCGCGGCTGCGGTTGGCGATCACGCCGCCGAGCCGCACGTTGTAGTTCTTCGCCTTCGCACCGATGGCCTGCACGATGCGGTTCATCGCGAAGATCGAATCGAAGTCGTTGGCGGTGACGATCAAGGCGCGGTCGGCGTGCTGCAGCGGTGCAGCGAATCCGCCGCACACCACATCGCCGAGCACGTCGAAGATCACCACGTCGGTGTCTTCGAGCAGGTGGTGCTCCTTCAGCAGCTTGACCGTCTGTCCGACGACGTAACCGCCACAGCCCGTCCCGGCGGGCGGTCCGCCGGCCTCGACGCACATCACACCGTTGTATCCGGGGAAGACGAAGTCCTCGACGCGCAGTTCCTCTGCATGGAAGTTGACTGTCTCAAGCACGTCGATGACAGTGGGCAGCATCTTCTTCGTCAGCGTGAAGGTGGAGTCGTGCTTTGGATCGCAACCGATCTGGAGCACTCGCTTGCCCAGCTTCGAGAACGCGGCTGACAGGTTGCTCGATGTGGTGCTCTTGCCGATGCCGCCCTTGCCGTAGATCGCGAAGACCTTGGCGTTGCCGATCTTGACGCTCGGATCGAGTTCGACCTGAACGCTGCCCTCGCCGTCGAGCCGGAGATTCTTGCGAACGCCCGGGTTCTTGATGTCGGGGATGGGAACTGTCGTCGTGCTCATGCGTGAGCTCCTTCGGGAGAGTCGGAAAACACGCCCTCGAGTCGGTCCTCGAGTTCTTCACCGGCACGACGCAATGCGTCGAGCGTTGCTGCGTCGGGTTGCCAGTAGTTGCGCGCGGATGCTTCAAGCAGTCGGTTGGCGACGCGCACCGAGGCCGTGGGATTCAGCTTTGCGAGACGCTCTCGCATCTCGGGATCCAGCATGAAGGTTTCGCTGAGTTGCTGATAGACCCACGGTTGAACCTGACCCGTGGTTGCGGACCATCCCATCGTGTTGGTCACATGCACCTCGATCTGGCGCACTCCTTCGTAGCCGTGTTCGAGCATGCCTTCGTACCACTTCGGGTTCAGCATGCGGGTCCGGGTTTCCAGTGCAACTTGTTCCCGCAGTGACCGCACGGCGCCGTCGCCCCGGGTCTGGTCACCGATGTAGACAGGTGGCACGTCGCTGCTGCGGCCGCCCTTGGCCACCTTCACCGCTTGCGTTATTCCGCCCAGCGTGTCGAAGTAGTTGTCGACCGTGGTCACGCCCAGTTCAACCGAGTCGAGGTTCTGATAGGTCAACTGGACGTCGGCCAACGCGCTCTTGAGCAGGGCCGTCTGCTGAACTGCGCGACCCGTCCGTCCGTACGCAAAGCCTTTGCGACGGGTGTAGGTCTCGGCGATCTCGCCTTCGTCCGACCACTTGCCGCTCTCGACGAGGTTGTTGACGTTCGATCCATAGGCGCCCTCGGCATTGCCGTAGACGCGCAGAGCTGCAGTTTCCAGTGTGCAGCCATGCTCCTGCTGATAGGCGAGGGCGTGCTTGCGGATCCAGTTCATCTCGATTGGCTCGTCTGCCGCCGATGCACACAGGTAGGCTGCTTCGGCCAGCAGCTTGATCTGCAGGGGCAGGAGGTCCCGGAAGATGCCTGACAACGTGATCACCACGTCGATGCGAGGACGCCCCAGTTCGGACAGAGGAATCAGGGTCGCTCCGGCAATGCGCCCGTAGCTGTCGAAGCGAGGCAACGCGCCCATCAGGGCCAGGGCCTGCGCTATGGGCGCCCCCTCGTTCTTCAGGTTGTCGCTGCCCCACAGCACCATCGCGATCGATTCGGGCAGCCCGTGACCATCCGCGCGATGTCGGTCGATCAGCAGTTGAGCTTGCTTGAAGCCATCCTTGACCGCGAATGCGCTGGGGATGCGGAACGGATCGAACCCGTGAATGTTCCTGCCCGTGGGCAACACGGCCGGCGTGCGAAGGACGTCTCCTCCCGGCGCCGGACGGATGAATCGACCATCGAGCGCATGCAGGATGGCTTCCACCTCGGTGTCCACGGCGAGCATCGCATCCGCCTTGGCCAACCCGCGCATCATCTCCATCGACGCCTCATCGCGCGGCAGGTGGCCCAACTCGAGCGCCCGCTCAGCGCTGCCACCACCCACCAGCGCCTCAATCGAGGCGCGCTCAAGCTGCACGCCATGTGAGGCGTCGGCCATCGCAAGCAGCATGTCGACCCGTTCAGCGACGCTCGGTGGGCGGCCCGTTACATGAAGACCATGGGGGATCAGGGTGTACTCGAGCTCGAGCATCTGCTCGGTCAGGCGAGCGACACGGGTATCGGCGTCACCGCCCTCGGCGGCATCCCAGGGCGGTTCGGCACTTGCAAGATCCAGTTCGGCCGCCTGCGACTGCACAAGAATCGCCAGCTCTGCGCGATCGGCCGACCGTGGCTCCAGGGTGCGCCACCGCTCGATCGAGGCTCTCAAGTCGTTGAGTCCGCGATAGAGGCCGGCTTGCGCCACCGGAGGGGTCAGGTAGCTGATCAGCGTGGCCCCCGACCGGCGCCTGGCGATGGCGCCCTCCGACGGATTGTTCGATGCATAGAGGTAGATGTTCGGCAAGTCGTCGATCAACCGATCGGGCCAGCACATGCCGCCCAGGCCGCTTTGCTTTCCGGGCATGAATTCGAGCGCCCCGTGGGTGCCGAAATGCAGCACAGCGTGCGCCTTGAAATCCTCGCGCAGATAGCGATAGAAGGCCGAGAAGGCGTGCGTCGGTGCAAGGCCCTTCTCGAACAGCAGGCGCATCGGATCGCCTTCGTATCCGAACGCCGGCTGCACACCGACCAGCACGTTGCCGAACTGCTTTCCGAGAACGAGGATCGAGTTGCCATTGCTCAGTTGGCGCCCGGGCGCCGGGCCCCATTGGCCTTCGATCTCCTGGAGCCAGCGCTCGCGACGCACGTGGTCCTCGGCGGAGATCAGCGTGTGCACATTGGCGTCTGCTCCGTGCTGGGCGGCGTTGCCCTTCAGCACGCTGTCGCGCAGTGCATCGATGCTTTCGGGAAGATCGACCTTGTAGCCTTGCGCCTTCATCGAGGTCAGCGTGTGAAACAGTGACTCGAAGACCGACAGGTACGCAGCGCTGCCGATGTTGCCGGCATTCGGCGGGAAGTTGAATATGACGATCGCGACCTTGCGCTGGGCGCGCTCGCTGCGGCGCAACGCGACCAGCTTGAGCACGCGGGCGGCCAGCATCGCGGCCCGTTCCGGACAGGCGTGCATGTCCTTCGCGTTGTCGCTTTCCTGGAAGTTGCAGGCATGGCTGCAACCCGTGCACGTCACGCCGGCTGCGCCGGGCCGGCCGCCGAAGACGATCGGACTGCTCGATCCGTCGAGCTCCGGGATCGCCACCATGATCGTGCTTTCCACTGGAAGAAGGCCACGGTCCGAGGCTCCCCACTGGTCCAGTGTCTGGAATTCGACCGGGTGTGCAGCCACGTAGGGCACGTCGAGCTGCGCGAGCACTTCCTCGGCGGCCTTGGCGTCGTTGTAGGCAGGGCCACCGACCAGCGAGAAGCCGGTCAGCGAGACGACCGCGTCGACGAGGATCTCTGCATCCTTCCTGAAGAAGTGGTCGATGGCAGGTCGCGCGTCGAGGCCGGCGGAGAAGGCCGGGATCACCCGCAGGCCGCGCGCCTCGAGGGCCGAGATCACGCCGTCGTAATGCCCAGCGTTGTTGGACAGCAGGTAGGAGCGCAGCACCAGCACGCCGACCGTGCCTCGAATTTCATTGCACGGCGGCTTCGGCAATGCCGATGCGTCGGCCGACAGGCGACCCGGCATGCGAGGGTGGTACACGCCGACCTCGGGATACTCCACTGGCACGGACACCTTCACGAGGCCACGCAGAACGCGACGCGGGCCGTCTGCTCCGCGGTCGACCACGTGGCGCACCAGATTGAGCATGTTCTCGTCGGAGCCGCCGAGCCAGTACTGGAGCGTCAGGAAATAGGCGCGCACGTCCTGAGCCGTGCCTGGAATGAACCTCAGCATCTGGGGGATGCGACGCAGCATCTTCATCTGCGCGGCGCCACCGGGCGCGGACTTTTCCTTGTTGCCTCGCAGCTTCTTCAGCAAGGCCATCGGCCCACTGGAGGGCTTGGTCATGTCGAAGTTGCCGAGGCGGGTGAGCTTGACGATTTCGCCAGCCGAAGCCATGCAGATCATGGCGTCACAGTGGTCGCGACGCGCCAGCAGGTCAGGGAGGATCGGCAGGAAGTGATCCTCCAGGAACAGCATCCCGGCGACGACGATGTCGGCCTGCGCGATGTCCGCCCGGCACCTTTCCAGGGCCGCCGAGTTGCCTGCGTACTCGGAGGCCGCGTGCATCGACAACTGCAGGCCGGGCAGCTCGCGTGCCAACGTGGCGCGCGCGCGCTGCGTCGAGCTGGCCAGATGCGTGTCCATCGTCACCACCACCACCCGAATCGGCGTGTGGTGGATCTTCGATCGGACTTCAGCTGCTGAAATGAGCTTTTGCGTCATACAGTGTCTCGACGGTGATCACCGGTACGCTATGTTCTTGTGCGTATCGCTCGGTGTTGCGGCGCGCTTTGCCGCGCACGAAGAACGGAATCTTTCGAAGCTCCTTCTCCGCATCAGGGGCCCAACTTGCCGGGATCGCGGCCGCGGGGCTTTCTGCGTTCTGGTCAATCTGTTTCTCTGCGCCCGCAACGAGCTCGGCACCGAGCGTTTCCGATTCGACAATGCCTGGCCCGGACGCATGGGCCCGCGGGGCGGCGTGGCCCCCGAGATGCGAGGGGCCCGCGTCTTCGTGGAACTCGGCATCGCCGCGGAACATGCCGATCAGGTGCTCCTCGAGACCCATCATCAGCGGGTGCACCCAGGTATCGAAGAGCACGTTGGCGCCCTCGAACCCCATCTGCGGCGAGTAGCGTGCTGGAAAGTCCTGCACATGCACCGGCGCCGAGATGACTGCGCAAGGCAGTCCGAGCCGCTTGGCGATGTGGCGCTCCATCTGCGTGCCCAGCACCAGTTCGGGACGCAGTTCGGATATCCGCGCCTCGATCTCGAGATAGTCGTCGCTGATGAGAGCTTCGACGTCGTACAGCTTGGCCGCTTCTCTCACTTCACGGGCGAATTCGCGGCTGTAGGTGCCGATGCCGACCACCTTGAACCCCAGTTCCTGGCTGGCCACCCGCGCAGCGGCGACCGCATGGGTCGCGTCCCCGAACACGAACACGCGCTTGTTGGTCAGGTAGGTCGAGTCGACGGACTTGGCGTACCACGGCGAGCGCGAATCGCTGTTCGCCAGCATGGCGCTCGGGTCGATGTCGGCCAGCTGCGCCACTTCCTTGATGAACTCTCGGGTTGCGCCAGCACCGATCGGGATCGTCTTGGTTGCCGGTTGGCCGAAGATGCGCGTCAGCCACGATGCGGTCAGCGACGCAATCTCCGGGTAGAGCACCACATTGAAATCGGCGTCGCCGAGTCGGGACAGGTCGTCGGCCGTGGCACCGAGCGGAGCCACGACGTTGACCTCGATGCCCAGTTGCGCCAGAAGGCTGGTGATCTCGCGCAAGTCATCGCGGTGCCGGAAACCGAGTGCTGCCGGGCCGAGGATGTTGCAGCGCGGGCGTGCCCCAGCGACCCGGCCGGGCTTCGCGGTCCCGGGAGCCGGTGCGTTCGGGCCTGCCAGCGCTCGGACCATCTGATAGAAGGTTTCCGAGGCGCCCCAGTTCTCCTTGCGCTGGTACGAGGGCAATTCCAGCGCGACGACCGGCACGGGCAGGTTCAATGCCTTGCAGAGCCCACCCGGATCGTCCTGGATCAATTCAGCGGTGCAAGAGGCGCCGACCATCATCGCCTTGGGCTTGAACCGTTCGTAGGCCTCGCGGGCTGCGGTCTTGAACAGTTCGGCGGTGTCGCCCCCCAGATCTCGCGCCTGGAAGGTGGTGTAGGTGACCGGCGGCCGCTTAGGCAGGCGCTCGATCATCGTGAAGAGCAGGTCGGCGTAGGTGTCGCCCTGGGGCGCGTGCAGCACGTAGTGCACGTCCTTCAACGCGGTGGCGATGCGCATCGCACCCACGTGCGGCGGCCCCTCGTAGGTCCAGAGCGTCAACTGCATGGTCTGGTGCCTTCCGTGCTGGCCGTGCGGTGCGGCTTCATGCGACGAGCTTCATGCGACGGACCAGAGGCCGAGCAAAGAGCTCGGCCAGATCTGCCGCTTGCTCGTAGCCGTGGATCGGCGTGAATACGAGTTCGATCGCCCACTTCGTGGTCATCCCTTCGGCTTCGAGCGGGTTGGCCAGCCCCAGGCCGCAGACCACGATGTCGGGCTGCGCCTGCCTGCAGCGATCGAGCTGGTTATCGACATGCTGCCCCTCGGACAGGAATGTGCCGGCTGGCAGCAGATCGAGTTCTTCGGCCAGGTGCTGACGGTGCAGGTAGGGCGTGCCAACCTCTATCAATTGCATGCCCAGTTCGCGCGACAGGAAGCGAGCGATGGGTACTTCAAGCTGAGAGTCTGGAAAGAAGAACACGCGCTTTCCGGCGAGCTGGACGCGATGCCGCGCAAGTGCTGTGGCGGCGCGATCGCGACCTGGCGCGGTGACCCGATCGAACGTGGCGGCAGCTATCCCGAATGCGGTGGCCGCGGCCTGAAGCCAGCTTGTCGTGCCTTCGACGCCGAGCGGGAACGGGGCAGCCAGACGCTGGGCGCCGCACGACTCGAGCGCGCGTGCGGTGTCGGCGAGGAAGGGTTGAGCCAGCAGGAACTTCGTGTTCGGACCGATGGCGGGCAGGTCGGTTGCATGGCGTGGCGGGAAAAATCGAACGGGCGCGTCGGCGCCACCGAGGCCAAGGCCGGTGAACAGCCTGGAGAACTGGTCTTCGACCACGTCTGCAAGCGCACCGACGACCAACAGCGAAGCAGGTGCATCGGCCGCCGAGCGCGGAAGGCTCGGTACCAGGGCGGCCAGGCAAGCGTCTTCGCCCTGCGTGAAGGTGGTCTCGATGCCGCTGCCGGAGTAATTGAGCACCCGCACATCGGGCGAGAAGCGTCCAGACAACCTCGAAGCAGCACGCGACAGGTCGAGCTTGATCACCTCGGATGGGCACGAGCCCACCAGGAAGAGCAACTTGATCTCGGGCCGTCGTTCGAGAAGCCGGATCACCACACGATCGAGTTCGTCGTTGCAGTCGGCCAGGCCAGCGAGATCGCGCTCGTCGATGATGGCCGTGGCAAAACGTGGCTCGGCGAAGATCATCACGCCTGCGGCCGACTGGATCAGGTGCGCACAGGTGCGCGATCCCACCACCAGGAAGAACGCGTCCTGGATCTTGCGGTGCAACCAGATGATGCCGGTCAGCCCGCAGAACACCTCGCGCTGTCCGCGTTCGCGCAGGATGGGAGCATCTCCGCAGCCTCGGGCCTCGGCAGGCCGGATCGGGACCACGGCGTTCACGCGACCAATCCCGGATGACGAGCCATCGCATCGCGCTGTGCAATATCGAGGCGTGCAGCGCGCAGCTTCCAGATGAACTGAGCCGCATTGATCGCATAGGCGGCGTAGGCTGCGAGAGCCAGGTACATCAACTGCGAGGAGTTCAGCGCCTGGGTGGCCAAGGCCGCCAGATAGGCTGTATGCAGTGCCAGCACCAGCATGCTGAACACGTCTTCCCAATAAAAAGCGGGCGCGAACAGGTAGCGTCCGAAAACCACTTTTTCCCAGATGCAACCGGTGACCATGATCGTGTAGAGCGTCAAGGTCTTCAGCACCACCGAACCGGTGGCCAGCGCCAACCCTTCGCCGGTGTGCAGGTAACGGAGAACGAGGAAAAGGCTGGCGAGAAACACCAGAAACTGGATCGGCGCCAGTACACCTTGCACGAGGGTCCAGACAGACGAATCACGCCGGATTCGCTCTTCGGCGGTGTACAAAGGCCGTCGCTCTGCTGGTTGTGACCCTCGTTCGTACATCGCTTCCTCTGGCTGCTGCTGGCCGGTTGAATTGAATTTAGATGGGGCCCCTGCAAATGTCAATTCAGGTTGACGTAAATTTATATTGACAGTTACCCGCACCCGGTCGATCATCGGATCACGGTGCCGATCTGCCGCCTCTGAGGCGGAGACTCGATCGGTATTCACCGCTGCTGGCGCTCGACACGTCCTCTGCGTGTGGACGCCCCTCTGTTGGCTTCGAGTGGGTGCGTCCAGAGATGCGAGTTACTCCCGATGCAAGTGTTGAACTGCGCGCCGGCGCAAGCGCGGCCGATCGGTCAGCCAAGGGTGATTGCCGAGTGGACAGTCGGTGCGGCCTCGGGCATGCTGACGGCACCAAGATCGCCGATGCTTCGATGTCCTCGACGGCTTTTCTGGCAGGTCAGTCCGCGGGACGAAGCGCTCAGTCAGGCGATACGTCCCGGACTCCGTCCACGACAGACGTGCCGCGCAGCCAGCGCGGGCGCCGCGCCAGGAGACCACTCATGACTCGATTGACTCTCAGCGCGTTCGCGACTGAATTCGAAGAAGCCGCTGCCGACTTGGCGGCTGCCCGCTTTTGGCCGGACGGGCATCGGCTGCCCTTCAATTCCGATTCACCCAGGTGGATTCAGGCCAGGCTGGAGCGTCCGGCTGCCGAAGAGCGGATGACCCGCCTGGTGAAGACCCTCGAAGCGGAGATCATTCCCCGACTCGTCGAGGCTCACCGCTGTCCGGGCGCTGTCTCTGATGCCCCTGTCGCGGGCCCGCATCCCACCAGAGCCGATGTCGATGCGTTTGTCCAGCTGCTGCTTCGACGCGAACAACCACCCATTGCAGCGCACGTCAGCGCACTTCGCGATCAGGGGGTCTCCATCGAAGTGCTCTATCTCCAGCTTCTGGCGCCGGCCGCCAGGCAACTCGGCTGTCTCTGGACCTCTGACGAGTGTGACTTCACCGACGTGACGCTCGGTCTGGGCCGACTGCAGGGCTTGCTACAGGAGTTCAGCCCCGAATTTTCCACCGAGGCTCAGTTCCCGGCCAATGCGCGGCGCGTGCTGCTGCTCCCGGCGCCGGGCGAGCAACACACCTTCGGCCTGTCGATGGTCGGGGATTTCTTCATGCACGCCGGTTGGGATGTCACCAGCGGCCAGGGTGCACGCCGTACCGAGGCCATCGACATGGTTCGGCGCGAGTGGTTCGATGTGGTCGGCTTTTCCGTGGGAACCGAAGCACGCCTCGATTGGCTGACTTCGTCCATCGTTTCGGTGCGGGAGGTGTCCCGCAACAAGGCCATCGGCGTGCTCGTCGGGGGCCCGATTTTCACGCTACACCCCGAATACGCAGCGCTTGTCGGTGCGGATGCAACCAGCACGGATGGCAAGCAGGCGCCGGTTGCTGCCGAGAAGCTCATCGCCTGTCTATCCAAGAGCCCCTGATAAAATTCGGGTTTTCACTGAAAAGCTGAACCATGATTGCATTCGGTGGCACGGCAAGGGGGGGGTCAAGATGACTCCATTTTCGAGGCCGACTCGAACCCTTGGTGACCTCAGTGCAACCGCCGCCGCGAAACTGATTGCCACCGCGGCAGATGTCGCGCTGATCGTGGACGCTGAAGGCGTCATCTGCGACATGGCCTTCGGTAGTGACAGCTTGAAGGATCTCGGTTACGAGCGTTGGGTCGGGCAGCCCTGGATCCAGACTGTCACCAAGGAGAGTCGTCCGAAGATCGAGGCGCTGTTGCGCGAAGCTGACTCGGTCTCGGCGCCACGCTGGCGGCAGGTCAATCATCCCTCTGAGGCCGGTGCCGATCTTCCTCTGGCTTACTGCGCCGTGAAAGTCGACGATGTCAGTCGCGCCGACTCCCTCGGCCATTCCGTGGTCTTCGGGCGTGACCTGCGGGCGATGGCATCCATGCAGCAGAGTCTGGTCGACGCGCAGCAGGCCTCACTTCATGAGCATTGGCGTCTGCGCGACGCCCAGTCCCGATATCGGCATCTGTTTCAAGGCTCATCCGAAGCCGTGCTGATCATCGACAGCGTCACCCAGAAAGTGCAGGAAGCGAACCCAGCGGCCATCCAGATGTTCGCCGACGCGGCTCGCAAGCTGGTCGGTGTCTCGTTTCCTGTCGGGCTCGATGAGCCAGGGTCCGAGGCCGTACAGACGATGCTGGCCTCGCTGCGCGCGTCGGGCAAGGCGGATGTTCTGCGCGTGAGTCTGGCCGGCGGCAACGGCGAAGTGCATATTTCCGGTTCGATGTTTCGCCAGGAGGTCGGCTCCTTGCTGGTTCTGCGGTTGTCACCGGCAACACCTGACGGCGCTTCGATCTCGAAGAGCGGTGAGCAGTCGATGCTTTCGAAGCTCATCCAGTGTTCGCCGGATTGCGTGGTCGTCACCGACATCGACGGTTCGATAGTTTCTGCGAACGATTCCTTCATCGACCTGGTTCAGGTTCCTAACGAGAAGCAGGTGCGTGGCGAATCGCTCGGCCGCTGGCTCGGCCGCACCGGCGTCGAAATGAACGTGCTGATTTCGACGTTGCGGCAACGCGGATCGGTGCGATTGTTTCCCACCACCATGCGCAGCGATCAAGGCACCCTGAGCGACGTCGAGATCTCTGCGACGATGGTCACCGAAGGTGAGCAGTCGTTTCTGGGCTTCACCATCCGCGATGTGAGTCAGCGACTGGCCAACGACGCCCGTGCGGCCAAGGAATTGCCGCGCTCGGTCGGCCAGTTGTCCGAACTCGTCGGGCGCGTCCCGATGAAGGACATCGTTGGCGAAACCACCGATCTGATCGAGCAGCTGTGCATTGAAGCCGCGCTTGAATTGACGCGTGACAACCGCGCTGCAGCCGCCGAAATGCTCGGCCTCTCGCGCCAGAGTCTTTACGTCAAGCTGCGTCGTTACGGATTGAGCGACCCTGTCGCCGAGAGCGAAAAGTAGGGTGCAGTTGAGCGGAACTGTCCGCTGCCCAAGGCGCTGGCGCTGCGGGCTCCCGCGTCTTTGCAACTGGTGCAGTCCACCAGATGATTCCAGTGTCGGCGCCTGAATCGCCGGCCGTCGTTGCGCCTCCCTCTGGACCGGTCGCGGTGATGGTCCTGGTCGATATCGCTCCGGGATCGAAGGGCTGGGGCTGGGCGCGGTTTGTCTTCGGACGGTTCGCCCTGCGCGGCACGCCGGGCCTGCGCTTCTTCAAGGTTCTCGGCTGTGGCTACGACTCCGGATTCGGCTTGCGCCCGAGCCTTTCGCGGCAAGGAGTCTTCTGCGTGTTCGATGGTGACGACACGGCCGACCGGTTTCTCGATTCGTCAGCCCTGGCAAAAGCCTACCAAGCCCGCTCCAGCGAATACTTCGCTGTCAAGCTGCACCCCTTCAGCAGTCGGGGAAGCTGGTCGGGCATGTCCCTGCCAGTCACCGCTTCGGCGCCTGAGTCCGGACCCGTTGCAGCCTTGACCCGCGCGTCGATCCGGCCGGGTCTGGCGCGGGCGTTCTGGAAGCAGGCGCCGCTGACGCAGCGTTCGCTCGTCGATGCGCCGGGCTGCCTGTTTTCCGCCGGTGTGGGCGAGGCGCCGCTGCTGCGTCAAGCCACCTTCACGATGTGGGAAAGCGTCGCGCGCATGGATGCCTACGCGCGCAGCGGGGCGCACCTCGAGGCCATCAAGGCATCTCAGCGCAATGGCTACTTCTCCGAGTCGATGTTCGTGCGCTTCGTTCCATGCGGTGCTCGTGGCGTGTGGATGGGACGCCACCATGGTTGACGCGTTGCGGGCGCACCG
>JAGNWJ010000007.1:0-21066 GCA_017986065.1 Rhizobacter sp. | reverse complement strand
CGAGGCCATCAAGGCATCTCAGCGCAATGGCTACTTCTCCGAGTCGATGTTCGTGCGCTTCGTTCCATGCGGTGCTCGTGGCGTGTGGATGGGACGCCACCATGGTTGACGCGTTGCGGGCGCACCGCGTTGTGGTGGTCGGCGCTGGTGTGGCAGGACTGGTCAGCGCTCTCCTGCTTGCTTGTCGTGGCCTGCAGGTCACGCTCATCGAGCGCGCAGAAACGCCCGGCGGCAAGATGCGTCGAGTCGTGGTCGATGGCGCCGGCGTCGATTCCGGCCCGACCGTGTTCACGATGCGATGGGTCTTCGAGCAGATATTCGAGGCAGCCGGTTCATCCTTGACCGAAGAGTTGCGTTTGCAGCCGCTCGGCGTGCTTGCGCGGCACGCCTGGGGTGGAGATCAGCGGCTCGACCTGCATGCCGACTCTGCGCGGTCGGCTGATGCGATCTCACAGTTCGCGGGACCGGGAGAGGCTCGGCGTTTCCTGCGGTTCTGCGACCAGGCGCGCAAGGTCTATGACACGCTCGAAGGCCCGTACATCCGATCGCAGCGGCCCACCATGCTCAGCATGGCGCGTGACCTGGGGCCGAGCGGCCTGGGCGTGCTGGCCGGGCTGGGCCCATTCGCCTCGCTCTGGAGTTCGCTTGCCAGGCATTTCCACGACGCGCGCCTTCAGCAGTTGTTCGGTCGCTATGCCACCTACTGTGGTTCGTCGCCGTTCGCGGCGCCGGCGACACTGATGCTGGTCGCGCAGGTCGAGATGGATGGCGTGTGGGCGGTCGATGGCGGCATGCTGGCGGTCGCGACCACGCTGGCTGCACTGGCACAAAAGCGCGGTGCCACGCTGCGGTACGGGCAGGCCTGCGATGAGGTGCTGGTGCGCGACGGACGCGCCTGCGGCGTGCGGCTCGCAGACGGCACCTGCATCGACGCCGATTCGGTCGTCTTCAACGGTGATGCAGCGGCGCTGTCCGTGGGCCTGCTCGGAGATCGCGCTCGAACAGCGGTGCCCGAGATCGCTGCATCACGGCGCTCGCTGTCTGCGATGACGTGGTCGATGCACGCGCGCACCCGCGGCTTTCCGATGGTGCGTCACAACGTGTTCTTCAACTCCGACTACGCATCGGAATTCAGGGACATCTTCCAGCACGCCCGGCTGCCACGCGAGGGCACGGTCTACGTCTGCGCTCAGGATCGAGACGACAGCGGCCGTCTGCCTCCTTGTGACGGCGATCCGGACGGCAGCCGGGCAGAGCGACTGCTCTGCCTGGTCAATGCGCCTGCACACGGCGATTCGACACCTCTTGAACCCTCGGAGATAGAAGCATGCGAGCGGACCCACTTCGCGTTGATGAAGCGCAGCGGCCTGACCATCGACCGGCAGGCTCACAACACGGTGATCACGACGCCGACCGGGTTTCATCGGCTTTTCCCAGCGACGGGCGGGGCGCTCTACGGCCAGGCGTCTCACGGGTGGATGGGGGTGTTCCAGCGGCCGGAGGCGGCGAGCCGCCTGCCGGGGCTTTACCTGGCGGGGGGCAGCGTGCATCCGGGACCGGGCGTGCCGATGGCCGCGATGTCCGGGCGGCTGGCGGCCGAGACGCTGATGGCGCACCTCGATTCGACCAACCGGTCGCGCCGGGTGCATATCTCTGGTGGTATGTCGACGCGATCAGCGACGACGGGCAACACGCGCTGAGCATCATCGCCTTCGTTGGAAGCGTCTTTTCGCCCTACTACGCCTGGGCGCGACGCGGCGGAGCCACCGATCCCGAGAACCACTGTTCGATCAACGTGGCGCTGTACGGCAAGGCTGGCAAGCGCTGGGCCATGACCGAGCGCAGCCGCGCCAGCCTCCACCGTGACGCCACCCGACTCGTCATCGGCCCGAGTCAGCTGCACTGGAACGGCAGTTGCCTGACCATCGACCTCGATGAGGTCAGCGTGCCGATTCCCAGGCGGGTGCGCGGTCAGGTTCGCGTCTACCCGAAAGGCCTGTGCCGCTTTGTCGCCGCGCTCGACGACAAGGGCTTGCACCGTTGGGGCCCGATCGCGCCATGCGCTCGCGTCGAGGTCGACTTCGATTCCCCTGCCGCGAGCTGGTCCGGCCACGCCTACCTCGATTCGAACGAGGGCGATGAGCCGATCGACCGGCCGTTCGTCGAATGGGACTGGTCGCGTGCGCCATTGAAGGACGGCAGCACCGGCGTGATCTACGACGTGCGCCAGAAGGAGGGTGCCGACCGGGTGATCGCCGTGCGATTCCAGCCGTCGGGCGACTTCGAGCATTTCAAGGCGCCAGAGCGTCAAACGCTGCCGCGCACCGCTTGGCGCATCGACCGCACCATGCGCACCGATGCTCAGCATCCCGCGTCCGTCACGCAAACGCTGGAAGACACGCCGTTCTACGTCCGGTCGGTGCTGACTTCCGGGCTGCTGGGCGAGTCGGTGGTCTCGGTGCACGAGACGCTGAACGTGCCCCGCCTGGTTTCCACGGCAGTGCAACTGATGCTCCCGTGGCGGATGCCGCGGGTGCGCTGACAGCGGGCGTAACCCGCCGGACTTTCAGCCGCTGAATACCGAGGGTTGCTGCTGGCCGGCGCCGTTGAAGGAGTTGCTGGCGCGCTGGCGTTCTTCGAGGCGCTCGAAAAGTCCGATCGTCCAAAGAACGCGTTGGTCGAATCGGGCCGGACGGACCCCGCGCAAGGCATGGGGCTTGTCGTCGCCGGTGGATGTGGGAATCGCCGCCGCGTCGACCAGATACTGGATGGCTGGCAGGGGTGCAGGATCAAGGTCGTCGCCGGACCTGCGGCGTGCGGGTGACACCGCCGCAGCTCCGAAGGCCACGGCCATCAGTCCGAGCTTGCGTTGCGACGACACGCTCGCCCGGCGCGATACCGAGTCGCATCCCGCGCGCTCGACCTCCCGACCGATTTCCGCGTAGACCAGCCGCGCCGCCTGGATGGCTGGCCGGCAATCGCGCGGCAGGGCAGAGATGCCGAGTGCGGCGCGCTCGTACAGCACATCGGCTTCGGCCAGCAGGCGCGACACCACCGAGCCGAGTGCGGGTGTGAAAGACGGTGCCTGCAGCCAGGCGTCCGGGTCGATGCCGGCCTCGCGCATCCAGTCGCGCGGCAGATACAGGCGACCGGCGCGTGCGTCCTCACCCACGTCACGTGCAATGTTGGTCAGTTGCATCGCCACACCCAGCTCGCAGGCGCGCGCCTGTGCCTGCGGGCTGCGCGCACCCATGATCACGGCCATCATGGAGCCGACAGTACCCGCCACGCGGGCACCGTAGTCGTGGAGCTGCTCGATCGTGTCGTAACGATGCGATTGAAGGTCCCATTCGAAACCCTCGAGGAGCGCGTCAAGCAGGGCCTTGGGCAGCTTGAACTTGGCGACGACTGCGGCCAGGGCGCGATCTGCCGGCACCGGTGAAGGCCGTCCGTCATAGATTCGCTGCAGTCGCTGCTGCAGGTGCTGCAGCGCGCCCATCGGTCCGCCGTACAAGTGGCTTTCGAGATCGATGGTGTCGTCCGCCAGGCGGCAGAAGGCGTAAAGCGCGGTGGCCGGCCCGCGCACGCGGCTGGGCAGCACGAGCGAGGCGGCAAAGAAGCTCTTCGATCCGGTACGCATCAGTGCCTCGCAGTCGCGCAGGTCCATGCGCCTGCGCACCTCGAAGCTGGCTTCGGGGTCGTTGGACTCCTGAGTCAACGGTGTATCGGTTCGGGAATCGAGCGTGGCGAGGTGTGGCTGCATGAGAGTCCTCGGGTACGGCCTTCGCTGCGAGTCATGCCCGGGATGGGCTGACCTGCGCAATGGACTGGGATGGCGCGGCAGCTGTGCCGCGCAGAGAAACGTCGGGCACGACCGATTCGAGCGCTTTTGCCGAGCCCAGCACGCCCGGAACGCCGGCACCAGGGTGGGTGCTGGCGCCGACCATGAACAGACCGTCGACGTCTTCGCTGCGGTTGTGTGGGCGGAACCAGGCGCTTTGAAGCAGGACCGGCTCCAGGCCGAAGGCCGCTCCCTTGAACGACAGGAGGCGGTCGTGGAAATCCTGCGGCGTTGTCATGCGGGACGTCGCGATGTGCTTCTGAAAGCCCGGCATCACCTTGCGATCCAGCGCGTCGGCGATCGCCTGTCGGTAGGGTTCGGCCTTGGATTCCCAGTCGGTTCCGCTGTCGAGATGCGGCACTGGCGCCAGAACATAGAAGGCGTCGCAGCCCGGCGGTGCCATCGACGGATCCGATGCCGTCGGCCGGTGCAGGTAGAGGCTGAAGTCCTCTGCGAGCACATGCTCCTTGAAGATGTCGTTCAGCAATTCGCGGTAGCGCGGGCCCAGGACCATCATGTGATGGGGGACTTCGGGGTACTGCCGATCCGTCCCGAAGTACCAGACGAACAGGCTCATCGAGTAGCGGCCCTTGTCGATCTTGCGATCGCTCCAGTGGCGGCGAAACTCCGGGCGGATCAGGTGCCGATAGGTCCACGCGGTGTCTGCGTTGGACACGACGATGTCTGCCTGCAGGTGCTCTCCGCTGGCCAGCGTGACGCCGGTGGCGCGCGCCTTCGCGCCCGCAGTCGCGACACAGGTGATCTCGCGCACTTCGGCGTTCAGCCGCAGTCGTCCGCCACTGCCTTCGAGCAGACCTGCGAGCCCCTTGATCAATGTGCCGGTGCCCCCCATCGCCCAGTGCACACCGAACTTGCGCTCGAGCGCGGTGATCAGGCTGTAGACGCAGGTGCAGGCGAATGGATTGCCGCCGATGAGCAGCGGATGAAAACTGAACACGATGCGCAGCTTGGGGTCGCGCAGATGCCGGGCCGTCATCGCATACAGCGTTTGCCAGGCGCGCATCTTCATCATCGACGGAACCGCGGCGAGCAGGTCGCCCACGGTGTCGAAGGCAACCGTCGCCAGTTCCTCGAACCCCAGCTTGTAGCAGCGGTCCGACTCGACCATGAACGAGTCGAAGCCGGCGAGGTCGGACGGGGAAAAGCGCGCGACCTCGGCGCGCATCGCATCCAGGTCACCGCTGTAGTCGAAATGGGTGCCGTCGTCGAACTGGATCCGGTAGAAGGGGTCCAGCGGTCGCAGATCCACGTCGTCCGACAGCTTCTTGCCGCACAGCGCCCACAGCTCCTCCAGCATGAAGGGCACGGTGATGATGGTCGGCCCTGCGTCGAATGTGTAGCCGTCCTGCCGGTACACATAGGCTCGACCGCCGGGTGCATCTAGCTTTTCCAGCACCGTCACCTGGTAGCCGCGCGCCTGCAGACGGATGGCCGCTGCCAGGCCACCGAAACCGCTTCCGATCACCACGGCGGTCGGGGCCGACGCGACAGGTGGTGGCGCCGACCTCGTATCCACGGGGGCCAGAAATCCACGCTCAAGGAAGGAACTGGGTTTCATCTGTCTCGCTGTCCTTCAATGCTGCCGGCTGGCCAGTGTCTCGATGAGCCCGGGCGACTGCAATGAGTGTAAGTTTAGATTGACACATCAAAGTGTCAATCACAGAATCTTCCGCATGACCACCCGTGCCTTGACCCCTCCCTCGTCGGTGCCCTCCTGGCCTGTAGTCGCGGAGTTGCTGAAGCCGATCACGTGGTTTCCGCCGATGTGGGCGTTCTGCTGCGGGGTGATCGCGTCGGGCGTATCGCCCGATGGTCGATGGCTCGTGATCGTCACCGGGGTCCTGCTCGCTGGCCCGCTGGTTTGTGCCAGCAGCCAGGCGGTCAACGACTGGTTCGATCGCCATGTGGATGCCATCAACGAGCCTCACAGGCCGATACCCTCGGGCCGCATGCCGGGTCGCTGGGGGCTTTACATCGCGATCGCGTGGACGCTGCTTTCGCTGCTGGTGGCCACGACGCTGGGCACCTGGGGATTTGCCGCAGGGGCAGCAGGCCTGCTGCTGGCCTGGGCCTACAGTGCGCCCCCGCTGCGGCTCAAGCAGAACGGCTGGTGGGGCAACGCGGCCTGCGGCCTTTGCTATGAAGGGCTGGCCTGGCTGACCGGTGCCGCGGTCATGGCCGGCGGTGCGATGCCTGACGGGCGTTCACTCGCGCTGGCCGCGCTCTACAGCGCGGGGGCGCACGGGATCATGACCCTCAACGACTTCAAGGCCATCGAAGGCGACAGGCGCATGGGTATCGCATCGCTTCCGGTGCAGCTCGGTGCCCAGCGTGCCGCACGGGTGGCTTGCCTGAGCATGCTGGCCCCGCAGTTTGTCGTGGTGCTGCTGTTGATCTTCTGGGGCGCACCCGTGCACGCAGTGGCCGTTGGCGGGTTGATGCTCCTGCAGGCCATTCTGATGGACCATTTCCTGGACCGACCCATCCAGCGAGCGCTGCTTTACAGCGGCTTCGGTGTGCCGTTGTTCGTCGCCGGCATGATGGTCAGCGCCTTCGCGTTGCGTACGCTGGGAACGGGCGCTGCATGAGCGCAACGTTCGGCTGGTTCGGCATTGCGCGGCTCGGCCTGGTGCAGGCTTGCCTCGGCGCGGTGGTCGTTCTGACGACGTCGACCCTGAACCGAGTCATGGTGGTCGAGTTGGCATTGCCGGCACTGTTGCCGGGCGTCCTGGTGGCGCTGCACTATCTGATCCAGATCGTGCGGCCGAGGATGGGGCACGGGTCCGATGTCGGCGGGCGCCGCACGCCCTGGTTGATCGGTGGCATGGGCACCTTGTCTGTCGGTGGTGTCACTGCGGCAGTCGCCGTGGTCTGGATGGCCACACAACCCGTGGCGGGGATCGCGCTCGCGGTGGTCGGCTTCTCCCTGATCGGGCTGGGTGTCAGCGCCTGCGGGACTTCCTTGCTGGTGATGCTGGCCAAGCGCGTGCCTGCCCAGCGCCGAGCCGCCGCCGCAACCATCGTTTGGATGATGATGATTGCGGGCTTCGCGATCACAGCCGGCGTGGCCGGCAAGTTGCTGGATCCGTATTCACCGCAGCGGTTGCTTGTCGTCACCAGTGGCGTGTCCCTGCTGGCTTTTGGTCTGACGCTGCTGGCGTTGCGAGGTCTGGAAGGTCAATCGGACGAACCCTCCCGCGAAGCTCAGCGGGCAGACGCTGCGGGTCCCGGATTCCGGGTCGCGCTGTCTCAGGTGTGGTCAGAGCCGACCGCGCGCCGCTTCACGATATTCGTGTTTGTCTCGATGCTGGCCTACAGCTCCCAGGATCTGATCCTCGAGCCCTTTGCCGGTTCGGTGTTCGGCTACACCCCGGGTGAATCGACACAGTTGTCCGGCGTTCAGCACGCGGGCGTCCTGCTTGGCATGGTGCTGGTCGCCTTGGCGGGCAGTGGGGTCGCCGGCCGACTGATGCCGCGCCGAACGGCTTCCGCGGAGAACGCGTCCGGGGCCGCGACAAACCGGCTTGCTTCACTGCGCGCCTGGACCGTCGGAGGTTGCATTGCCTCGGCGTTGGCCTTGATCGGACTCGCGGCAGCCGGACTCACTGGCGGGGCCTGGCCGTTCAAGGCCACTGTTTTCCTGCTGGGCGCTGCCAACGGTGCCTTCTCGATTGCAGCCATCGGTTCGATGATGAGTCTGGCGAGCCAGGGCCGTGAATCACGCGAAGGCGTGCGCATGGGACTGTGGGGTGCAGCCCAGGCCGTGGCGTTCGGTCTTGGGGGACTGGTCGGTACGGGCGCAAGCGATCTGGCGCGCTGGTGGTTTGGCGAGGCCGGGCCCGCCTATTCGGCGGTCTTCGCATTCGAGGCGGTGCTCTTCGTTGCCTCGGCGTGGCTGGCGTTTCATGGGACCCGCGGCAGTGCGGCTGCACTGCCGGCATCGGATCCGGACCTTTCCATGGCATCGCATCGCGGTGCCACCCTGGTCTCAGCACCGCGTGCGGCGGGGCGAGAAGTGCAAGCTGGCGAAGTGCAGGTCGCCGCCATCCAATCGAGGTGAATACGATGAGTACCGTCGAAACATTCGATGTCGTGATCGTGGGCGGCGGGCCCGCCGGGGCAACTGCCGCGCACGATCTCGCGCAGCAGGGCCGCTCGGTTCTCTTGCTTGATCGCGTCGGCCGAATCAAGCCCTGCGGCGGGGCCATTCCCCCGCGCCTCATCAAGGACTTCGGCATTCCCGACGAGTTGCTGGTGGCCAAGGCACGCTCGGCGCGCATGATCTCCCCGAAGGACAAGCGGGTCGACATCCCGATCGAGGACGGTTTTGTCGGCATGGTTGATCGCGACGTGTTCGACGAGTGGCTGCGCCAGCGCGCGGCGGACAGTGGTGCCGTGCGGCGCAATGGCACATTCGACAAGCTGACCCGTGATGAAGATGGCGTCAGCGTCGTGCATTTCACCGAGCGCGAGGGTGGCCGCGAGCGTCGCAGCGCGAAGCCCGGCGTATTGACCGAAGGCGTGCCGACCAGCGTGCGTGCCCGCGCGGTCATCGGAGCCGACGGCGCTCGCTCCAAGGTCGCCAGCCAGGCGGTGCCCGGTGCCGAGGACACCGAGTATGTGTTCGCGTACCACGAGATCGTGCGGGCACCGGCCGTCAAGCCGGCCGGGTACGACGGCTCGCGCTGCGACGTGGTCTACCGAGGCACGGTGTCCCCCGACTTCTATGGCTGGGTGTTTCCGCACGGCGACACGCTCAGCATCGGTACCGGCAGCGCCGACAAGGGCTTCTCGTTGCGCGGCGCTGTGGCCGATTTGCGCCAGGCTTCAGGCTTGGGCGAAACCGAAACGCTGCGTCGCGAAGGGGCGCCGCTGCCGATGAAGCCGCTCAAGCGCTGGGACAACGGGCGAGATGTGGTGCTGGCAGGCGATGCCGCGGGTGTCGTCGCACCGGCCTCGGGTGAGGGCATCTACTACGCGATGGTCGGCGGGCGACTGGCTGCCGAATCTGTCGATACGCTGCTGCGTACCGGCGATGTCAAGTCGCTGCGACTCGCACGCAAGCGCTTCATGAAGGCGCACGGCACGGTGTTCCGGGTGCTCGGGATCATGCAGTGGTTCTGGTATGCGAACGACAAGCGGCGTGAGAGCTTCGTCAAGATCTGTGAGGACAAGGACGTTCAGCAGCTCACGTTCGAGTCCTACATGAACAAGGAACTCGCTCGCAAGAAGCCGATGGCCCATGTGCGCATCTTCCTGAAGGACATGGCGCACCTGATGGGCCTGGCCCGCGCCTGATGGTCGACAGCGACTGGCTTGCGCCGCAGCGGCTCATTGCCGTCGTCATCTGCTTCACGCTGCTCGAGGGGGCGGGGTTGTGGCTTTACCGCTTGCGCACGGGCAAGGGTGTCCCGGGCCGTGAATTCGTCGCCAACTGGGCTTCCGGACTGTGTCTGATGATGGCGCTCCTCAGCGCCGTGGTCGGTTCGTGGTGGCTTTGGGTCGCGATGTGGTTGCTTGCATCCGGCCTGGCCCACTGGAGCGACCTCCTGGCACGCTGGCAGCGCTGAGCTTCGCAAGCCGATCGACAAAAAAGCCGGGTCGCGTGAGCGACCCGGCTTTTCTTGCAGGGGGCCCGGCTTTGCGGACCCTCAAGATCTTTCGATCTGCTCTATCAGGCCGCCTTCGGCGCGTAGGCGCTGCACCAGCCCTTGGCCGCGACCTGCTTGCCAGCGAACAGCGGGCAGCCGCCTGCTGCATCGGTCGGCTTGCCCTGGAACAGGGCACAGTTGCTGCACATCTGGGTGGGCTTGTGGGCCGGATACTTCTTGGCGTCAACCTTGGTCGCGTCGGCCTTGTAGCCAAGCGAGACAGCATTGGCGTCGGTTTCGGCGACAGCTGCCTGGGCCATCACGCGGGAGGCGGCGAGGGCGCTGCCGCCAGCCACGACCTGCATCATGAAGGTACGACGATTGGTGTTGCTCATGAGGGGATCTCCGTTGTTGGGAACTCAGCTAACGTCCGAGGATGACTTCGGATGACAAATTCTTGCACGACTGTGAATCCAGAGTGATTTGGCAAACCATCGCGTTCGAAGAGCGGGTCAGCGCGGGTTAATCCGGCTGAGTCGTCTCGATCGCGCTCCTACAATTTTTGCTGCACACGCACAATTTGAACTTCAGGGAATTTCCGATGCCATCGACCCGACGCTCTGCCCAGCAGCCGAATGCTCAGAGCGCGGAGGCAAAGACGGCAGGCGACAACGAAGGCGCAGACACCCGGATCCTGAAGAAGTACCCCAACCGTCGGCTCTACGACACCATGGCAAGCAGCTACATCACGCTTGCCGATGTCAAGAAGATGGTTCTGTCCGGTCAGCCGTTCGTGGTCCGTGATGCCAAGACATCCGAAGACCTGACGCGCAGCATCCTGCTTCAGATCATTCTCGAGGAGGAGAGTGGCGGTGTGCCGATGTTCTCGAGCCAGATGCTGGCGCAGATCATCCGGTTCTACGGCCACGCGATGCAGGGGATGATGGGCTCCTACCTCGAGAAGAACCTGCAGACCTTCACCGAGATCCAGGGGCGGCTGGCCGATCCAGCGCTCGGTCTCTACGACCCGGCCGCGCTGACACCGGAGATCTGGGGCCAGTTCCTGAATGGTCAGGCACCGGCCGTCCAGGGCCTGATGAGCAACTACCTCGAACAGTCGAAGTCCATGTTCGTGCAGATGCAGGAACAGATGGCCAAGCAGGCGGAGACGCTTTTTCCCGGCATGCCTGGTTTCAAGCCGCCGAAGCGTTGAGGCGCATCACCCTCCAGGCCCGCGCGGGCCTTTGAGGCGAAAATGCGCGGATGACCTCAGAAGCCCTCACCGCGTCTCCGACCACTGCCACCCCAAGTGCACCCAAGATCGGCTTCGTGTCGCTCGGCTGCCCGAAGGCGCTGACTGATTCGGAACTGATCCTCACCCAGTTGCGCGCCGAGGGCTACGACACCTCCAAGACCTATGCGGGGGCCGACCTGGTGATCGTCAACACCTGCGGCTTCATCGACGATGCCGTGAAGGAAAGCCTCGACACCATCGGCGAAGCGCTGGCCGAGAACGGCAAGGTGATCGTCACAGGCTGCCTGGGTGCCAAGGCCGGCGACGGCGGTGGCAACCTGGTTCGGCAGATGCACCCGAGCGTGCTGGCCGTCACCGGTCCCCATGCGACGCACGAGGTGATGGACGCGGTCCACCAGCACGCACCAAGGCGGCATGACCCGTTCACAGACCTGGTTCCGGCCCCCGACGCCATCGGCGTCAAGCTGACGCCTCGCCACTACGCCTACCTGAAGATCAGCGAAGGCTGCAACCACCGCTGCACCTTCTGCATCATCCCCAGCATGCGGGGCGATCTGGTTTCGCGTCCGATCGGTGACGTGCTGGGCGAGGCGCAGCGGTTGTTCGAATCTGGTGTCAAGGAACTGCTGGTGATCAGCCAGGACACCAGCGCCTACGGTGTCGATGTCAAGTACCGCACCGGTTTCTGGGACGGCAAGCCGGTCAAGACCCGCATGCTCGACCTGTGCGAGAAGCTGGGTGAACTCGCCGCGCCGCATGGCGCCTGGGTGCGCCTGCACTACGTCTATCCCTATCCGCACGTCGACGAGATCCTGCCGCTGATGGCGCAGGGCCTGGTGCTGCCGTACCTCGACGTGCCGCTGCAGCATTCACATCCCGATGTGCTCAAGCGCATGAAGCGCCCGGCGAGCGGAGAGCGCAACCTCGAGCGCATCCAGCGCTGGCGCGAGGTCTGCCCCGAGATCGTGATCCGCAGCACCTTCATCGCCGGTTTCCCGGGAGAGACCGAGGCCGAATTCGAGCACCTGCTGGCCTTCATCCGCGAAGCCGAGATCGATCGGGCCGGCTGCTTTGCCTACTCACCGGTGTCGGGCGCTGCGGCCAACGAACTGCCGGGGGCGTTGCCTGCAGAAGTTCGTGAAGATCGCCGCGCTCGCTTCATGGCAGTGGCTGAAGCGGTCTCCGCCGCCAAGCTCGCCCGCCGGGTCGGTGCGACGATGCAGGTGCTGGTCGACGCCGCGCCCGCGCTGGGCCGCCGCGGCGGCACCGGTCGCAGCTACGCCGATGCACCGGAGATCGACGGTGTCGTCAAGCTGCTGCCTCCCGAGAAGGCATCGAAGACGCTGAAGGTGGGCGAATTCACGCGCGCACGCATCGTCGGCACGCAGGGCCACGACCTGATTGCACAACCGGTGTGACCATGGCCGACGGCAAGCCTGATGGCGACCCCGCTGGCGCGACCGCGCTGATCCATCACGGCTATGCGCCGCCGGCCGGATTCGTGGCGGTGCAGCCGCCGGTGCACAAGGCATCCACGGTCATCTTCGCCGACACGCACGCGTTGCACTCCAGACAGTGGAAAGACAAGACGGGCTACACGTACGGCCTGCACGGCACGCCCACCACCTTCACGCTGGAAGAGCGCATCTCGACGCTGGAAGGCGGCTTGCAGACCCTGCTGCTGCCCAGCGGGCTGGCGGCGATCGCCCTGGTGGACATGGCGCTGCTGCGCTCCGGTGACGAGGTGCTGATCCCCGACAACGCCTATGGACCGGGCAAGGATCTGGCCCGGGGAGAGCTCTCGCGGTGGGGCATTTCGCATCGGTTCTACGACGCCATGGATCCGGCTTCGCTCGCTGCCGCATTGGGTCCGGCCACCAGACTGGTGTGGCTGGAAGCGGCCGGTTCGGTGACGATGGAGTTTCCGGACCTGCCGGCATTGATCCGCCTGGCCCGCGCGCGCGGTGCGATGGTTGTGCTGGACAACACCTGGGGCGCTGGCATTGCTTTCAACGCCTTCGAGATCGAACCGGGACTGGGTGTCGATATCTCGGTGCAGGCCCTGACCAAGTACCCCTCGGGTGGCGCCGACGTCCTGATGGGCTCGGTGACCACGCGCGATCACGACCTGCACCTGCGGCTGAAGGGCACGCACATGCGGATGGGCTGGGGTGTGGGTGCCAACGATGCCGAGTTGCTGCTGCGGTCGCTTCCGACACTGGCCTTGCGGTATCACGCGCAGGATGCTGCCTCGCGTCAACTGGCGGACTGGTGGCATCGAAGAGCGGAGGTCGTGCAGGTGCTGCACCCGGCGCTGCCCGGGTCGCCGGGGCATGCGTCCTGGCGTCACCTTTGCGCTGCGTCGGCGGGCTTGTTCTCTGTCGTCTTCCACGAGCGGTATGAACCGCAGCAGGTGCATGCGTTCGTCGATGCGCTGCGCCTGTTCAAGATTGGTTATTCGTGGGCCGGCCCTGTCAGCCTGGTGGTGCCCTACGACCTGGGCGCCATGCGCTCTCAGTGCGCATGGAAAGGCACGTTGGTGCGGTTTTCGGTGGGCCTCGAAGCGGTCGACGATCTGATCGGCGACTGCGAACAGGCACTGGCCGCACTGGAATGAGCGGCCATGCATCGAAACGCCTGCCGCTGATCGACCTGCTGAAGGTGATCGCGTCGCAGTTGATCGTGCTCCATCACCTCGCGTTCTACGGGCCGATGTCCGACCACGCGGCTGCGCTGATGCCGGGACTGATCCACTGGCTGGCCGATCCTGCGCGCATGGTCGTGCAGGTGTTCCTGGTCGTTGGCGGCTACCTGGCTGCCCTCAGCCTGGCGCCCGACGGGAATCTGAAGATGCCGCCTCGGGTCGGTTCGCGCCTGTTCGAGCGTTACCTGCGTCTGGCGCTGCCGCTGGCGGTGGCCTTGTTCCTCGCGATTGCCGCGTCTTCGGTCGCACGGGGCTGGATGGATCACCACTCGATACCCGATGCACCACGTCCGATGCAGGTGTTCTGGCACCTGCTGCTGGCCCAGGATCTGGTGGGCGAGGAGGCGCTGTCGGCAGGCATCTGGTACGTCGCGATCGACCTGCAGCTGTATGCCGCGCTGTTGCTGTGGATGGCCCTGGTCGCACGTGGCAGTCAGAAGAGCGGTGCGCTTCGGCAGCTGCTTCCGTGGGGCGTCGCTGGCGCGGTGGCCTGGTCGGCGCTTGTCGTCAACCGTGATCCGGCGTGGGATGTCGGCGCGCCCTATTTCTTTGCCGCCAACGGGCTTGGTGTGCTGGCCGCCTGGGCGCGCAGCAGCCGGGCGGCGCGTGCCGCATTCGGCCTGGCCATGTGCGGCGTGATGCTGGGCCTGTGGCTGGAGTGGCGAGACCGGCTGGCTCTGGCAAGCGCGGTGGCAGTCGCATTGTGGTGCTGGCAGATGTGGCGAAGCGGCTGGGCCGTCGCTGCCGGTGCCGTGGGTGCTCGCGCCACCGCTGTGCTGCACCACCTCGGGCAGATCAGCTACTCGGTGTTCCTGATGCACTTTTCGGTCTGCCTGCTGGTCAACGCAGCCTTCCATGCGTTCGTTCCAGCCGATCCCTGGCTGCAATCGTTCGGAGTCTTGCTGGCCTGGTGTGCCAGCGTCTGGGCCGGTGCGCTGTTCCATCGGCTGGCCGAGGCCCCGTTGATGCGCTGGATCACGCGTTGTCGCGCGACAGGCTGGCAACTGGCTCGGCGCGGAAGCTGGCCGACTGCGGGGTGATGCGAGGCGCGAAAGCCTCAGGCCTTCGATGAGACCTTGTGTCGCATCAGGCGTCCCTTTTCCCGATCCCAGTCCCGCTTCTTCTCCGTGTCGCGCTTGTCGTGCTCGGCCTTGCCCTTGGCCAGTGCGATCTCGGCCTTGACCAGCCCGCCCTTGTAGTGGAGGTCCAGCGGCACCAGCGTGTAGCCCTTCTGCTCGACCTTGCCGACCAGCCGCTTGATTTCTTCCTTGTGCAGCAGCAGCTTCTTGGTGCGGTCTGCCTCAGGGCTGATGTGGGTCGATGCGCTGCGCAATGCATTGATGCGGCAGCCGATCAGGAACAACTCGCCGTCTCGGATGACGACATAGCCATCGGTCAACTGGACCTGTCCCGCGCGTATGGCCTTGATCTCCCAGCCCTGCAGCATCATGCCGGCTTCGTAGCGTTCTTCGATGTGATAGTCGAACCGGGCGCGTCGGTTCTCGGCGATGGGCATGAAGGGGTCGCGCTCTGGGCACGTCAATACAATCGGCGCATTGTATGAAGCACGTCAAGAAATCAGTGCTGCTGTGGTACTCGCCGCACGAGATGTACGAACTGGTCACCGGGGTGGCCGACTACCCGAAGTTCCTGCCCTGGTGCGCCCGTTCCGAGGTTCTCGAACACACCGATGCCAGCATGACCGCCCGGTTGCATCTGGCGTACGCCGGTATCCGGCATGCATTCACCACCCGCAACGAGCACGACAGCGACAGCGCGGTGCGCGTTCAGCTGGTCGATGGGCCGTTTTCCCAGCTCGACGGGCAATGGCAGTTCCATCGCGTCGGCTCGGAAACGCAGGCCTGCAAGATCGAGTTCGAGTTGCGCTACGCCTTCGCGAGCGTGGCGCTCGAAGCGGTCGTGAGCCCGGTCTTCGATCGCATCGCAAATACCTTCGTCGAATCCTTCGTCAAGCGCGCGGCGCAGGTCTATGGAGACCGCTGAGGCAGAGGCGCTCCATATCGAGGTGGTCCACAGTCCCGCTGCCGGTGAAATGCGGCAGATCAATCTGAGCCTGCCCGCCGGATCACGGGTCTCAGACGCATTGCGCCACAGCGGGCTGTTTCCGCAAGGCTTGGACAACGGGGTGACCAAGTTGAAAGTCGGCGTCTGGGGTCAGCTGAAGCCGTTCGATCACCCGCTGCGCGATCACGATCGGGTCGAGGTCTACCGCCCATTGCTGATCGACCCCAAGGACGCCCGGCGGCGCCGGCATCGAACTACTTGCAGTCGGAAGCGATGATGGCCCGGGCCCGGTTGCCTTCCTCGGCGCGGCCCTTGTCGTCGAGCACCTCGCGCTCACCCTTCTCGTTGATCCGGGCGACACGCAATCCTTCGTCGATCACCCGCATCTGATTGCGAGCGCGGCTGCAGTTCTCGGCCTTCTGCAGGGCGATCTTCTCGTCTTCAGCCTTGGACTTTGCGGCCTTTTCCTGCTCGGCCTTGCGCAGCTTGGCCTCGAGTTCGGGCTCGACGGTCTTGGGAGCGGGTGCGAGGGGCGCCGAAGCAGCCGCATCAGCGTCCGCGGGTGGCGCGCTGCGCAGCTTGGCGCCGGTCGGACGCTGCAGGACGGCTGATGCGGGCGTGCCTTGCGGTGGCGGCAGATCGCTGTACTGCGTCTGACCGTTCTTGTCGCGCCATTTCCACTGGGCAGCTGCGGGCAGGCACAGGCTGCTCAGCAGAACGATTCCAAACAACGCAGCAGGCCAGTGACGCATGGGAAGGGCACCTCGATCAAGTCCACTGAAAGTGTAAGCGTGCCATCTTGTGCCACCCGACGCAATGCGCGGCCCAAACCGTGCATCTGTTCCTGCATCCCTATAATTTCGTTTTGCGTCAGGAGCCATTTCCATGCGCCTTCTTGGTAAAGCGCTCACCTTCGATGATGTGTTGTTGGTGCCAGCGTTCTCCCAGGTGTTGCCACGCGACACCAGTCTTGCCACCCGGATCTCACGCAACATCCAGCTGAACCTGCCGCTGGTGTCCGCCGCGATGGACACGGTGACCGAGGCGCGGCTCGCGATCGCCATCGCCCAGGAGGGCGGCATGGGCATCGTCCACAAGAACCTCAGCCCCCGGCAGCAGGCGGCCGAAGTTGCCCGCGTCAAGCGCTATGAATCCGGCGTGCTGCGCGACCCGATCACGATCACGCCTGAAACCGCCGTTCGGCAAGTCGTCGAACTGTCGCGGCAACACGGCGTCTCCGGCTTCCCGGTGCTCGAAGGCAACCGCGTGGTCGGCATCGTGACCAATCGCGACCTGCGGTTCGAGACCCGCCTCGATGCGCCCGTGCGCGAGATCATGACCCCGCGCGAGCGGCTGATCACGGTCGACGAGCGTGCCACGCTGGAAGACGGCAAGGCGCTGATGCACCTGCACAAGCTCGAGCGTGTGCTGGTCGTCAATGCAGCCGGCGAGTTGCGTGGCCTGATGACGGTCAAGGACATCACCAAGCAGACGAGCTTTCCGAACGCCGCGCGTGATGCCCAGGGCAAGCTGCGCGTCGGCGCGGCGGTCGGCGTGGGCGAGGGCACCGAAGAGCGGGTCGAGGCGCTGGTACGCGCCGGGGTTGATGCGATCGTCGTCGACACCGCGCATGGCCACAGCGCCGGCGTGATCGAGCGGGTCCGCTGGGTCAAGCAGCACTACCCGCAGATCGATGTGATCGGCGGCAACATCGCCACCGGCGCAGCCGCACTCGCCCTGGTCGAGGCCGGCGCCGATGGCGTCAAGGTCGGCATCGGACCGGGATCGATCTGCACGACACGCATCGTCGCGGGCGTCGGCGTGCCGCAGATCACCGCGATCGACAACGTGGCCAAGGCGCTGGCCGGCAGCGGCGTGCCGCTGATCGCCGACGGCGGCATCCGCTATTCGGGCGACATCGCCAAGGCGATTGCCGCTGGCGCACACACGGTGATGATGGGTGGCGTGTTTGCCGGCACCGAAGAGGCGCCCGGCGAGATCGTCCTGTTCCAGGGCCGCAGCTACAAGAGCTACCGCGGCATGGGTTCGATCGGTGCGATGCAGCAAGGCAGCGCCGACCGCTATTTCCAGGACAACACCGGCGCCAATCCGAACGCCGACAAGCTGGTGCCCGAAGGCATTGAAGGCCGGGTTCCCTACAAGGGCTCGATGGTCAGCATCGTGTTCCAGATGGCCGGCGGTATCCGAGCCTCGATGGGTTACTGCGGCTGCGCCACGATCGAAGACATGCGCAGCCGCGCCGAGTTCGTCGAGATCACGTCCGCAGGCATCCGCGAGAGCCATGTGCATGACGTGCAGATCACGAAGGAAGCGCCGAACTACCGCATGGAATGACGACGTCCGTGATCGATAACGCGGGCGCCCCGGAACCAGGCGAGCCGTCGAAGCCGCCTGACCGGGACCGGCGACGGGCCGCGATGCCCTTCATATTGATCGCCGTGCTGATCGACATGGTGTCGATCGGCATCATCGTTCCGGTACTTCCGGCGCTGGTCGGAAGCCTCACCGGCTCGCAGGCCGACCATGCCTTCTGGCTTGGCGTGGTCAGTTTCGCCTTCGGCATCGCCAATTTCTTCGGGGCGCCGATCCTGGGCGCGCTGTCGGACCGCTACGGCCGGCGGCCGGTGCTGCTGCTGGGCTTTTGCGGATTGGCCTTCACGTTCTTCGCCACCGCGCTGTCCACCACGATGTGGATGCTGATCGTGGCGCGGCTGCTGGGTGGTGGCCTGCAGGCCAACGCAGCGGTGGCCAACGCCTACGTGGCTGACATCTCGGCCCCGGAGGAGCGGGCCAAGCGCTTCGGCATGCTGGGCGCAATGTTCGGCATCGGCTTCATCCTCGGGCCGGCCATGGGCGGTGTGCTCGGCGCCATTGACCTGCACCTGCCGTTCTTCGTGGCCGGCACGTTGGCCCTGGTCAATCTGCTCTACGGCTGTTTCGTCCTTCCGGAATCGCTGCCGGCGGACCGCAGGCGTGCGTTTGCATGGCGATCAGCCAACCCGATCACCTCGTTGAAGGCGCTTGCGAAACTCAAGGGCGTGGGCCGGCTGGTCGGTGTGATCGCCTGCACCGGGCTCGCGCAGGGCGTTCTCTACAACAGCTGGGTGCTGTACGCCACCTTCAAGTTCGGCTGGGACTCGAGCGCCAACGGCTGGTCGCTGGCCGCCATCGGCGTGGTCTCGGTATTCGTGCAGGGCTACCTGCTCGGCAAGCTGCTCAAGCGGTTCCCGCCGCCGCGTCTGGCGGTCCTGGGTCTCATCTCGTCCATGCTCGCCTATGCGCTGTGGGGCGCGGCCGTGGCAGGCTGGATGATGTACGCGGTGATCTTCGCCAACGTGCTCGGCTTCACTGTCAATTCGTCGATCCAGAGCATCGTCTCGGGCGCTGCCGACGAACGCAGCCAGGGCCAGACGCTGGGCGCGGTGAGCGCGCTCAACAGCCTGACTGCCGTGATGGGGCCGCTGATCACCACCCCGCTGCTCGTGATGGTCTCCGACCTTCCGCAGGGGCATTGGGCCATCGGTTCACCGCTCTACTGTGGCGCGCTGCTGCAGGCCACGGCCCTGTACCTGGCCTGGACGCATTTCCGCCGGATGGGAAACCGTGCGCCGCAGGCCGTGGCGGCTGCTTCCGGCACACCCTGACCGCGCGCCGGGTCTCACACCCCTCGATACAAGCAACCCATGCACGACAAGATCCTCATCCTCGACTTCGGCTCACAGGTCACCCAACTGATCGCACGCCGGGTGCGCGAAGCCCATGTGCTGAGCGAAGTGCATCCATGCGATGTCACGGACGCATGGATCCGCGACTACGCGAAGGACGGCTCGCTCAAGGGCGTGATCCTGTCGGGCAGCCACGCCAGCGTCTACGAAGACACGACGGACAAGGCGCCGCAGGCGGTGTTCGAGCTCGGCGTGCCCGTGCTCGGCATCTGCTACGGCATGCAGACCATGGCGCATCAACTCGGCGGCAAGGTCGAGAGCGGCCACCAACGTGAGTTCGGCTTCGCGGCGGTGCGCGCACGCGGCCACACGGCGCTGCTCGATGGCATCGCGGACTTCACCACGCCGGACGGCGCGGGCATGCTGAATGTCTGGATGAGCCACGGCGACAAGGTCACCGAACTGCCGCCCGGTTTCAAGCTGATGGCGAGCACCGACAGTTGCCCGATCGCCGGCATGGCCGATGAAGCGCGCCGCTTCTATGCCGTGCAGTTCCACCCCGAAGTGACCCACACACAGCAGGGCCAGGCCATCCTCGATCGTTTCGTGCGGGGCATCTGCGCCGCGAAGCCCGACTGGGTCATGCGCGACCACATCGCCGAAGCGGTCGAGAAGATCCGCGCGCAGGTCGGCGATGAGGAAGTCATCCTCGGACTGTCGGGCGGTGTCGACTCATCGGTGGCGGCGGCGCTGATCCACCGTGCGATCGGCGACCAGCTCACCTGCGTGTTCGTCGACCACGGCCTGCTGCGCCTCAACGAGGGCGACCTCGTGATGGACATGTTCGTCGGCAAGCTGCACGCCAAGGTGATCCGCGTCGATGCGAGCGAGCTGTTCCTCGGCAAGCTCGCCGGCGTCAGCGACCCCGAGGCCAAGCGCAAGATCATCGGCGGCGAGTTCGTCACCGTCTTCAAGCAGGAGGCGGCCAAGCTGACCAGTGCGGGCGCCAAGGGCGCGAAATGGCTGGCGCAGGGCACCATCTACCCGGACGTGATCGAGTCCGGTGGTGCCAAGAGCAAGAAGGCCGTCACGATCAAGAGCCACCACAACGTGGGCGGCCTGCCCGAGCAGTTGGGGCTCAAGCTGCTGGAGCCGTTGCGCGACCTGTTCAAGGACGAGGTGCGCGAACTCGGCGTGGCACTCGGGCTGCCTCCCGGCATGGTCTATCGGCATCCGTTCCCGGGACCGGGTCTGGGGGTGCGCATCCTCGGTGAGGTGAAGAAGGAATACGCCGACCTGCTGCGTCGCGCCGACGACATCTTCATCCAGGAGCTGCACAACTTCAGGGATGAGGCCACGGGCAAGAGCTGGTACGACCTGACCAGCCAAGCCTTCACCGTCTTCCTTCCCGTCAAGAGCGTTGGCGTGATGGGCGACGGCCGCACCTACGACTACGTGGTGGCGCTGCGCGCCGTGCAGACCAGCGACTTCATGACCGCCGACTGGGCCGAGCTGCCGTACGCGCTGCTGAAGAAGGTCAGCAGCCGCATCATCAACGAGGTGCGCGGCATCAATCGCGTGACCTACGACGTCAGCAGCAAGCCGCCGGCGACGATCGAGTGGGAGTAGGTTCCGCTTGATCGAGGTCCGTTGAAGAACCGACCTGATTCGTTGATTCCACGCGCAGACGGTCAATGCCGGCGCACCCAGGTGCTTGGTCGAGAAGTGACCTGAAGTTCAGCCCTTGAACACCGGCACCGCCGGCAGCCCCGGCTGGTGCCCGTAGCGTTCGACGCGCGGCTGCCAGGTGCCGTCTTCGGTGCAGCGCTGCACGTGGCGGGCGATGTCGCGCAGCGGTGCGAACCACACCTGCCCGCGTTCCATCATCTTCTCGATCATGCGGTGGGTCTGCCGCCAGCGGGCCAGGCGCCCCGACAGGAACG
>JAGNWJ010000054.1:11614-19643 GCA_017986065.1 Rhizobacter sp. | reverse complement strand
CCAACGCCTCGTCCAGCACCTCCACCCAGTGCTTCACCGGCGTTGGCGTGCCGGTCTGCAGGTGCTGGATGCAGCCGACGTTGGCCGACACGATGACCTGCGCCTCGACCTCGGCGAGGTTGGCCAGCTTGCGGTCGCGCAACTGATGCGCCAGCGTTGGCTGCAGCACCGAGTAGGTGCCGGCCGAGCCGCAGCACAGGTGGCTCTCGTTCGATGACAGCCGAACGTCGAAGCCCAGCGCGCCCAGGTGCGTCTCGACGCCGCCACGCAGTTGCTGCGCATGCTGCAGCGTGCAGGGCGGGTGGAAGGCGAGCCGTGCGGTCGGCTTGCGATGGATGCGTGGCTTCAGCAGCGGCACCAGCTCGGGCAGCAACTCGCTCAGGTCGCGCGTCAGCTCGCTGATGCGCTTCGCCTTGTCTGCGTAGGCCTCGTCGTGCGCGAGCGCGTGGCCGTAGTCCTTGACGGTCGCGCCGCAGCCCGAGGCGTTCATCACGATGGCCTCGATCTTGTTCGAGATCACGCTGGGCCACCACGCATCGATGTTGCGGCGCATGTCGGCGAGTCCGCCCGCCTGATCGCCGAGGTGGCTGCGGATCGCGCCGCAGCAGCCGGCTTCCTCGGCCACCATCGTCTGGATGCCGGCGGCGTCCAGCACCCGGGCGGTGGCGCTGTTGATGTTGGGCAGCATCGCCGGCTGCACGCAACCCATCAGCATCAGCACCTTGCGCGCGTGTTCGCGCTTGGGCCAGCGGTGCGCGAGGGCCCGTTCGCGCGGGCCGGGCGTTGCAGCCACCTTGCCCTTGAGGGTTGCGGGCAGCAAGGGCCGCGCGAACTGGCCCAGCTTCAGTGCGGTGTCGAACAGCGGCGAGGTCAGCCCTTCCTTCAACAGCCAGCGCACCGCCTTCTCGCCGCGAGGGCGTTCCACCTTCCCGTCGACGATGCGCCGGCCGATCTCGACCAGGTTGCCGTACTGCACGCCGGACGGGCAGGTGGTCTCGCAGTTGCGGCAGGTCAGGCAGCGGTCGAGGTGCTGTTGCGTCTTGCGTGTGGGCTCGGCGCCTTCGAGCACCTGCTTGATCAGGTAGATGCGGCCGCGCGGACCGTCGAGCTCGTCGCCGAGCAACTGGTAGGTCGGGCAGGTGGCGGTGCAGAAGCCGCAGTGCACGCACTTGCGCAGGATCGCCTCGGCGGAGTCGCCGTCGGGCGTGCCTTTGAATTCGGGGGCGAGATTGGTTTGCATGGATGGATACGGAGTGTCTCAGGCCGGCAGCAGCCGCAACAGCAAAGGGATGAACCAGGGCAGCAGCAGCGAGGCCAGCAGCACCTGCAGGCCCAGTGCCAACCCGGCATAGGCGCCCGAGTCGGGATGCACCTGCAGAGCACGCGCCGCCCCGATGCCGTGGGCCGCGGTGCCGATCGCGAAGCCGCGCACACTGTGGGCCGTGATGCCCAGCGCGTCGAACAGGTACTTGGCGCTGAGCGCGCCGACCAGCCCGGTCAGCACCGCGAACACCGCCGCCAGCGCGGGGATGCCGCCGAGTTGTTCGGCGATGCCCATCGCGACCGGCGCGGTCACCGACTTGGGCGCCAGCGACCGCAGCAACTCGGCCGGCAGATCGAGCGACCATCCGATGGCTACCGCGCTGCCGGCCGCCGCCAGCCCGCCTGCGAGTGCTGCGACGGTGACCGCGAGTGCGCGCTCGCGCAGCTCCGAGCGCCGCTGCCACAGCGGCCAGGCCAGCGCGACCACCGCCGGGCCGAGCAGGAAGTGGATGAACTGCGCGCCCGAGAAGTACGTCGGGTAGGGCGTGCCGCTGAGCGTCAGCAGCAGTGCCAGCGCGATCACCGTCCACAGCACCGGATTGGCCCACGGCGCCTGGCCGAAACGGCTGTAGACGCCCTGGGCGATCACATAGGCCACCAGGGTCGCGGTCAGCCCGAACAGCGGCGTGGCCGACAGGTAGACCCAGAGTTCGACGAAGTTCGGCATCGTGCGCGCGGTCGGCGGGTCAGCGCGGAGCGGCCGGATCGGGCTTCGGCAGGCCCGTTGAAGTGGCCTTTGGCAACAGGGCGCGCAGCACCAGTGCCGTCACGGCGAGGCCGATCCAGGTCGACAGCAGCAGCGCGACCGCCAGCCGCGCGCCGTACTGCGAGACCAGGGCCATGTGCGTCATCACGCCGACGCCCACCGGCACGAACAGCAGCGACAGGTGCGCCAGCAGCACGTCCGCAATGGCGCCGACCGGGCCTCGCACCGGCTCCCAGCCGAGTGCCAGCATGAGTATCAGCATGCCGATCACCGGGCCGGGCAGACCGATCGGCGCGGCGCGTGCCAGCAATTCGCCTGCCGACTGGCAGGCCAGCAGCCAGGCCAGGCCCTGGAGCGGCGCGGCGGTCGATGTCACGGACGGTGGTCGGCTCGCTGCATCACAACCCGGGGTACAGCCGTCCCGGATTGAACAGCCCGTGCGGATCGAACGAGCGCTTCAGTTCGCGGTGTATGCGGTCCAGTGGCGAGCTCAGCGGTGCGAACACACCGGCAGCCTTGTCGAGACTGCGCAGCAGCGTCGCGTGGCCGCCGGCGCGTCCGGCGATCTCGCGCAGGTGGGCGGCGGTCTCCGGGCTCGCGTCCGGCGTCACGCACCAGCGCTGCCCCCCGGCCCACTCGATCAGCGGTGTTCCGGGCAGGTCCAGCATGGGCGCGGTCTGCGGTACCGACAGGCGCCACAGCGCTCCACCGGACTGCACCGCGGCCTGGGCGCCCATGAAGAACTCGTCCTGATGGTCGCGAAGCCCCGCCCAGAACGGATCGGCCAGGTCCGGGCCAATCACTTCGCCACCGAGCGCCAGGAACTGCGATGTGGCCGTCTGCACCGCTGCAGCAGCACCACGAAGCCGCACGACGAGCATGCCGTTCCAGAGTGCGCTGGCATTCAGCGGCAGCGGCTGGCCGCCCCATTGATGCAGTTGCGCCAGTGCGTGCGCTGCTTCCATGTCGAAACGCAGCGTGGTGGTGGCCGGCGCGACCGGCAGCACCTTGATCGACACCTCGAGGATCACGCCCAGCGTGCCGAGCGAGCCGACCAGCAGCCGCGACACGTCGTAGCCGGCGACGTTCTTGATCACCTGGCCGCCGAAGCTCAGCACCTCGCCCCGACCGTTGAGCAGCGTGGCGCCGAGCACGTAGTCGCGCACCGCGCCGACCGCCGCGCGCGACGGACCCGACAGGCCGGCCGCGATCATGCCGCCCACGGTGCCGCCGTGGGCCGTGGCTTCGGGGGTGTCGCCTGCAAAGTGTGGCGGCTCGAAAGGCAGGCACTGCCCCTTTTCGGCCAGTGCCGCTTCCAGTTCGGACAGCGGCGTGCCGCAGCGCGCGGTCACCACCAGCTCGGTCGGTGCGTAGCTCGAGATGCCGCTCAGTTCGGTCGTGTCGAGCAGTTCGCCCTGCGGCAGTTCGCCGTAGAAGTCCTTGGTGCCGCTGCCGCGAATGCGCAGCGGCGTGCCGCAGTCGCGTGCCGACCTCACGCGTTCGATCAGGCGCGTGAGCGCGGGGCTTTCGTCTTCGTTTTCGATCAAGGCAGGCTCGCTCAGAAGCGGGGCAGGTCGGGAAATGGCAGCAGCCCCTTGCGGACGTGCATCTTTCCGTACTCGGCGCAACGGTGCAGCGTCGGGATCACCTTGCCGGGGTTCAGCAGTTCGGTCGGGTCGAAGGCGCGCTTGACGGCCAGCATCTGTTCGCGCTCGGCCGGCGTGAACTGCACGCACATCGAGCTGAGTTTCTCGATGCCGACGCCGTGCTCGCCGGTCACCGTGCCTCCGAGGCGCACGCTGGTCTCGAGGATGTCGGCGCCGAACAGCTCGCAGCGGTGCAGCTGGTCGGGGTCGTTGGCGTCGAACAGGATCAGCGGGTGCAGGTTGCCGTCGCCGGCGTGGAACACGTTGCAGCAGCGCAGGCCGTAGGTCACCTCCATCTCGGCAATGCGCACCAGGATCTCGGCGAGCTTGTTGCGCGGGATGGTCGAGTCCATGCACATGTAGTCGGGGCTGATGCGACCGCTGGCCGGAAACGCGTTCATGCGGCCGCTCCAGAACTTCAGCCGTTCGGCTTCGTCGCGGCTGATGTCGAAGCGTGTCGCGCCGGCGTCCTCGAGCACCGCGACCATGCGGCCGATCTCTTCCTCGACCTCTTCTGGCGTGCCGTCGCTCTCGCAGATCAGGATCGCTGCGGCGTCGAGGTCGTAGCCGGCGTGCACGTAGTCCTCGACCGCGGCGGTCATCGGCTTGTCCATCATCTCCAGGCCGGCCGGGATGATGCCGGCGCCGATCAGCGCGGCGACCGCGTGACCCGCCTTGCGCACGTCGTCGAAGCTGGCCAGGATCGCGCGCGCCAGCAGCGGCTTGGGCACCAGCTTGACCGTCACCTCGACAGTGACCGCGAGCATGCCCTCGGAGCCGATCACGATCGACAGCAGGTCGAGCCCCGCGGCGTCGAGCGCCTCGGAGCCGAACTCGACCGCCTCGCCTTCGATGGTGTAGCCGCGCACGCGCAGCACGTTGTGGATCGTCAGACCGTACTTCAGGCAGTGCATGCCGCCGGAGTTCTCGGCCACGTTGCCGCCGATCGTGCAGGCGATCTTGCTGCTGGGGTCGGGCGCGTAGTACAGGCCGTGGCGCGCGGCCGCCTCGCTGATCGCGGCATTGCGCACGCCGCTCTGCACGACGGCGGTGCGGCTGACCGGATCGACCCTCACGATCCGGTTGAACTTGGCGAGGCTCAGCGTCACGCCCAGCGCGTGCGGCGTGGCCCCTCCGCTCAGGCCGGTGCCGGCACCGCGGGCGACCACCGGCACGCCCAGGCGGTGGCAGGCCGCGAGCACGGCGGCCAGCTGCGCCTCGGTCTCGGGCAGCGCGACCGCCAGCGGCATCTCGCGGTAGGCGGTCAGACCGTCGCACTCGTAGGGCACGGTGTCCTCGCGTTGCCAGAGCAGCGCATGCGCCGGCAGCAACGGGGTCAGCGCGCCCACGACCAGGGCCTGACGCTGCCGGCGGTCGACCGGAACATCGGGCTGCGGCGCGGGCGACAACTCGGCTGCCGTGGAAGGAGCATTCATCGTTTCACTCCGCAGGGCGCTGGCCGGCGGTGAAGACAGTCAGCACGCCGGTGTAGCCGTAGACATGGCGGTGCGCGATCTCGCCGTTGGCGAAGAAGCCGACCAGCGGCACGTCGCCGAGCGCATGCCGGACGATCGCCAGCTCGGCAGATGGCGCACCGAAATGTGGTCCGCCGCGGCCCGAACAGCTGACGTAGACCGCGCCGGCGATCTGCCGAGCCGGGTGCGGCGCGCTGTCCAGGTCGCTGCCATGCAGCGCCAGTGCGGTCTCGAGCGGCAGGTCCTCGGGCTCGAGCTCTTCGCGGATCTCGGCGCAGATGCGCACGAGGTCGCGTCGCGCGGCTTCGGTGTTGCGCTGACAGAAGGCCAGCTGCATGCCGGGTTCGACCATGTCCGCGACTGCCACGGCGTTGCGCCCTGGATCGATGCCAACCAGATGCCGCACGCGCGTCTCGACGCCGAAGCTGCGGCCGTGCGCAGACACCCTTCCCGGATCGCTCAGGCCCACCAGCGTGCCGCGCAGGCGAGGCAGGGCCTCGCGGGGGTCCTGCGCATCGACCTTCAGGTCGCGCAGCAGCACGGTGAGCGCCGGCTCGTCGTCGAGCGACACGACCACATTGCGCTCGGCCTGGCTGATGCGTCGCACCGCCCCGATCGGCTGGCAGCCCTGCGTGACACGCGATATCAGCGGCACGTGATCATCGAAGGCCACGCCCGACAGGCCACCCTCGAACACGCCGTCGGCGATGTGGACGCTGCGCCCGCGGCCCGATGCCAGTCCGCCGAACAGGTAGCCGTTGCGCGTCTGGTCGGCCAGCTCCGAGATCAGCTCGGAGACGTCGTGACCGGAGGGATCGGCGTGCACCTGAGCGGTCGCGGCCGCGAAGCCGGCCTGACCCGACAACGGCCGCACGCCGGAGAAGACGCGGAAGTGCTCCGGCGCGATGTCGCCCAGCATCAGGGCGAGCGCAGGCTCGTCGAAGTATTCGACCCCGTTCGCCGCGATCCCGACGCCGACCGAGCCGACCCAGGCCACCCCTGGCCACTGCTCGCGCAGCGCTTCGAGGGCATGTTCCGCCACCGCGGCGAAATGGTCCGTCAGGTAGACCCAGCCCAGCGTCGGCGTGTCGATGTGATCGGGCTGCGCCCGCTGTGCCTCGAGTTGTGCTGTCGCCAGCGACAACGCCATGCGCCAGTCGGGATGCGTGGCGTGGGCGTGCAGGAAGAGTCTCATCGCCCGCTGCGGGGAGTCGTCTTGCGGGAGGCCGTGCTCGCCTTGCGGCCGCCTGAAGTCTTGGCGGCGGCTTTTCGCGGTTGCGCCGGGGCCGTCGCTTTCGGGCGGCTCTTGCCTGCCGCGGGCGCAGGAGTTGTTGCGGGGGCCGCGGCCAGCCCGGCGGCACCCTCCTTCAGCGCGTTGGCGGCCAGTTCGCTGAACTGCTGCGTCAATGCTCCCCACCACTGCATCGGGTCGACGGCCGGCTTGGGCGTGCCTGCGTCGGCCGCGGCCGACGCATCACTGCCGGCCTGGGCTGGCGCCTCGGTGGGCGGGATTTCGTCCGGCGGTGCCGCAGGCTCTGCAGCCGGCCGCGCATCGGCAGGCTCCGCGGCGTCGGGTGCACCCCGGGCTGCCGCCATTCCCGGCATGCGGATCGTCAGTGAATCGCGCAGGTCGCTCATCTGCACGTTCATCGTCTGCAGGGTCGCCAGCGTCATCTTCTGGACTTCGAGCGCCTGGATCGTCGCGCCCAGCATGCGGGCGTTCTGCTCGAGCCAGAACTGGATCGTGCGCAGCTCCTGGATGCGCTTGTCGAGTTCCTCGGGATTCAATGTCGGCGCGACCCACTGGCCGATGCCGGGAATCGCCGACCCGGCGTTCTTCACCAGACCCTGGAGAAACTCGAAACCGGGAGCGAACGAGGTGAAAGAGGGGATGTCGGTCATGGTGTGTCTCCTGAACGCGAAGCCGATCCATTGTGCCCGTCGAGGCCGCGCACGTTGCGGTGTCCGGGAGCAGCCCTGCTGTCGGCTTGCGGGCGCTCAGCGGGGGCGCAGATCGATGCGCAGCACGCCCGCCTCCTGCGTCCAGCGCAGGCGACCGAGCACGTCCATGCCGAGCAGCGGGCGCTCACCCAATCCCGGCAGTGCCGTGATGCGCAGGCGTTCGGCGACCACGCCGCCATCCAGCGTCACGTTGCCGCTGACCACCTGTCCCGAGACCACGCCTGCCGCGGTGTTCGACTGCACGCGACCCAGTGCGTCGAGTTGCAGCTCCTGCGCCAGTGCGGCCGAGATCGCTGTCGAGGTGGCTCCGGTGTCGATCAGGAAGTCGACCTCGCGGCCGTTGATGCGCCCCGGCCAGTGGTAGTGCCCATCGGGTCCGCGGGCGATCTCGATCATGCCGCCGTCGCTGCGGAAGCGCGTCTGCTGCTGCGCGTGCAGCCACCACTGGATGCCGAGGAACACCCCCAGACCCAGCAGCAGCCACAGCGTGACCACCTTGAAGGTGGGCGGCAGATCCTGGCTCATGGACGCGACTTCATCGGAACAGGAAGCATGGGGTATGCGCGAATGTCCTTGCGGTGAGCTGTCGGGGGCTGGGCCTCGGCCCCTCCTGAATGGGGTGTGCTGTAAGCCGGGATCGAACCATCGTCGTATTCTCGGCTCCCTCCTTCTTGTTGACTGCTGCGCAAGACCATGCGTTCCGACAACCCGCCGAACACGCCCAGCGGTCGCCCGCCCGCCACCGTGCTGGTCTCGCTGACCCTGATGGCGCTGGCACTGCACGGCTGCCTGCTCGACGCTGTTCCGGTCGAGGCGGCCGAACTGAGCTCGCCTGTCGCACGGACCGCGCCGGCGGTCCAGGTGCGCTCGCTGGTGTCTCCGCCGATCGAGCCGGGCGCGGAGCCTGCCTTGCAGCC
>JAGNWJ010000054.1:0-11514 GCA_017986065.1 Rhizobacter sp. | reverse complement strand
GGCGGCGATCGAGCCTGCCCGCGAAGCCCCGCCCGAGCCACCGACCGCCGGCGCGCCCGAGGCGGTCCTGTCCAGTGAGCTTTCCCCGTCTGCGCCGGCGATGGAGGCAGCGCCGTTGGTATCGAGGCCCGAGGCCCGCGCCCCGGCTCCGGCAGCCAGCGAGCCGGCGGTGCTGCGCCAGCCCGAGCAGCCTGTGCCGGTGTACCGAACGCGGATTCCCCCGGCGATGACGATCGAGTACGACATCAGCCGAGGGTCCATTTCCGGAACCGGCCAGCTGACGTGGCTTCCCGAGGGGGGCAGCTACGAAGCGCGTCTGCAGGCCAGCGTGATCGGCTACACGCTGCTCAGCCAGATCAGCCAGGGCGGGTTCGACAAGGCCGGACTGGCCCCCCTGCGCTTCACCGACCAGCGGGCCCGCAAGGCCGCGCGCGCCGCCAACTTCCAGCGCGATGCCGGCAAGATCACGTTCTCCGGCCCGGCAGACGAGTTCGCGCTGCCAGCGGGCGTGCAGGATCGGCTGAGCTGGATGATCCAGTTGCCTGCCGTGCTGTCGGCGGAGCCCAAGCGGGCGGTGGCAGGCGGGGAAGTCGTGCTCTACGTGGTCGGCGCGCGCGCCGACGTGGCCGTCTGGACTTTGCGCTGCCTCGGCGCCGAGACCGTCCAGACGGCCGGCGGTCCGGTGCGCACCGTCAAGTTCATGCGCGCGCCGCGCGGTGCGAAGGACACGCAGGCCGAGGTCTGGCTCGATCCGACCCGACATTTCCTGCCGGTGCGCGCTCGTCTGGGGCAGGGCAGCGACGACCCGGACGCGTTCGAGCTGGTGCTGCGCGAGCTGAAGCCCGGCCCCTGAACCGAGGGGTTGCCCATGCTGAGCGAGCCGGTGAACGCTTGAAACAAGCCTTGTCAGGCGCATGTAGGGATGGACCGGCCTGAAAGGGCAGGAACGCTTCCTGCGTGTGTGGCACGGCCCTGCAGGAATCGACCCAACCCAAGGAGTTTCCCGATGCACATGCTCTACAACTCGGACAGTTTTGTCGTGATGCAGTTCGAAGTGCCCGCCGAAGCCGGGGCGCCCGAGGCGGCCCACACCCTGATGCGAGGGGGCTACGAGATCGTCGACAAGTTCGCGTGCAAGGAAATCTTCATCGAAGGGGCCATGGCCGAGAGCTTCAGGGAAGGGGTCGATGCGCTGATCGACACGCGTCCGGCCGGACCCACCGAAGACGAGATGGATGCCTACATCGAGCGCTACTCGTCGCTGATGCAGCACCCGGTCGTGCTGCACTGACAAGGTACTCCCCCCTCGGCTCCGGGGCTTGATGCCGGAGTCGGCCGAGGGCAAGATCGCTTCGATCGGTGCATCCCGGGCGCCGTGCTCCAGGGGTGTTCATGGTTCACAGTCTCGATGAGGTGCGGGTGGTGTTGTCGCCAGGCCTCGGCGATGCGCCGGTGCTCGACCGCATGTGCTCGCAGTTCGTGCTGACGCTGACCATGCGGCACGTCGGGCGCTTCAACCCGCGGCGCGACTGGAACAGCCTGCTGTCGTTGACCGGGCGGCACCTGGTCTGGCCGGTGTCGGTGCTGTCGCGGCTGCGCGACTTCCTGGCGGCGCGCTGCCGTGGCAACGAGCTGTGGCGCGGACACGAGGCCCTGAGCGACGAGGTCTTCATCGAGCGGCACGGCAACTGGCGCGGGCCGTACGAGGAAGTGACCCTGTTCTTCTACGTCGATGAATACATCAAGGACGCTCCGAAGGACCTGCTGGCGGTGCTTGGCGCGACCGCCGACTGGCTGGAGCGCAGCCTGAAGAAGGAATCGACGCTCGTCGAGAAGAACATCGATGCGCTGGCCGGGCTGCTGCAGCTGAACCCCGCCGAGCGCGCGCTGCTGCTCTACGGCACGCTGGCGCGTTATCAGCGCGACCTGCGCGGACTGCTGGTCGAGTTCAAGGTGTCGAGCGCCCAGGAGGCCCATGCGGCCATCGCCAGCGTGGCCGGCGTCAACGAGGCCGATGTCGCCGATGCATTGCGCGCGGGCTCGCGGCTCGAACGCATCGGCATGGTCGAGAACCTGATCTCCGAACACAACATCACCGATCTCGCCGACCTGATGAAGGTCAGCGAGCAACTGCCTCCAGTGCTGATGCGGAAGTACGAGGGACCGTCGGATCTGATGGCGGTTTTCACGCGCCCGGTGCGTCGCAGCGAGCTGCTGCCCTCCGACTTCCATTACGTCAGCGAGGACCGCGACGTGCTGACGGCGTTGCTGAGTCATGCCGTCGGGCGCCGGGAGCACGGGGTCAACGTGCTGCTCTATGGCCCGCCGGGCACCGGCAAGACCGAGCTGGCCAAGGTCGCTGCGCAGGCGGCGGGGCTGGAGTTGTACGAAGTCGAGTACGCCGATCGTGATGGCAACAGCCTGAACGGCCGGGACCGCTACCGCTCGCTGCAGATCAGCCAGGTGTTCCTGAAGGCCAGCGCCAGCGTGGCGCTGCTGTTCGATGAGGTCGAGGACGTGTTTCCGCCCATTTCCACCGACGCCGCGCAGCTGATGGCGCGGATCGACACCGGTGATGGCGCGCCGAGCGGCAGCGTCAGCGGCAAGGCCTGGGTCAACCAGATCCTGGAGACCAACCCGGTGCCGGTGATCTGGGTGACCAACCGCATCGAGCAGATCGATCCGGCATTCCGGCGCCGCTTCCAGTACCACCTCGAGCTGAAGAGCCCGCCGCCCGGAGCGCGCGAGGCGCTTGTCACGCGTGCCCTGGCGGGCGTGCCTGTCTCTGCAGGCTTCGTGGCCCGCCTGGCCGAACGACGTGGTCTGACACCGGCGCAGGTGCGTACGGCCGTCAAGTTCGCCCGGCTGGCGACCCCGGCCGACGCACTGCTGGACGCAGTCTCGGCCGAGCCCGGTACCCACAGCGTGGCCTTCGAGGCGCTGATCGAGCGACAGATCGGCAACGCCGACAAGGCGCTCGGTGCAGACGTGCAGGGGCGTGCGCCGCGCAGCGTGGTCACCTCCTACGACCTTGGCCTGGTGAACACGGAGTCGCGCTTCGAGGTGCCGAAGATCGTCGAGGCGCTGCGTCGCAAGGCCTGCGGCACGCTGTGCTTCCACGGCCCGCCCGGCACCGGCAAGACCGCGTTGGCAGAGCACATCGCGCAGCAGATGCAGCGCCCGCTGCTGGTCCGGCAGGCGTCGGACATCATGAGCAAGTTCGTTGGCGAGACCGAACAGAACATGGCGCGCATGTTCGAGGAGGCGCAGCTCGAGCAGGCGGTGCTTCTCCTCGACGAGGCCGACAGCTTCCTGCGCAGCCGGCGGATGGCGGAGCGCAACTACGAGATCAGCGAAGTCAACGAGATGCTGCAGGGCATGGAGCGCTTTGCCGGCGTCTTCATCTGCACCACCAACCTGTTCGGCGAGCTCGATGAGGCGGCACTGCGCCGCTTCACATTCAAGGTTCGCTTCAAGCCGCTGACTGCCGAGCAGCGCGAGCGAATGTTCGTCGCCGAGGCGCTCGGTGGTGACCCCGCGCGGCTCACCGCCGAGCAGCAGGCGAGGCTGCGCGAGCTCGAATCGCTCGCGCCCGGCGACTACGCTTCGGTCAAGCGCCAGATCGACGTGCTGGGAGAAGCCTTCGAGCCCGACGAGTTCCTGTCGCAACTGGAAGCGGAGCACCGCGTCAAGCCCGAGGTGCGTCAGCAGCGCCACATCGGGTTCATGCACTGACTTTTTCTGTGCTGCGGGGCGGCTGCGCCCTCAAGTGACGTCCGACGGGCGCCGATAGCACCGCATGATCGAACTGTTCGTGCAGTCGCTGTTCGCGCTGGACTGGAAGCTGGCATTCCTGGCGGCATTCGTCTGCCTGGACCTGGCCCGGCGTCTCGAGTCGAAGCTCGACCTCGCGGGTTGGGGCTGGCTGCTGGGCGCGTCGCTGGCACTGGCTACCGGCCTCTGGTCGGCCCAGGTGATCGGCATCGAGCGACTCCAGCTTCCGTATGCCATCGAATACCGCCCGGGACCGGCCTTTGGCGTCTGGCTCGGCGCCGGAGCCATCAGCGCGCTGGGTCTGGCCGTGGCGTGCCGGCGGTCGTCCGGCCTGTCTGTCACGCTGATCGGTGCCTTGCTGCTTGCCGCGGGCATCGTTGCCATTCAGATCTGCTTCGTCGAGGCACTGTGGCTGCAGCCCGGCCCGGCCTGGCGGCTCCCGGGCCTGGGCATGGCGCTGGTGGCGGCGAGCGCGGGCTGCGCGGCGGCGCTGTGGCTCTTCGCAGAGATTCGCGTTCGGGCCAGGGAGGGGGCGCTGGCCTGGCAGGCCGCCTCTGCACTCGTCCTGGGCCTCTCGATCGTCATTTCCCAGGGTGTCGTGATGGGCGCGGCGGGGCTCGAGAGTCCGCACGTGTCGGTGGTCACGCAGGACTTCCTTTCGGAAGACACCATGGCTGTTCTGGTGAAGGTGGTTTCGGCCGCGCTGCTGTCGATGTTGCTGGTGCTGTCGCAGATCGAGGCGCACCTGCGTGCGTCCCTGCAGAGAGCGAAGGGCGAGCTGCGCCAGCAATCGCTGCGCGATCCATTGACCGAGCTGCCCAACCGCCAGATCTTCGAGGGCACGCTGGCGCAGGCCGCGCGCCAGGCGGATGCCGACCAGGGACAGCTGGCGCTGATGCTGATCAACCTCGATGGATTCAAGCCGATCAACGAGTCTCTGGGTCATCGTGTGGGCGATCGTGTCCTGCGCGAGATCGCCGCGCGACTGCGCAGTCTGGCGCGGGTGCACATGGTCGCGCGATTGGGCGCCGACGAATTCCTGCTGCTGATGCCAGACAACCCGACCACCGAACAGGTGTCCGATCTGGCGGCGCGGGTGCTGGGCTCGCTGAGCCTGCCCTGCCCGATCGATGGACGCGAAACCACGGTGACCGCGTCGATCGGCATCGTGATGTACCCCGAGCATGGCGCGGTCTCGACCCTGGTGGCTCATGCAGACGCGGCGATGCGATTTGCCAAGTCCAGCGGGGGTGCGACCTACTGCTTCTTCGAGGCGCGCATGGTGAGCGGCCTGCGCGAGCAGACCGAGTTGCTGCGCGACCTGCGCCGGGCACTGGCCCAGGGCGAGCTCGAGCTGTTCTATCAGCCCAAGATCCACGCGCCGACGGGCGAGATCACCGGCGCCGAGGCGCTGATGCGCTGGCAGCATCCGCGGCTCGGCATGATCAGCCCGGGCGTCTTCATTCCGATCGCCGAGCGCTTCGGGTTGATCGGCTCGCTCGGCAACTGGCTGATCGACGAGGTGTGCCGGCAGATCCGCGTCTGGCGGGACGGCGGGCTGCGCATGAGAGTCGCGATCAACCTGTCGGTGCACCAGCTGCGCCAGCCCGATCTGGTCGAGCGCATCGCACGCGCATTGCGCGAGCACGACGTCAATCCGGGCCTGCTGACCTGCGAGATCACCGAGTCGGTGGCGATGCAGGACGCCGAGGGCACGATCAAGTTCTTCGGGCAGCTGGCGCAGCTGGGTGTCAGCATCTCGATCGACGATTTCGGAACGGGTCATTCGAGCCTGGCCTACCTGCGCAAGCTGCCGGCCAGCGAACTGAAGATCGACCGCAGCTTCGTGCTCGACCTGGAGACCAGCGAGGACGCCCGCAAGGTGGCCTCGGCGGTGGTCAACCTCGCCAAGGCGCTGAACCTGAAGGTGGTGGCCGAAGGGGTCGAGACCGAGGGCCAGAACCGCATCCTGCGCGAGTTCGGGTGCGACCAGCTGCAGGGCTACCTGTTCGCCAAGCCGATGTCCGCGAAGTCGCTCGCCTTGTGGGCGATGGATGACGTCGGGCCGCGATCGATCAGTTTCCGTTCGTCCCTGTTCCTCGAAACCCAGCCTGCCGAACTGGTCTGAGGGCCGCGGTCGCATCGATTCGCAGGGCGGTTCCTAGAATCGGGGCATGAAAACCCAGCCCTACACCCGCGGCGCCCAGTTGCCCGACCTGCTGCGACAGCGCATCGTCATCCTCGACGGCGCCATGGGCACGATGATCCAGCGCTACAAGCTCGGCGAAGCCGATTACCGCGGTGAGCGCTTCAAGGACCATCCCAGGGATCTGAAGGGCAACAACGAGTTGCTGCTTTTCACGCGGCCGGACGTGATCTCCGAGATCCACGACCAGTACCTCGCGGCCGGCTCGGACATCATCGAGACCAACACCTTCGGCGCCACGCGCATCGCCCAGGACGACTACGGCCTCGCGTCGGTGGCGCGCGAGATGAACGTGGTGGGCGCCAGGCTGGCGCGCGAGGCCTGCGATCGCTACAGCACCGCCGACAAGCCCCGGTTCGCCGCCGGCGCGCTGGGTCCGACGCCGCGCACCGCGAGCATCAGCCCCGATGTCAACGACCCGGCCGCGCGCAACGTCAGCTTCGACGAGCTGAAGGACTCGTACCTCGAGCAGGCGGCGGGCCTGCTGGAAGGCGGCTGCGACCTGTTCCTCGTCGAGACCATCTTCGACACCCTGAATGCCAAGGCCGCCATCTTCGCGCTGGACGAGCTGATGGAGTCGACCGGTGAACGGCTGCCGGTCATCATCTCCGGCACGGTCACCGACGCGTCGGGGCGCATCCTGTCGGGACAGACGGTCACCGCGTTCTGGCACAGCGTGCGCCACGCACGGCCGCTGGCGATCGGACTGAACTGCGCGCTCGGTGCGACGCTGATGCGTCCCTACATCGAGGAGCTGTCCAAGGTCGCTGGAGACACGTTCATCAGCTGCTACCCGAACGCCGGTCTGCCGAATCCGATGAGCGACACCGGTTTCGATGAAACGCCGGAAATCACCGGCCGGCTGGTCGAGGAGTTCGCGAAGAGCGGCTTCCTGAACATCGCCGGTGGCTGCTGCGGCACCACGCCTGCGCACATCGCGCAGATCGCGCAGCGTGTCGGTGCTTATCGCCCGCGCTGCCTGCACGAGCGGCCGTTCAGCAGCCTGCTGGAGTCGACCGCCGCGGCTTGAAGCCGGCCAGCGTGCCGACGCGCGTCACATGAGCTCGATCAGGCTCTCGACGCTCAGGCGCACCTTGACTTCGTGCGGTGCGGCGCTGCCGGTGATCTCGTAGGCCTTGTGCCGCGTGTCGCGCACGGCTGGTTTCGACATCGGTATGCCGTTGATGCCGACCACGCACGCCACCACCGGGATGCTGGCGCGCAGGCCGCGCTTGAGGACGATGGCGACTTCACCTCCGGCCAGGCGCACGAAGCAGCCGGGTGGATAGATGCCTGCAGCCTTGATGATGGCGGCCCCGGCCTCGTCAGGCTGCTGGTTCTCGTCGAGGTAGGCGGCCTTGGCCGCTGCGGTGGCCGTCATGGCCTTGCGCGTCTTGCGGGGGCTCAGGCGTGCGGCAAAAACGTCGGCGCGCTTGATCAGCCGTGCGATCTGCAACCCGGGCTCCATGGCCTGGAGGGGGCCCGGCGGGCTGGTGTGGTGGTGTTCGACGGCCTGCAGCCAGAGTTCGTCTGCGACGCCCAGCTCGCGAAGCTGTGCGACACCGCGTGCCGCGTGGCTATCGATCAGCTCGCGCTGCTGTGGCGTTGTCGCCGAGTCCTGCACCGCCAGCTGGTCCTGCAGGTTGGTCATCGCGATGTTCATGGTCAGCGAAGCCCGGCGTAGGGTTGCCTTCCATTCCCTGGGCCAGCCGTTCAGGTGGCGGGCGGCCAGCTCGACGATCGTGGTGACGAGCAGCGCATGGCGAACGCTGTACTTCTGGCTGTCGGTCGTGGCGCTGTAGATCAGCGACAGCAGGGCCGCGTCTGCACCACGCGAGATGAGCGAGAGCAGATCCTCGTCGATGCGATCGATGCGGTCGATGAAATCTTCAGCCGACGGTTCGCGCAACGCGGCGGCCATCTTCATGACGAGGCCGTCCCAGGTGAGACTGGTGTCGCCGCGCCGGGCGCGTTCGGGCACACCGAAGTTGTCCATCACGCTGTCTGGGTCGACCTCGGCCTCGGCCTGGGCAATGCGGCCGATCCGTGCGTTGTCCCGCACCATCGAATCCATCTTGCCCGCCAAAGCCTTCTTGAAGGCGTCGGCGTCGCTGATGTCGATGTAGACGCCGCGTTCCGTGAGCTGTTTGCGCACACTTTCGCTGGGAACCACGCCCCCGCGCGGAACCAGCATCAAGCCTGCGGCATCGCGCAGGGCGAACGGAACCGGCTGGTTGATGCGAATGGCACTGGCGGAGATGGGTACAACGGCCATGACGATGGGGCAGGAATGGGGAACGGACAGCTTCCGTGCAGTGGATATCGGAGTGCCATGACCTGACTTGAGTTGTTGCACGGCACAAAACATGCGCGCCTACAATCGTTTTTCTTTCGAGGAGCGCTGCGACAACCCCTGAAAACGCCATGGGCGACGGGTTGCCAGGCTCGAAAGTGCGAGGTTTCAACGGCGCTCCCCCGACCCTCACGGGCCGCGGTGGGCTGCGCGGCGTGTGACATTTGACACTCCGCCGAACGCCGAGACTGCCGCCATGTTCCCCGTCCCGTCCACACCTCCCTCCATCGTCGAGCCGATGAAGCTGTCCGGGCTCGAACCGGTGCTGATCGGCAACGGCTCGCTGTTCGTCAACATCGGCGAGCGCACCAATGTCACCGGGTCGAAGGCCTTCGCCCGCATGATCCTGAACGGCGATTTCGAGCAGGCGCTGTCCGTGGCGCGCCAGCAGGTCGAGAACGGCGCCCAGATCATCGACATCAACATGGACGAGGCCATGCTGGACAGCCAGGCGGCGATGGTGCGCTTCCTGAACCTGATCGCCAGCGAGCCCGAGATCGCGCGCGTGCCGATCATGATCGACAGCTCGAAGTGGAGCGTGATCGAAGCCGGCCTGAAGTGCATCCAGGGCAAGGGCATCGTGAACTCGATCTCGCTCAAGGAGGGCGTCGAGCAGTTCATGCATCAGGCCAAGCTGGTGCGCCGCTACGGCGCGGCTGCGGTCGTGATGGCCTTCGACGAGAAGGGACAGGCCGACACCTACCAGCGCAAGACCGAGATCTGCGAGCGCGCCTATCGCATCCTGGTCGACGAGGTCGGCTTCCCGCCCGAGGACATCATCTTCGACCCGAACATCTTCGCGATCGCTACCGGCATCGAGGAGCATGACAACTACGCGGTCGACTTCATCAACGCGACACGGTGGATCAAGCAGCACCTGCCGGGCGCCAAGGTCAGTGGCGGCGTCAGCAACGTCAGCTTCAGCTTCCGCGGCAACGAGCCGGTGCGCGAGGCGATCCACACGGTTTTCCTGTATCACGCGATCCAGGCGGGCATGGACATGGGCATCGTCAACGCCGGCATGGTCGGCGTCTACGATGATCTCGACCCAGTGCTGCGCGAACGGGTCGAGGACGTGGTGCTGAACCGTCGACCCGATGCCGGCGAACGGCTGATCGAGGTGGCAGAGACGGCCAAGGGGGCGGCCAAGGACGACTCCGCCAAGTTCGCCTGGCGTGCAAAGCCGGTCGACGAGCGCCTGAGCCATGCGCTGGTGCACGGCATCAACGACTTCATCGCCGAGGACACCGAAGAGGTCTACCAGCGCGTGCTGGCCGAAGGCGGGCGGCCGTTGCATGTGATCGAGGGTCCGCTGATGGCCGGCATGAACGTGGTCGGCGACCTGTTCGGCCAGGGCAAGATGTTCCTGCCGCAGGTGGTCAAGAGCGCCCGCGTGATGAAGCAGGCGGTCGCGCACCTGCTGCCCTACATCGAAGCCGAGAAGCTCGCGCTGGTCGAAGCCGGTGGCGAGGCGAAGGCCAAGGGCAAGATCATCATCGCCACGGTCAAGGGCGACGTGCACGACATCGGCAAGAACATCGTGACAGTGGTCCTGCAGTGCAACAACTTCGAGGTCGTGAACATGGGCGTGATGGTGCCGTGCCATGACATCCTGGCGCGTGCCAAGGTCGAAGGCGCCGACATCATCGGCCTGTCGGGCCTGATCACACCGAGCCTCGAAGAGATGCAGCATGTCGCGGCCGAGATGCAGCGCGACGACTACTTCCGCGTCAAGAAGATCCCGCTGCTCATCGGGGGTGCCACCTGCTCGCGGGTGCACACCGCGGTGAAGATCTCGCCGCACTACGAAGGCCCGGTGGTCTATGTGCCCGATGCCAGTCGCAGCGTCGGCGTGTGCAGCGACCTGCTCAGCGACGAAAAGGCTGCTGCCTACATCGCCGAGCTGAAGTCCGACTACGACAAGGTGCGCGAGCAGCACGCCAACAGGAAGGCGACGCCGCTGGTCACGCTGGCCGAGGCGCGCGCCAACAAGGTGCCCATCGATTGGGTGAACTACGCTGCGCCGAAGCCGAAATTCACCGGGCGCCGCGTGTTCCGCAACTACGACCTGGCCGAGCTGGCCCAGTTCATCGACTGGGCCCCCTTCTTCCAGACCTGGGACCTGGCTGGTGCCTACCCGGCCATCCTGACCGACGACATCGTCGGCGAATCGGCGCGCCGCGTGCTGAGCGACGGACAGCGCCTGCTCAAGCGCCTGATCGACGGCCGCTGGCTGACTGCCAATGGCGTGATCGGCCTGTATCCAGCCAACACGGTGGGCGACGACGACATCGAGATCTACACCGACGAGACCCGCAGCAAGGTGCTGTTCACCTGGCGCGGGCTGCGGATGCAGTCGGTGCGGCCGGTCGTCGATGGCGTGATGCGGCCGAACCGCTGCCTTGCCGACTACGTCGCGCCGAAAGATTCAGGCGTGGCTGATCACATCGGATTGTTTGCAGTGACGTCGGGCATCGGCGCTGAAAAGAAGGAAAAGCAGTTCCTCGACGACCACGACGACTACAGCTCGATCATGCTGAAAGCGCTGGCCGATCGGCTGGCCGAGGCCTTCGCCGAGCGCATGCATCAGCGTGTGCGCACCGAGTTCTGGGGTTATTCGGCCGATGAGTCCCTGACGCCTGCCGAGCTGATCGCCGAGAAGTACCGCGGCATCCGTCCCGCTCCGGGCTACCCGGCCTGTCCCGACCACACGGTCAAGGGTGCGATGTTCGAGGCGTTGAACTGCGCGGACATCGGCATGGCGCTGACCGAGAGCTGGGCGATGTCGCCGGCGGCCAGCGTCAGCGGCTTCTACATTGCCCATCCGGACGCGACCTATTTCAACGTCGGCAAGGTGGGCGAAGACCAGATCGAGGATTGGGCACGGCGCACGGCGCAGGATGCCGCACAGGTGCGGCGGTCGCTCGCGGCGCTGCTGTAGTTCCTCGCAGCCGGCGAGCGGCGACTAGCGCGCTGCCAGCACGCGCCTGTACTGGATCGCTTCGGCCAGGTGTGCAACCTGGATCGACTCGCTGGCGGCCAGGTCGGCCACGGTGCGTGCCATGCGCAGCACCCGGTGGTGACTGCGCGCCGACCATGCCAGTCGTGAAGCCGCCGTTGTCAGGAAGCGAGATGCCGAGTCGTCGAGCCGGCAGTGGATGTCCAGGGCCTCGCCCCACAG
>JAGNWJ010000053.1 GCA_017986065.1 Rhizobacter sp. | reverse complement strand
GGCACGGTATCGGCCGAAGTTGGCCATGCCGCCTCTTCGATGACCAGCGGTCTGGGTTTCGCGCTCGGCATCGGATTCGTCGTGTTGGCGCTGCTGGGACTTGTCACGCTGCAACGCCGCGCAGAGAGGTGCCGCGAGGAAGCTGCCGATCTGAGGCGTCAACAGAATCAGGGCGCTGCGCTAGCGCGCCTGCTCGATGTCTGGCAATGGCGCACCAACAGTCAGCACCGCCTCGTGTCGCTCATTCCTCCGGCAGGCACGGTCGCGCCGCCCTCGTTGGCCCCGCCGGGCAGCGACCCGCAGCCCGTGTGGTCACTGTTCAACGCAGCCAATCCGAAGACTGGACAGACCGGCGCCACCGAACACGCCGCCCTGCGACAGCGACTGGAGGCCCAGCAGCCGGCCGAGGATGTGCTGATCGCCCTTCGTGCCTCCGAATCCGGCGTGCGACTTGGGTTGCTGCGCGCGCTGCCGGTGTACGACGAGCAGGGCGGCTTCATCGGGCATGTGGGCACGGTGCGCGAGCAACCTGGCGCCTGCGCTGCGCCGCAACCGGCGGGCCGACCCGCCACGGAACCGGCAATCCATGCCACCGAAGGCATGCTGGCCATGCCATCGCTGACTCCGCTGGCGATACCCGCCGAACAGGATGCCGAGGCGTTCAGCTACACGGTGTCCCATGACCTGCGGGCCCCGATCCGGGTGGTCGAAGGCTTCACGAAGATCGTCAAGGAGGACTACGGGAGGCTGCTCGACCGCGTCGGCAATGACCACCTCGACCGGGTGCTGGGCGCCGCCGCCCGGATGAACAGCATGATCGACGCCTTGCTGGCGCTGTCGCAGTTGTCGGCCAAGCCGGTATCGCGACAGCCGGTCAACCTCTCGCAACTCGCCGGCTTCGTGGTGGACGATCTGCGGCGGCAATGGCCGCAACATGCGGTCAAGATGCACATCGACCCGGGGATGCAGGTCCACGGCGATCCAACCCTGTTGAGGGTGGTGCTGGAAAACCTGCTCGGCAATGCCTGGAAGTACACCGGCAAGTGCGCCGAACCGGAGGTGTGGTTCGAACGCTGCACCGACTCCACCACGCCGAGCTTCACGGTACGGGACAACGGAGCCGGGTTCGACATGCGATACGCCGACCGCTTGTTCGGCGTGTTTCAGCGCCTGCACAGCGCCACCGAATTCCAGGGCACCGGCGTGGGTCTGGCCTCCGTGCGCCGCATCGTGCAGAAGCATGGCGGCGAGGTGTGGGCCGAGTCCGAGGTGGGTCAGGGCGCGAGCTTCCACTTCTCGCTGGGAAATCCGTAGAGCCGGGACCAGACGCGGCATGCCCGCGATGGCACCGGGATGCGCGAGCTCAGTGGTCTGCCGAGCCGGACAGCAGTTCGACGGCCTGAAGCACGCGTTCGGATTCGTCAGCCGTCGTGCGACCGTTCGACGTGGACATGCGCTGCAGCCGCTCGAGGGCTGCGGCTCGGGTGAGCGAGAACCGATGCATCAGCACGCCGACCGCCATCGCCTCGACCGGTTTCAATGCGTCGGTCAAGGGCGCCGAGGGCTGCAGCTTCGGTGCTTCGACGGACACCGCGGCACCCGAAGTCGCTCGAAGCCGGGCGAACACGGCCTGAACCGCCGGAACGATGTGCCCGATGTCCAGCGGCTTCACCAGGTAGTCGACGGCACCCAGTTCGTGCACCTGCCGCACCGTGTCATCGTCCGAAAACGCCGACAGGAACATGAAGGGCATCTTGCAGTACTCACGCAGGTAGGCAGCGACGTCGAATCCGCTCATGCCTTCCATGCGGATGTCGAGCAACGCGAGATCGGGACGGTGCTCCCGCGCCAACAGGATGGCGTCGTCGCCGTTGTCCGCGTCGATCACCTCGTAGCCCGCTTCGGTCAGGCCATGCGCCAGCGTGGCGAGCACCAGACGATCGTCGTCCACGACAAGGATCTTGCCGTTGTGACCCCGCTGTTCCTGGACGATTGACACCTGTTGGTTCCTGCTGAGCCGGCTTGCCTGTAAGAGATCTCGGTGACCACGGCGCCGCGATCGGCACCTTCGTCAGAGGTGTGGATTCTGTCCGAAAGCCCTTCCGGTGAACAGCCAGACGCCGGCCCGACCCCTCCTGCAGGCGGGGATCGCGGTCAGCGTGCCGGCACGTCTGCCGCGAGGCGCCCGGCGAACACGACCCCAGGCGCGCCGATCGACACGGTGGCAACGACGTCCTCTCCATCCGTGTCCGGCTCGATGGTCAGCTTCGCGCAACGCCTGGGCAGCAGGGCCCGGACCAGACCCAGGCCCGACACGCCACCCGGAACGCGCGACAGGTTGAACCCGTCGGGCAGGCTTGCACGGTTGCGGATCACGATGCGCACGCCGGTGTCCTCGCAGAACAGAGTGCACTCGACCGCAGGCACCGCGCTGTCGCGAGCGGGTTTCGCCTCGCGATGCTGCTTCAGGCTGTGCTTGATCGCGTTGGTCAGCAATTCATTGAGGGTCAGCGCGATCGGAATCGACTCCGCCTCGGGCAGCACCCATTGGTCCGCGTGTTCCCCCTGCACGGTGAAGCGGATGGGGTGCCCGAACGTGCGTTGCACCGAGCCGGCGATCGCTTCGACGACACCGGTGACATGCAACGGTCCGCCCGCGCCGACCTGCAGCCCGTAGACCTGGGCGATCGCCTGCACCTGCCCGACCACCTCGGACATCGCCTCGGCCATCTCGGGCTTGCGGGTACCGATCTGCTGCAGCAGCCCGGCCACGCCCTGCAGGTTGTTCTTGATGCGGTGATGAACCTCCTTGACCAGCATTTCGCGCTGCGCGATGGCCGCATCGAACTTGGCCTGCTCGGCCGCGCGCTGTTCCGTCACGTCGGTGGCCACCATCAGCAACTGGTCGGGTGCCTGGCCCGGCGCGGCGAGCGGCAGGTAGCGGGCATCCCACACCCGTGCCTCGCCCTGCTCGGTCGAGCGGTACTCGCGTTGCGTGACCACGCTCGCGCGCAGCGCACTCTCCATGTCGAGGCGGCGCTGTGCGGCGTCATCGGGTGCGAACATCTCCTCGGGCGAACGCCCGACGATCTGCTCTGGCGTCATGTCGATGCTGTGGGCCGCAACCACGTTGGCCTGCAGGATGCGCAGCGTGCGCGCGTCGCGCACCGTGATCGCCATTGGCGCGGCTTCGATGATGCGCTGCAGCGAGGCCTGCGCCTCCTCGATGCGGGCCTCTGCCCGGCGGCGCTGCTCGATGTCGAGCAAGGCATAGGTGAGCTGGCGTCCGCGCGATTCGCGACCGGTGACGACCGCGTTGCCGACCACCCAGAACTCGCGCCCGTCGCGCGCCTTGACGCGGCATTCGAAAGTCTCGGCCTCGCCCTCGATCAGGTCCTCGAGGTACTGGGTGCGCCGGAACGGATGATCGGGTTCGGGCGTCGCCACCGTGCTGATGGGCTGGTCGATGAAGTCGCCCAGATCCGCGCCGAACATGCGGCGGGCCGAGCGGTTCATCCACTCGATGCCGCGCGGGCCGACCGTGACGATGCCGACCAGCACCGAATCCAGGATGGCTCGTGTGCGGTTCGCCTGCAACGCCACGGCGTGCTCGGCACGATGCCGCGCATCGACGTTGACGAACGACGCGATGACGCCGCCCGACGGGTCGTCTCCGACCAGCCGCGTGCTCACCTGAACCCACACGACCCGCCCGTCGCGCTGGTGCAGCTGTCGCTCGCCGATCCAGCGGCCGTGCTGGAGCAGCGCGTTCTGCTCCTGTGCCGACAGGCGCTCGTGCTCATCGGCGTCGGCGAACAGCGAACTCAGCGCCAGACCCTGCAGTTCGGCAGCCGGATACCCCGCAAGCTGCGCGAGCGCATCGTTGACACGCTGCAGCACACCCTCGCGGAGGAACGCGATGCCCACCTCCGACAGGCTGAACATCAGTTCGCGGTCACGCGCGAGCTGCTCCAGCTCGACCTGTTGAGCCTTCAGCCGCGTGATGTCGGACAGCACCGCGATCGCCTCGATCTGTTCAGACACCGGGCCGGTGCGTCGCACCGACAGCGCATACCAGCGGGTCGGCCCCGGCGTGTGGCTGCCGTTGACCGGCGCACCGCCTGCCGAGGCGGCGGCGGGCTCCATCGAGAACTCGGTCTCGAAGATCAGGCCGGCGGAAAGCGCCTGCAGCGTCTCGCCAGCAATGCGCTGCCCCTGCGGCGAACTGCCGAACAGTTCCTGGATGCCGCTGCCGGCGATGCCGAGCGAAGGCAGACCGAGCATCGCCTCGAACCGACGATTGCAGCGCACCAGCACGTCGCCGCGGATGTAGGCGATGCCGGCCGAGGTGCTCTCGAGGATGGTGGTGAGCTCGCGCAGCAATTGCTCGCTGCGCTGCTGGGTCTGGTGCTGCTCGGTGATGTCCAGCGTCACCACCGAGGTGGTGCGCTTGCCGGAAGCCAGCGTGGCGGGCTCGACCCGGGTCAGCAGCCAGCGCAGGCCGAGTTGCGGGTGGCGGATCGCGTAACGCACCTCGGCACGCTGCGCCGTACGCAGGGCCTGCTGCAGCGTGTCGTACTCCGCCATCGATTCTTCGGCCACGATGTCGCGACTGATCGATTGCAGTGCCGCCGATGTCGGCACCGAGGCCTCGTCGGAACGTTCCTCTGCCGCCGGCAGCTGCCGCTGTCGAACCCAGCCGGAGGTTTCCTGGAACGTGGCGAGGCCGACGCCGGCGGTGTCCATCAGCGCACCGATCTGCATCTGGGCCAGGTCGCGCTCTTCCTCCGCGCTGCGGTCTTCGAGGATCGCCATGTGGCGCCGCGCACCACCCGGCGTGGTGTAGCACCGCACGATCGAACGCAACCGCCGCAGCCCGCCCTGGGGTTGCGGAAGCCAGCCGTGGGCAACCACGGGATGGGCAGACGGCTCCAGCGCGGGCGACGGCCCCTGATCTGTCCATCCCAACAGCTGGCGAAGTTCCGGCGAAGCCTCGGACAATTCCGTCGGAACCACCCCAGCCAGTGCATCGAAGGCCGGGTTGGTTCGCACCAGCAGGCCCGCTTCGTCGAACAGCACCATGCCGATCGGGCTCAGGTCGAACCAGTCGTCGATCTCGCGGGCCGAGCGATCGGCCCGCTCGCGAGCAACGTGCTCGGCGGTGCTGTCCTGCAGGACCGACATCTTGAAGACGCGGCCGTTCTCGTCCGTCAGCGCGCTGCGCGTCGCCCGGAACCAGCGCTCGCGGCCGTCGGCTGCAACGATGCGACGGCTGACCAGCGCGGGTTCGGCATCTCGCCTCGAAGGGTCCTGCCAGCGCTCGCGCAATTCGAGACTGCTGGACCGATCCTCCTCGGGTTCGAGGGCAATCGGGTCGCTGCCGACGAGTTGCTCACGCGGGTACCCGCAGAACGCCACGAACGCCTGATTCACATCGACGATGCGCATCCGGCTGTCCTGCAGCATCGCGGGAAACGGCGAGTTCCAGAGCACCTGCATCAGCTCGGCGATCACCGGACCGGCGATCGTCGGCGGTAGCGCAGCGACCGGCGGCTGCGCGTGATCGGCGCGCTGCGGCTGATCACGTGCCGATGGCCCGGCGCCCGGGTCACCGGCGGCGCGTGCGCGGCCGTCTCGCCAGTGCAAACGCAACGCATACAGGCCCGTGCCCAGGGCCTGCCAGGCCGCGTCGGCCACCTGCCCGTCTGCGAGGAGGGCCGGCGGCGGCGCCTGCGAGGCGAGACGACGCGCCGCCACCGCCGATCGAGCCGCGGCCTGACCCGGCATGCGCATCGCACCGGGCGACCCGGCGATCGCCTGGCGCAGCCATTCGACCAGGGGCGCACCCAAGGCGGGCTCCCACTGCGCGAGCGATCTGTCGACGACGCCGGGCAGCCGGCGCAGCGCGGCGGTGTTGGCAAAGATCACCAGGGCACGCCGGTCGAACAGCAGCACCCCATCGGAGAGGTGATCGAAGAACTGTTGCAGCGACTGCAGGTTGGCGCTGCCATCCATCGAGGTCACCACGTCGCGGTTTCCGGAGTCATGTCGGCGAATCTATCTTGCGCCGGACGGGCCGGCGCAACAGCATGCTTCAAGGCATCTCAGTCGAGATCCGCTGCCGATGCCAGTGCACGAAGTTCGGCACGGTTGATCTCGCGCACGTCCATCATCAGGGCCTCCGCGCACTCGCGGAAGTCGTACAGCGATTCGGCCTCGATCGCCTGGACCAGCCGGAAGTAAGGCGCATACGGTCCGGTGCCATCGATCAGCGTCTCGTGCACCCGCTGGGGCACCGGCACCGTTCGCAGCAGTTCGGCCAGCGGCTGCTGGAACAGGCGGTCCAGCAGCGAGAACACGCCGCAGATGAACAACTCGTTGCGCATTTCCTGGTCGCCGATGTGGCGCGCCAGTTCCTCCATCAGCAGCCCACGACGCACGGAGGCGAACATCGCCGCCTTCATGTTCGGTTCCTTGCTTGCAGTGGCCAGCAGCAGCGCCAGCCAGCGCTTGAGCCGCTGGTATCCGAGCAGCATCACCGCGTGGCTGAAGGAGCTGATCTCGACCGACAGGCCGAAGGCCGGCGAATTGATGTATCGAAGGACCTTGAAGCCCAGCGACGGATCCCGCTTGAGCGTGTTCTCCAGCTTTTCCACCGGCTCCTCGCGGTCGACCTGGCTCATCAGTTCGACGACGGTCTGCAAGTCGATCGGCGCAGACTTCTCGCGCGAACCCTTCGGTCGCTCGCTGATTTCATCGCCGATCGGCCAGCCCAGGACGGCAACGGCTCCGCGTTCGAATGCGCCTTCCATGTCGGCCACGGAATGAATGCCGGAAAGCACGTGCGGAATGCTGCGCGTCACGCCTGCGGGTGCGGTTCCGGCCGGCCCGATGCGGCGATCGTCGGCCAGATCGATGATGGCCTGCTTGAAGCAGGGCAACACCTCGCGCGGCAGTTCCTTGAGCGGGCGTCCCTTGAGCATCAGGGTCGTGCCGTGGGCGTGCAGCGCGACGATGGATTCGGTGTTCGCCGGGTCGGCTGCCATGAACGCCGGCACCTCGACCATCAGGTTGTGCGACGGAGTCGTGCGCAGCAGATCCTGGAGCAGGCTCTCGCTGGTGACATTCAAGGACACCCGCCCGCCTTCGGGGGGCCACACCGAACCGACGGCTTGCAGCAGCTGCGCCGCGTCGAGCACCAGATCGGGCTTCAGCGGGAAGACGGTCAGGCGCGTCGCGGTGACTGCCCGGTTGCGATCGATGAACGCCGAATAGCCCAGCGCCACCTGACCCAGGATCTCGTCCGACACAACAACTCCTACGCAGTGGAACGACCGGCCCGCGCAGAGCCGGCGGCGGCGGTCACGGATTGAGGTACTGGAACAGCGACAGCTTCTGGACCAGCGAATACGATTTCAGTGCAGCATCGTAGCCGGTCTGCTTGTTGTTGAAATCGGAGATCGCTTCGACCAGGTCCAGGTCCTCGGCATTCGACCGCTCGGTCTGGGCATTGAGCTTCTGCGTTGCCAGCCGCTCGAACGCGGTGTCTATGCGGTTCAGCACTTCGCCGGCGGCCGATCTCGCCGTGCGCAGGTTGCCCATCGAGGCATCGACGTCGCGCAGGCCGTCGCTGGTGGCCTGGGCGATCTGCGCACCGGTGCGCCCGGTCGTCCTCAGGTTGGCGACCGCGTCGTCGAGCACATCGAACACGCTCAGCGACGGCGTCGATGGCGTCATCTCGAACTGGTCGCCCGTGGCTGGCGTCCCGGTGATCGTGAAGCTCATGCCGTTGAGGTCGATCGAGCGGCCGTCCATGTAGGTGCCGTTGGTGACAGGCGTCACGACGGCGGGCGTGGCCAGCGGGAAGCTCTCGATGTCGTACGTGGTGGCGCTGGTGAACTTGACGCGGTAACCGGTATCGGCCACCGGGAACAGCGCCGACGGGTCGTTCACGCTGCCGGAATCGATCACGGCACCGGTCACCGGCTGGCCAGTGACGCTGTTGCCGGCCGAACGGGTCAGGAACACGCCGTTGCCGGTGCGCGCGGTCAGCCAGGCCCCCGGCCCGTCGAACGTGAGGGGCAGCGAGGTGTCCGCATCGGTCATGGTCTGTCCGGCGACCCCGGCGAACTGCACTCCGGCAGGTGCCGGACTGTCGATGAAGGGCGGCTGATTGGATCCCTGGCCGCCGAAGAGGAAGCTGCCCGAGCCGTCCGAGCGATTGGCCACCGCCAGCAGCGCCTCGCGCAAGCCCTTGAGCTTGTCGGCCTGGATCCCGCGTTCCGCGTCGGTGTAGCTGGCGTTGCCCGCGGCGACCATCGCCTCGCGGGCCTGCTGCAGCAATTCCTGCGCATCGCCCAGCGCGCTTTCCGACTGGCTGGCGAGCACGCGGCTGGCCTCGGCGCTGCGCTGCGATGTCGTGCTTCTCAGCTCGGTCGCCAGCGCACGTTCGGCACGCGCCGCGGCGGCCGGGTCGTCGCTGGCCCGCAGGACCCGCTTGCCGCTGGTGAGCCGCGTCTGCGCCTCGCTCATGCCGAGCTGGCGACGCTGGATGTTGTCGATCGTCGCGTCGTACTGGTTGGCGGTGCTGATTCGCATGTCGGTGTCTCAGTCTGGGAAAGCGTCGGATTCCGGCTCACCGGGCGGTCTGCAGCAGCGTCTCGAAGATCGACTGAGCGACCTGCAGCATCTTGGCCGCCGCCTGGTACGACTGCTGGTACTGGATCAGTCGCGCGGCTTCCTCGTCGAGGTTGACGCCCGAACGGCTCGAGCGGCTGAGTTCCGCATCGTCAGCCACCGCGGTCGACAGCTCGGCTGCAGCCCTGGCGCTTTGCACACGCACCCCGATGTTGCCGAGGATGTTCGCGTACGCGTCGGTCACGTCGGTGCCGGGTTGCAGGCTGGCACCGCTCCAGATCGCGCCGACCAGCGGAGCGTCGCGCAGCGACAGCATGGCGTTGGCATTCCTGTTGTCGGCCAGCGGATAGGTGTTGCGCTGGATGGCGAAGCTGTCTCCGGCGGCGGGCACACCGGTGATCGTGATCGTGAAGCCGTCCGTCGGCGTGCTGCCGGGGTAATCGATGGCCTGGCCCGGCTGCCACACCACGGGGGCGCTGGTGCCTGTGCCGTCCTGCCAGGTGTAGGCGAACTGACCCGGGATCGCGGTGGCCTGGAAGCTCAGCGTCGCCGGAAGATTGGGATTGGTCCCGGCCGTGGCGCTGTCGGCGACCAGCGAGGTCACCGATCCGGTTCCCAGGTTACCCACCGCCAATGTCGCGCTGAGCGGAGACGCGGCGGCGATGAGCTTCGGGTTGCTGATGTCGACATGGATGTCGCGCGCCGCGCTGGCCGCCGGCTGCAGCAGGAATCGGTCGCCCGCGGCTGCAGCTCCACCGATGCTGATCAGGAATCCATCGACCAGATCTCCGTTGGCGACCGCACGCGGCGCGTACTGCGGATCGACGGCCCCGCCGTTGAGACGGAAAAGCTGGAAGCCGCCCAGGCCGTCGGCACGCAGTTCGTAATCGCTGGCCTGGACGCTGCTGACCTGTGCCGCATCGAGCGTGGCCGGCGACTGCAGCGTCATCGAGACGGTGCCGGTTCCGGTGTTGGCCGAGGATGCCCGACCGGCCAGCACCGGCAGGCCGGAGGCCGCGCCGAAGCGGAACATCGCCGCGCCGGGCTGGTTCAGCAGATCGAGACCTCGGGCCTGCTGATCGTTGGCCTGCTGGCCGATTGCCAGTGCCAGCTGGCCGAGCAGGTTGCGCGCGTCGGTCAGATCCCTGGTCTGGAAGGCGATCAAACCGGAGATCGAGCCGCCTTGCAGCAGTGAATTCGGCAGCTGCTGATCGCCGCCCGGACCGCTGATGCCGATCGCCACGCGGGACACGTCGTACGGGTCGGTCATCGCGGCAAGGGAGGTCGTCTGCGCACCGAGCACGATGGCCTGACCGCCACCCATGAAGACCGAGAGACTGCCGTCCTCCGCCTCGATGGTGGTCACCTGCACGAACTCGCTGAGCTCGCTGATCGCGAGTTCGCGCTGGTCGAGCAGGTCGTTGGGCGGCTGGCCGAGCCCACGTGCATCGGAGATGCGCTGGTTCAGCGTGGCGATGCGTTGCGAGAGCACGTTGACCTGGGCCACCGAGGCCTTCAGATCCGCGGTGATGCCGGCCTGCAGGTCGTCGAGCTGTTCGGCGGCGGCATTGAAGCGCGACGCCAGCTGCCCCGCCTGCGACAGCGCGACCTGGCGCGCAGACTCGTCCTGCGGTTTGTTTGCAATGTCCGCGAATGCACTGAAGAACTGCGCCGCGGTGTATCCCAGGCCGGTCTCGCCGGTGGTGAAGACCTTCTCCAGCCGCTGCAGTTGCTCGCTTCGCGCGGTGTCGAAGGACGCCTGCGCCTTCGACAGTGCGGCCTCGCGCGTCAGGAAATCGTCGTGTGCCCGCGCGACCGTCGTCACGTCGACGCCGCGTCCGAAGAATCCGGCGCCGGTGAACTGCCCGCCGGCAGTCTGCAACTGGGCCTCCTGCCGCGAATATCCCGGCGTGTTGGCGTTGGATATGTTGTGGCCCGTGGTCTGCAACTGGGAGTAGCTTGCGGCAAGTGCCCGCACGCCCAGCGACGACAGTGCTCCGGTTCCCATGGTGCTGCAGTCCTTCGGATCTTCAGGTCGTCATCACACGCTGCAGGCGCAGCGTGGTGTTGATGACGCGGGTCAACTTGTCGGCGTAGGCCGGATCGGTGGCGTAGCCCGCCTTCTGCAGGCCCTGCGCGAAACCCGCGGCAGAGACCGTGCCGGTGCTGGCCTGTGCCATCACCTGGCTGTAGCGCGGGCTGTCCTTCATCAGCTGGGCGTAGTCGTTGAACGCCGCCTCATAGGACTCGTACGAGCGGAATTTCGCGGTCATCTTGCGTGGCGCGCCGTTGACATATTCGGTCGTGGTGACCTCGGCCACCGGACCGCTCCAGCCGGAGCCCGCCTTGATGCCGAACACGTTGAACGAACTCGTCCCGTCCGCGTTGCGGATCTCGCGCCGGCCCCACCCGGATTCGTGAGCCGCCTGCGCCACCATGTAACCGGCGGGTATGCCCGTCTGTGCCTCGGCAGCACGCGCGGCATCGGTGTGTCGCTGAACGAAGTCGACCTGGCGGGTGCCGGGCGTCGGGCCGAGCGATGACTGCGGCACACCGGCCGCCGGCGCCGGCGAGACGCGCGACGCGGAGCCTGCCGTGTCGGCCGGGGTCGAGCCGACCATCTGCCGCTCGAGCTGCCTCGCGATCACGTCGGCCAGGCCGCCAGGCGCACCGCTCATCTGCTTGGCGTATTCGGAGTCGAGCATTTCCGTGCCGAGCTTCGTGGCCGAGTTCTCCATCAGCCCCGACGACATCGCAGCCTGCGCCTCGCGCATGCCCTTCATCAGCTGCTGCATGAACATCGTCTCGAACTGCTTCGCGGTCTCCCTGATTGCAGCCTTCGGGTCGCGAGAAGCGGAATTGCGCAACGCCGCGAGGGCGCGCGTGTCGATCGCCGCGGAGGCGGTGCCTGCGCCGGTCGCGCTCGCCGATCCGCCGAGCATCGAGGACAGGGACGATGGCGAGGAAAGCGACATCAGATCACCTCCAGTTCGGCATTCAGCGCGCCGGCCGACTTGATCGCCTGCAGGATCGCGAGCAGGTCCTGAGGCGTCGCTCCCAGCGAGTTCAGCGCCTTCACCACGTCGGCCAGCTTGGTGCCGGCCGGCAACTGGATCAGCGATCCCGGCTCCTGGCGGATCGTGATGTCGTTCTTCTCGGCCTGCACCGTCTGGCCCTGCGACAGCGGGTTGGGCTGGCTGACCAGCGGCGTGCTGTTGATCGTGACCGACAGGTTGCCGTGCGCGACCGCGCAGGCCGAAAGCGTGACCGCCTCGTTCACCACCACCGAGCCGGTGCGTGCATTGATGATGACCCGGGCAGCCGGACTGGCCAGGTCGACGTTGAGGTTCTCGATCTCCGCCATGAACGAGACCCGCGCATCCGGCGACTCGGGCATGCGCACGTGCACGCGGCGGCCGTCGACAGCCTGGGCGATGGCGCCGCCCATGCGGTTGTTGATGGCGCGCGCGACTTCGCGGGCGGTGTTGTAGTCGCTGGCATTGAGATCGAGCTGCAGGCTGTCACCCTGGTTCAGAGGGGTCGGTACAGCGCGCTCGACGGTGGCCCCTTCGGGGACGCGGCCGGCGCTGAGGTGGTTGATCTGCACCTTGGATCCACCGGCGGAAGCGCCGGCGCCGCCGACGATCAGGCTGCCCTGCGCCAGCGCATAGATCTGGCCGTCGGCGCCCTTCAGCGGGGTCGCGATCAGCATGCCGCCGCGCAGGCTCTTGGCGTTGGCCAGCGAGGAGACATTGACGTCGATCGTCTGCCCGGGCTGCGCGAACGCCGGCAACTGGGCGGTGACCATGACAGCTGCCACGTTCTTCAGCTGCATGTTGGTGCCCGACGGCACGGTGACGCCGAGCTGCTGCAGCAGCGAGTTGATGCTCTGCGTGGTGAACGGTGCCGAGGTCGTCTGGTCGCCGGTCCCGTCGAGGCCGACCACGAGGCCGTAGCCAACCAGCGGGTTGCTGCGCACCCCCTGGACCGATGCCACTTCCTTGATGCGTGCGGCCATTGCCGGTGCGGGCCACCACACTGCAGCGCTGGCGGCAAATATGCCGAGCCAGAGCAGCCTGCCTACGAGTCTTTCGGTCCTGTCCATGTCCGGATGCACCCCTTGTTGCATCCGATTCTGGACAGACTTAAATCGGCAGAACGCTTAAAAAGAACCGTGCCAACCAGCCAATTACCTGAGCTTCGGCCTGCGCACCCCGCCCCCTGTGCTCGAGGCGCACGTTGGCGATCTGTGCAGACGCCACCGAATTGCCCGGCTGGATCGAACGCGGATCGACCTGGCCCGAGAAGCGCAGCACGTCGACGTTCTCGTTGACGCCGATCTGCTTCTCGCCGGAGACCAGCAGGTGGCCGTTCGGAAGCACGCCGGTCACGGTGGCGGTGATCACCCCGGAGAAATCGTTGGTGTTCTCGGTGCTGCCCTTGCCCTCGAAGGTGTTGCTCGAGTCGCCGGTGGCCCCGGCGCGACTGAACAGGCGTGGCGGCAGGAAAGGCGCTGCAGTCAGGCTGGAGCTCACCTTGCCGGTCTTGTCGATCGTGCTGGTGCTCTTCTGCGTGGCCGAGACCTTCTCGACGATCTGCACCGTCAGCGTGTCGCCCACCAGCCGGGCACGGTGATCCTCGAACAGCGGCCGGTACTGGGCAGCCTGGAAGATTGCCCCGTTGTTGACTGCCGGTGCCGCGACCGCGACCGGTGTCGCACTCGTCGGCACCGCCACATCGACCTTCGGTCGCATGATCTCGCAGCCGGTGAGAGCGACGATGCCTAGGCACAGGCCGATGCGGCCGAGGCCGGCAAGCACCCGACGCGCCAGCGCCGATGGCTGCAGGAAATGAGTTGCAAGCAGGACGTTCACAGCTGCCCCAGTTTCTGCAGCATCTCGTCCGAGGTCGTGATCGCCTTGGAGTTCAGCTCGTAGGCGCGCTGGGTCTGGATCATCGAAACCAGTTCCTCGACCACGTTGACGTTGGAGGTCTCGACAAAGCCCTGCTGCAGCGCACCGAGCCCGTTGGCGCCAGGCGCTCCGGTGGTCGCCGTGCCCGACGAGGCGGTTTCGGCGAACAGGTTCTGTCCCTTGGGCTCCAGACCGGCCGGATTGATGAAGTTGGCCAGTTGCAGCTGACCCACCGTCTGCGGCAGCGCCTGTCCGGGCAGCGCCACGCTGACCGTTCCGTCGCTGCCGATGGTGATGCTCTGTGCCGTCGTCGGGATCGTGATGCCCGGACTGACGGTGTATCCGTTGTTCGTCACCAGCTGACCGGTCGAGCTGACCTGGAACGAGCCGTCGCGGGTGTAGCCGGTGGTGCCGTCGGGCATCTGCACCTCGAAGAAGCCGTTGCCCCGCACCGCCACGTCCAGCGGATTGGTCGTCTGCTGCAGGTTGCCCTGCGCGAAGCTGCGCGAGGTGGCCACCGCGCGGGTGCCCAGTCCGAGCTGCAAGCCGGTCGGCAGCGTGGTCTGCTCGGTGCTGTTGGCGCCAGCCTGGCGCATGTTCTGGTACATCAGGTCCTCGAACACCGCATGCGACTTCTTGTAGCCGTTGGTCGAGACGTTGGCGAGGTTGTGCGAGATGGTGTCCAGCTGGGTTTGCTGGGCTTCCATCCCTGTCTTCGATATCCACAGAGAACGCATCATGGCGAGGGTCCTGGTTCAGGCGGTTTCAAACTGTCGGGGCGTCGTGCGGGGTCGAGCCCATCAACTCATCGACAGCAATTGCGCCGCGGCGGACTCATCGTCCTTGGCGGTCTGCATCATCTTCATCTGGGCTTCGAACTGACGGGCGGCGCTGATCATGGCCACCATGGTCTCGACCGAGCTGACGTTCGAGCCTTCCAGCGCCCCGTCCTGCACGCGGGCAGTCGCATCGGCGGGCAGATCACCGTCGGCGGCCCGGAACAACCCGTCCTCGCCGCGAATGAGCGGAGCCTCGGAGGTCACCAGCTTCAGTCGGCCGACCACCGTCGGCGGCGTGTTGCCCGCGCGCGCGCTGATCGTGCCGTCCTCGCCGATGGCGACTTCGCTGTTCTGCGGAACCTGGATCGGACCGCCATCACCGAGCACGGTGAGGCCGTTGCGGGTGGTCAGCGTGCCGTCGGCGGACAGTTCGAGCGATCCGCCACGGGTGTAAGCCTCGGTGCCGTCGAGCCCCTGAACCGCCAGCCAGGCATTGCCCTTGACGGCCACATCGAGGTTGCGACCGGTGGCAGTCACCGGACCCGGCGAGGCGTCGTAGCCCGGCGTCGATTCGAGCGCGTAGACGCGGGTGCTCGCACCGCTGCCCTGGACCGGAACCGCCCGGAAAGCCTGCAGCTCGGCGCGGAAGCCGGGCGTCGACACGTTCGCGAGGTTGTGCGCCAGCGTGTCCTGGCGCTGCATCATCGCCTTCGCACCGGACATCGACAGGTAGATCATGCGATCCATCGGCTGCTCCTCTCAGACGGGGTTCAGGGTCAGTGGCTCGGCAACGATCAGCGCAGGCTGGTCAAGGTCCGCAGGACCTCGCTCTGCGTCGAGATGGTCTGCGCGTTGGCCTGGTACATGCGCTGCGCCGTGATCAGGTTGACCAGCTCGCCGGTCAGGTCGACGTTGGACTCCTCCAGCGCGCCCGCCTGCAACGCTCCGTAGGTGCTGCTGCCCGGAGCACCGCCGCCGGTCGGATCGCCGGACGCATAGGTGGACTTCCACAGGTTGGCGCCCAGGGGCTGCAGGCCCTGCAGGTTGGTGAAATCGACCAGTTGCAGCTGCGCCAGGTTCGAGGAGCGGCCATTGGAATAGCTGGCCTTGACGACGCCGGACCCGTCGAAGGTGATGCCCGTCAGTTCGCCGGATGAGAAGCCATCCTGCTTGAGTTCGGAGATGCTGAATCCTGCCGCGTACTGGCTGCTGCCGTCGAGGTTGATCGGCAGCGCAGCGAACAGCGGCGTCGCCAGGGGCGCCGCACGCGGGTCGATGATGTCGATGGTCGGGGCAACCAGCGGTGCCGTCAGCTTGCCTTCGGCGTCGAAGGTCATCGCCGTCACGAGGCCGGTTGCGGGCGCCGGGCCGTCGAAAGCCTGCCCATTGATGGAGGCGTAGACGTCCCACGCATTAGCGGCCGTCTTGCGGAAGTAGTAGTTCATCGTCAGCGGCGCGCCCTGACTGTCGTAAAGCGTCTGCGACGTCGAGAAGTTGTAGCTGTCGGGCTGCGTGAACGACATGGCTGGCGTCGGCACGTCCTTGCGTGCATCGAGGTTGATCGCGAGCCTCACGCCGCGCAGCGCGGGATCGCTGCCGGCGCCGGTGGCGACCGGGTCACCCAGACCGCTCTGCAGCCGGATGGGAGCCGCATCGCCTGCCGCCCGACCCGCCGCCTCGTCCCAGCCCTGGGCCAGCAGCTTGTCGCCGGTGTTGTTGACCACATAGCCCTCGCGGTCGAGCTTGAACTGACCGTTGCGGCTGTAGAGGGTCTCGCCGCTCTGGCTGGCCACCTGGAAGAAGCCCCGCCCGTTGATCGAAAGATCCATCGGGTTGCCCGTCGTGGTGATGTTGCCCTGCGTGAACTGCTGCGCCACGGTCAGCAGGTTGACGCCGATGCCGGCGCCGGTGGAGCCGGCCCCGCCGATCGCGGTGGCATACATGTCGCCGAACTCCGCCCGCGCCGCCTTGGCTCCAAAGGTGCTCGCGTTGGCAATGTTGTTGCCGATGACCTCGAGGTTCTTGCTGGTGGCGCTCAGACCGGAGAGACCTTGCTGGAAGCTCATGCTGTTTCCTTAGAGAAGCGGGGGGGATGTTGGGTCGGAAAAGAAGTGAATCAGTTCAGCGCCTTGACGCTGCTGTAGGGCACGCTGCCGGAGTTCTGCAACTCGAGGTTCAGCGTGTTGCCTGCGGTGGTGACCGCGTTGACGCGGTCGCGCATGAGCAGGGTGGGCGTCGACTTGACGGTGCCGTTGGAAGCGGTCACGCGAAAGCGCAGGCCGCTGTCGTTCGTGGCGGTGGTCGTGGGCCAGTCGAAGCTGTGCATTCCGCTGCCGAGGGCGCCGAGCCCGAAGGTGTCGATCACCGCACCGGCCGGAGAAAGCACCTCGACCTGCACCGCATCGACGGCGCCGGTCAGCTCGAAGCCGCCCTGCCCGACGCCATCGGCGATGTCGAGCACGTTGCCCGGCACGACGACGTCGCGGCCGACCAGCGAAGCGCCCTGCAGCGCCTGCATCTGGGCGAACTGGCCCGACAGGCCCTCGACCGAGGTGTTGAGCTTCTCTATGCCCTTGACGGTGTTGATCTGGGCGATCTGGGACGTCATCTGCGCGTTGTCCATCGGCTTGAGCGGATCCTGGTTCTGGAGCTGCGTGACCAGCAGCTTCAGGAAGCGGTCTTCCGATCCGGCCTCGTCGGCGGCGGCGGTGGCCGACGAGCCGGACGCGCCGCTGCTCGACGTCTTGTTGAGGGTCGTGAAATCGATGGCCATGGGATGGATCCTGGTAGGCGGCGAGGTGCTCAGTTGCCCATCTGCAGGGTCTTGAGCAGGAGTGACTTGGCCGTGTTCATGACCTCGACGTTGTTCTGGTACGAGCGCGAGGCCGAGATCATGTTGACCATCTCCTCGACCGCGTTGACGTTGCTGTAAGTCACGTAGCCCTCTGCATCGGCCGACGGGTGCTTGGGGTCGTGGACACGGCGGCCCGGCGTCTGGTCTTCGCTGATGTTGCTGACCGTGACACCGGCGGTCGCGGCATCGCCGCCCATCGTGCCCATCAGCTGGGTCTGGAACGTCACCTGGCGCGCCTTGTAGGCACTGCCGTCGGGACCGGCGACGGTATCGGCATTCGCGAGGTTCGAAGCCACGACGTTGAGCCGCTGGCTCTGCGCACTGACCGCACTGCCCGCGACGTTGAAGATGTTCATCATGCTCATGACAACCCCTCTTCCGACGAGTACGTCAACCGATCCCCCGAGGGGAACGCAGCCCGCGGTTCAACCATCGACCTTCGATTCATCATGATTGCCCCTTGATGGCGTCGAGCATCGTGCGGACGTTGCCGTTGATGAAGCGCAGCGTGGCCTCGTACTTCACCGCGTTGTCGACGAAGCTGGCCCGCTCGCGGTCCATGTCGACGCTGTTGTTGTCGAGGCTGGTCTGGCTGACGCTCGAGTACTGCAGGTTGGCCTGACCCGGCATCGCACCGCTGCCGGCGATGTGTCCGGTCTGGGTGGTGTCGAGCCGCCCGGTGGTGCCGACCCGAAGCGCCTGCGAGCCGGTCGCATCCTTCAGTGCCTGCGCGAAGTTCATGTCGCGTGACACATAGCCCGGCGTGTCGGCGTTCGCGATATTGCTGGCGATCAGGCGCTGCCGCTCGGCGCGCAGGCTCAAGGCCTGACCCTGGAAGTCGATAGAACTGGTGAGGCGGTCGAGCATGTGGCACTCCCGAAGGTGGGGTGTGTGTTCCGGCGAGGTACGTTGTGCGGTCATTGTCGAGAGCGACCCGGCCGACATAAGCGGGAACAACAGCCTGAATGGCCGTCAATTCCGGCATTGGCCGGCACGCTTGCGCGCCTAGAGTGCAGCGATGAAATTCCAGATTTCCCGCGTCTCCACCTCGTCAGCCCGCCTGGTGCAGGTGTTCATCTCGACCTCCGGGCTGCTGCTGATCGGTCTGCTGCTGATCCTCGGCACGCCCCTGCGCGCGCAAGCCCAGGCGGCCGTCGAGTCGATCGATACCGCGCTGGTCGACCAGGTGCGCGAGCTGGCCCTGCTGGCGACGCAGCAGACCGCAGGCCTGCAGTCCGCCGGCGCCACCAACGTCGACGCAGGCATCGGCAACCCGACTCGCTTCGATGTGGTCGTCGGCACACTGGACCCACGCCTGAAGCTGGCACCCTGCCAGCGCATCGAGCCGTACCTGCCCACCGGCGTTCGCCTGTGGGGCAAGGCGCGCATCGGGCTGCGCTGCGCCCAGGGCGCACGGCCCTGGAACGTCTATCTGCCCATCACCGTGCGGGTGTACGGCAACGCACTGGTCGCCGCCCTTCCCCTGCAGGCTGGCGCCACGGTGCGCGAGACCGACCTCAGACTGGCCGAGATCGACCTCGCGGAACAGAACGCTGCCGTCGTTGCTTCGCCTGCACTGGCCGTCGGCCGCACGCTCACGCGGCCGCTGGCTGCGGGCCAGGGGCTGCGGCAGACCGACCTGAAGCCGCGGCAATGGTTTGCGGCGGGCGACACTGTCAGGGTGCTGGCTACCGGACCCGGGTTCAGGGTGTCAGGCAGCGGCCAGGCACTGACGCCCGGACTGGAAGGCCAGACCGCCCGCGTGCGCACCGACGGCGGTCAGGTCATCACCGGGATGCCCGTGGCCACCCGCGAACTGGAGATTTCGCTGTGAAATCGTTGGCTCGGTGCAAAGCGAGCGCGGCTCCCGCTGCGACGGGTCACCAAAAAGACCTAAAGTCATGGTCAGCCCGGTCGAAATACCGTTCATGTTGAAAAGGCCGCTCCTTCAGCCGCCTGTTGGGAGAACTTCATGAAAATCGGAAACCCTGCTGACAAGCCTGCGGCACCCGCCGCTGCTACCACCCCGGCAGCTCCACCGCCGGCCCGCACGCCGGCTGAATCCGGCGCTGCTGCGCAGACCACCGAAGCCAGCGCGCAGGTTGCCCTGTCGAGCACGGCCACCAAGCTCTTGTCCGGAGCCTCCGGCGTTTCAGCCGATTTCGACGCCGAAAAGGTCGAGCGCATCTCGAACGCCATCGAGAAGGGCGAATACACGATCAACGCGGAGGCCATCGCCGACAAGCTGATCGCCAACGCCGCCGAAGTGTTGAACAACACCCCATCCAAGACCTGACAGTCCACCCGAGCGCCGCCTACGCCATGAACCTGTCGCCGTCGCAGAACCCGTTGCCCGCGATCCCCGGTACCGCCGCGGAAATCGCTGATCCCCTTCTCGAGTCGACGTTGAGCGCGGTCGAGCGCCGCCTGTCCTCGCTGGGTGAAGCCCTGCGCACCCAGGACCTGTCCTCCATCGACCTGCACGCCACCGAGTTGCATCGTGCGCTGTCGAATGCCGTCGATCATTTCTCGCGCGCTGCGCGCAACGGCCCGGTGCCTCCGGCCCTGCGGCGCCGCCTGGCCAGCGCCGGCGGCACGGT
>JAGNWJ010000122.1 GCA_017986065.1 Rhizobacter sp. | reverse complement strand
GCAGCCGCGGGCCCGCTCGCCTCGCGCGCGTAGGCGCGCCAGCCGCCGCGCTGCCGCACCGTCTCGTTGCTTTCGCGCCAGGGCGCCACGGTTGCTTCGGAGAACGACCGATAGCCCGCGAAGGGCGATCGATACGGCACGTCGGCCACTGCAGCCGCAGGATCGGCCGCCCGTGGCACGCGGGACGGGCCTGTCGCAGGCTCAGGCTGAGCCTGTGCGGACAGCGTGATGAAGTGCAGCCCCGCGAGGGCGCACACCGGCAGCCAGGCCGCCTTGGAAATCGCAGACATGAGGAACCCCGTCCAGCGTGCCGGAGGCTTGCCGCCTCCAGGCACAGTCAGTGAAGCGCACGCGCGGCGGTGTCGGTGACTCCGCTTTCCCGCCGCGAACATGCACGGCAGAAGGCGCGTGCGGCGCCCGTCAGACGAGGAAGGATCGAGGGGGTCGGTCCGGGCCGCCGGTCAGGAAGCCGACCGCACCCATCGACAGCAGGGAACTGGGCACATCCGCCGTCGCCATGGCGGCGAACACCAGCGAGGCCGCCGGAAGCGCCGCGCTCACGCAGCAGGCGGCGCAGACGCTGCACTTGGACGCCTTGTCGGCGTGGTGATGGTCACCCGGAGCGCCATGCTGGTGGTCATGGTCCGATGCGGCAGGAGCCACCTCCTGCAAGGCCGCGACCGACACCGGATGGTGGCTCGGACCGCAACCGAGCATGCTCGCCGCGGCAAACCCCTGGAAGGGAAGCGCGACCAGCAACACCCACATCAGCACAGCACGAAGCCGGATCATCATGGATCGATTGTAAAAAGAATGCCGCACTGGAAGTCGCTCGACTACGGCCGATCAGGGGCATTGCCTGCCAGCAGTTCGGGGGTCAGCTGTGCAATGGCCTGGTAGTGGGTCAGGAACACGCGCCCGGTCAGGCGCCCCATGAACTCCGTCTTCTGGAGTCGGTCCATCACCGGCCCCTTGACTTCGGACAGGTGCAGCGCGATGCCGGCCTCGCGCAGCCGCTGCTCGATGGCTTCCAGGCTTTCAAGGGCGCTGGCGTCCACGTCGTTGATGGCCGAGCACTGCAGCACGACGTGCGCCAGCTGCGGGTGGGCAGCCACGGCATCGTTGATGCGGTCTTCCAGGCTGCGCGCATTGGCAAAGTAGAGGCTGCCATCGACGCGCAGGCTCACCAGCCTGGGGCTGATCAGCACGTCGTGACGCAGCACGTTGCGGAAGTGCTCGGTGCCCGGAACCAGGCCGACGGTCGCGATGTGCGGCCGGCTCGTGCGCAAGAGGTACAGCGCCAGCGACACGCCGACCCCGACCACCAACCCGAGCTCGACGCCGAGCGTCAACGTGGCGACCAGCGTCGCGGCGACCGCAGCGAAATCAGGCTTCGAATACGCCCACACGCGCTTCAGGATGCCGAGGTCGACGAGCGACAGCACCGCGACGACGATGGTCGCTGCCAGCGAGGCCTGCGGCAGGTAGTACAGCGCAGGCGTCAGCAGCAGCGTGGCAAGCAGGATGCCTGCCGCGGTGAACACGCCGGCCGCCGGCGTCTGCGCGCCGGCGTCGAAATTGACCACCGAACGCGAGAAGCCGCCGGTGACCGGCAAGCCCCCGGTGAATGCAGCCGACAGGTTGCTGGCGCCGAGGGCCACCAGTTCCTGATCGGGTTCGATGCGTTGCCGGCGCTTGGCCGCCAGCGTCTGTCCGACCGAAACCGACTCGACGAAGCCGACGATGCTGATGAGCAGCGCCGGCAGGGCGAGTTCGCGCCACAGCGCGAGATCCCAGGACGGCAGCGTCAGCGGCGGCAGGCTCTGCGGAATGGCCCCGACGATCTTCATGCCCTGGCCCTGCCAATCGAGCGCCCAGGCCAGTCCGGTGGTGATGGCGATCACCGCGACCGGTCCGGCCTTGGCCGTCACATCAGCGGCCTTGTCGGACAGACCGAAGCGCCGCAGCAAGGGCTTCAGGCCCTGGCGCACCCAGAAGAGGAAGGCGGTCGCCAGCACGCCGACGACGAGCGTCAGCACATGGGTGTTCGGCAGCTGATGCCCCAGAGCCCACAGCATTTCGACGAGGTTGTGGCCCTCGGCCTTCACACCCATCAGCGTCTTGAGCTGGCCGGCTGCAATCAGCAGGCCCGAGGCCGAGATGAAGCCCGAGATGACGGGATGGCTCAGGAAGTTGGCCAGGAAGCCCAGCCTCAGCACGCCCATCAGCACCAGCATCGCCCCCGACAGGAAGGCGAGCGTGATCGCTGCGGCCCAGTACTGCGGCGAACCCGCCACGGCATGGTTGCCGATGGCCGCCGCCGTCATCAGGGACACGACCGCCGCGGGACCCACCGCCAGCACCCGGCTGCTGCCGAAGATCGCGTACAGCAACAGCGGCGCCACGCTGGCATAGAGGCCGACCTCGGGCGGCAATCCGGCGAGCTGCGCATAGGCCAGGCTCTGCGGAATCAGCATGATCGTGACGATCAGGGCCGCCACTGCATCGCGGGTCAGCGTCTCGCGGTCATAGCGTCGCCCCCAGTCGAGCACCGGCAGACCCGGCCGCCAGCGTTTGCTGGCTGGAGGCGGACGAGTGGTCGACTCAAGCGTCATCGGACCAACTTCCCGGGCCGGGCCATCTGCGGACCGGCCGACAGCGGGCACGTGGTCGGCCGAATGTCCATGGGCTTCGTCTCCTGAAAAGGCGGCCTCTCGACGAGGCTCCGAGGTCGCGCTGCGGTCAGACCGCGTTCAAAGGAATCTTGATGTAGCGTGTCCCGTTGGCCTCGGGTTCGGGCAACTGGCCGGCACGCATGTTCACCTGCACCGACGGCAGGATAAGCGTAGGCATGTCGAGCGCCGAATCGCGGGCGTTGCGCATCGCGACGAACTCCTCTTCGCTGATGCCGTTGCGAACATGGATGTTGCGCTCGCGCTCCTCGTCGACCGTGCTGACGAACTGCACCTCGCGGCCACCCGGCTGGTAGTCGTGGCACATGTAAAGGCGGGTCGCGGCGGGCAGGCTCAGCACCTTGTTGATCGATCGGAACAAGGTGCGGGCGTCACCTCCCGGGAAGTCACATCGGGCGGTGCCGTAATCGGGCATGAACAGCGTGTCGCCGACGAAGGCAACCGTATCCCCCCCATCGATGACGACATAAGTCATGCAGGCCGGCGTGTGCCCCGGCGTGTGCATCGCACGCGCCTGCAGGCCGCCGATCGCGAATGCCTCCCCGTCGGCAAACAGGTGGTCGAACTGGCGGCCATCGCGCGCGAACTCGGCTCCTGCGTTGAACAGGCTGCCGAAGACCTCCTGCACCTTCGTGATGTGCTCGCCAATGCCGATCCGGCCGCCGAGCTCCTTCTTCAGGTACGGCGCTGCGGACAGGTGGTCGGCATGGGCATGGGTCTCGAGAATCCACTGCACCTGCGCGCCCAGTTCACGCACCCGGGCGATCAGGCGGTCGGCGCTGGAAGTCGACGTGCGTCCGGACTTGGGGTCGTAGTCGAGCACGCTGTCGATCAGCGCGCATTGCCGGGTGGTCGTGTCGAGCACCAGGTAGCTGATGGTCCAGGTGGCAGCGTCGAAGAAGCCTTCAACCTGCAGGCGGGAGCGGGGGTTCATCCCTGTCTCCTGCCCCTGCACGGCACCGACATGCGCACGTGATGACTCAACGGCGAGCGACCGGGCAGGTGTTGATGCCGAGGACCGTGTACAGCGGGCACATGCCGATCGCACCGGTGAGCAGCGGCACGACGCCGATGTACCCCCACATGCCGACGGTTCCGGTCGCGGCCAGGCCGATCAAGACCAGACCGCCCGCCACGCGCAATGCCCGGTCGATGGTGCCTTCGTTCTTCTTCATGGTGTGTTCCTTTCGAGGTGGGTTCAGCAGCGCTCGCGACGGCCTTCGCCGCGACTGCATGCTGCTGTTCATTACAAGAGGCGTGCCATCCGTGGCACTTGCGACAGATCAATGGCAAGGCATTGATCTGATTGAATTTTTTCCAGGCTGGCCGAATACCGCAGGCCGCCTCGACTGCCACGCAACCACAGTTGGCAGATCTTCTCTGCCGAATTTGGCAGACATGGCAGTTGGGCCCAGAATGCCCCGGCAGGAGCACCCGCCATGGCCGACACCCACCGATCCGATCCGAACACCGACCCTTCGGATTCCGGCGACCTGCATTCGGACCCCCAGGTGCAGGCCCTGGTCTCGTTCCTGGAGCACGAGGCGCAGCCCATGATCGTGCTCGACCCCGACTACAACATCCTGGCCGCCAACACGGCCTACCGTCGGCAGTTCGGCACCGTGGACAAGCCCTACCTCGGCCACAAGTGCTACCGCATCTCCCACCACTACGACGTGCCGTGCGACCAGGCCGGCGAGCACTGCCCGATGCGCAAGGCCTTCGAGGCCAAGGGCCCCGACCGCGTGCTGCACATCCACCACACGCCGCGCGGTCCGGAGCATGTGGACGTGGAGTTGCGACCCATCCTCGACGGCGACCGGAACGTGGTCGCCTATGTCGAGCGGTTGTCGACGGTGCGCAGCGCGTCCGCACGCCCCAGCGCCGAAGGCCTGGTCGGCGGTTCGCCGGCCTTCAACGCCGCGCTGTCCGCAGTGCAGCGGGTTGCACCGGCGATGCTGCCGGTGCTGCTGCTCGGCGAATCCGGCACCGGCAAGGAACTGTTCGCACGCGCCGTGCACGAGGCCAGCGAACGCGCGCACGGCCCCTTCGTCGTCGTCGATTGCTCGGGCCTCACCGACACGCTGTTCGAGAGCGAAGTCTTCGGCTACGAGAAGGGCGCCTTCACCGGCGCCCACGCACGCAAGCGAGGCCTGGTCGAGACCGCCGAAGGGGGCACGCTGTTTCTCGACGAGATCGGCGACGTGCCCCTGAGCATGCAGGTCAAGCTGCTGCGCCTGATCGAGTCGGGCACGTTCCGCCGGGTCGGCAGCATCGAGACCCAGAAGGCCGACTTCCGGCTGGTGGCCGCGACGCACAAGCCGCTGCAGCAGATGGTGGCAGACGGCCGCTTCCGGCAAGACCTGTACTACCGCATCAGCGCGTTCCCGATCCACCTGCCGCCGTTGCGCGAGCGCGCGGACGACATCCCGATGCTGGTCGACTCGTTCCTGCAGCGAGGCAGCTCCAGCAAGCATCGCGTGTCGGTCGAGGCCCGCGCGATGGCACGCCTGCAGGCGCACGACTGGCCCGGCAACATCCGCGAGCTGCGCAACGTGCTGGAGCGAGCCCGCCTGTTTGCAGACGATGGCATCGTGCGCGCCGAGCACCTGCC
>JAGNWJ010000121.1 GCA_017986065.1 Rhizobacter sp. | reverse complement strand
ACCCACAGCAGCGCGCCGGCGACGTCGTAGAAGATGAACTTGGGCCGCGACATCTGCGCCACGCCGGCCACGAAGGGGGCGAAGGTGCGCAGGAACGGCATGAAGCGGGCCGCGACGATGGTGACGCCGCCGTACTTCTCGTAGAACGCATGAGCCTGCTCGAACGCGCGCTTGTTGAAGAAGCGCGAGTTCTCCCACTGGAACACCTTCGGCCCGAAGTACCGGCCTATCGCGTAGTTGCTCTGGTTGCCAAGGATGGCCGCGGCAATCAGCAGCGACATGGCGAGCGGCAGGCTCATCAGCCCCGCGCCGCACAGTGCCCCGACGACGAAGAGCAGCGAATCACCCGGCAGGAACGGCATCACCACGACGCCTGTCTCGACGAAGATGATGGCGAACAGCAGCGCGTAGACCCAGGCACCGTAGGTCTGCACGAAATTCGCGAGGTGCACGTCGACGTGCAGGATGAAGTCGATCAGCACCGAGACGATTTCCATGCGGCAAATTATGGAGGGGGCTCGGTGACCGCCCCTTTCGCCTTGCCGACCGCAGACCCCGCCGCGCCGGCAGGCGGTTTCTACAATGCGTCGATGAATGCCCGTGGGCCCCTCACACCGCGCCGCCCGATCCGGGAACTGCCCGATGAACTGATCAGCCAGATCGCTGCCGGCGAGGTGGTCGAACGGCCGGCATCGGTGGTGCGCGAACTGGTGGACAACGCCCTTGACGCCGGCGCGAGCGAGATCACCGTCAAGCTGACAGGTGGCGGAATCCGTTCGGTGCTGGTCGAGGACGACGGACAGGGGCTGCCGGCGGCAGAGCTTCCTCTGGCCCTGCGCCGCCACGCGACCAGCAAGATCGAATCGCTGAGCGATCTGGAAAACGTGTCGACGATGGGCTTTCGGGGCGAGGCGCTGGCCGCGATCGCGTCGGTGGCCGAGGTGTCGATCGCCAGCCGATGCGCCGACGATGCACAGGCCAGAAGGCTCGACGCGCGCTCCGGCGAGATCACGCCGGCCGCGCGAGGGATCGGCACCAGCGTCGAGGTGCGTGAACTGTTCTTCAGCACGCCGGCACGCCGCAAGTTCCTGAAGACCGAATCGACCGAGCTGTCGCATTGCGTCGAGGCAGTGCGGCGACATGCGCTGACCCGCCCCGACGTCTCGTTCGCGGTGTGGCACGAAGGCAGGCTGGTGCAGCAGTGGCGGCGTGCCGAGGCCGAGGCCCGGTTGCGCGACGTGCTGGGCACCGAGTTCATCGCCGACAGCCGCGCCGTGGCGCTCGACCTCGGGGTGCTGCGTGTCACCGGACGCGCCGGCACGCCGGCATCGGCTCGCAGCCGCGCCGACCAGCAATACGTCTACGTCAACGGCCGCTTCGTGCGCGACAAGCTCATCGCGCACGGTGTGCGCAGCGCCTACGAAGACGTGCTGCACGGCGGTCGGCAGCCGGCCTATGTGCTGTTCATCGACATCGCGCCGGACCGCGTCGACGTGAACGTGCACCCGACCAAGATCGAGGTGCGCTTCCGCGAATCGCGCGAGGTGCACCAGGCGGTTCGGCGGGCGGTCGAGGCGTCGCTGGCAGCGGCGATCGCCGGTGTCGAAGCCACCACGCGGACCGAAGCGGTCGAGATGCTGCCTGGCGCATTCGGTCAGCTGGCTGCGGCCCCTGAACCGACGGGCCCCGTCGCCTGGGGACACAGCGACGCCCGCAACGACCGCTATGGCGGCACACCGACCAGCGCGCAGGTCGCGCTGAGCCTGCATCAGGCCACGGTGCTGTTCGGGAACGAGCCAGCCGCGCCGTGGGGCAGTGCTGGCGCTCCCGGCCACGATGAAGCCCGAGCAGGCTTGTCGCTCGTCCATTCGGCCAAAGCAGCCACCCACGACGAATCCGCGCGACCGCTCGGTGAGGCCATCGCGCAGATCGCTGGCATCTACGTGCTGGCCGAGAACGCGCAGGGACTGGTGATCGTCGACATGCACGCGGCGCACGAACGCGTGGTCTACGAACGCTTGAAGGCAAGCCTGGCTGCTTCGCGCATCGAGGCTCAGCCGCTGCTGATCCCGGCCACCTTCGCCGCGACCGCCGCCGAGATCGCTGCCGCCGAAGCGCACGGCGACACGCTGCGCTCCCTCGGCCTCGACGTCTCGCCGCTGTCGCCCACCGTCCTCGCGGTGCGATCGCAGCCGGCCGCACTGGCTGGCGGCGACGTGGTCGAACTCGCGCGCAGCGTGCTGGCCGAACTGGGCGAGCACGATGCCAGCAGCGTGGTGCAGCGCGCGCAGCACGAGATCCTGTCGACCATGGCCTGCCACGGCGCCGTGCGGGCCAACCGCCAGCTGACACTGGACGAGATGAACGCGCTGCTGCGCGACATGGAGCGCACCGAGCGCGCCGACCAGTGCAACCACGGCCGCCCGACGTGGCGGCAGATCACGCGGCGCGAACTCGACGCGCTGTTCTGGCGTGGCCGCTGAAGCCCCGATCAACGCCGAGAGGCGCCCCGCTTTTCACTGCACACCCCGCACACCGACTGGACCCGCATGGCCACGCTGAAGATCAAGCCCAAGAACCCCGCTGCCCCGGCGGCGCGCACCGAGCGAACTCCGGTGCGCGGAAGCGGCATGGGTGTGCGCCGACGTCCGACGCTGGCCGAAGCGCAGGCCGATCGCGCGCGACGCGACGCGGCACCACCGTTCGATCGGCCCGAACGTGCGCCGCCGGCCCGCAAGCCGTTTCAATCGCATTCGGGGCCGGCGGCCGATCCGCGGGATGCGCCGCGCCCGCCGCGAGCATCTCGCCCGCCGGAACGGTCGGCTGAACCTCGCAGGGACCCGCGCAACGAGCAGCGTGGTGAGCCCCGCCAGGACCGACGCGACGGCCCGCCGCCCCGGCCGAGTACACGCGATCGCGAAGGCCCGGCAGAGCGACAACGCTTCGCCGGCTCGCAGGCTGGACGCCCTACTCAGGAGCGCTCTCAACGCCGCCCGGAGCCGGCACGCGGGCCGGAAACGCAGCAGCGGGATCGACCGCCCATCATTGCGCAGCCGCGCTTTCCGGTCAGCCCGCCGGAACGGCCGCCAGAGCGGCCCTCGGCGCGACCCCTCGAGCGCCCGTTCGAGCGGCCACCACAGCGACCTCCCGAGCCGAAATGGCGCCAGGCCGAACGCGCCGAGCACCCTCAAGACGACGAGGAACGCGGCCCGTTCCACCAGCAGCCCGAAGCTGCACCGGGCAGCCTCCGGCTGTCGAAGCGCATGAGCGAGCTCGGACTGTCCTCGCGCCGCGAGGCCGACGAGTGGATCGAGAAGGGCTGGGTCCGCGTCGACGGAGAAGTGGTGAAGGAACTGGGCTCGCGCGTGCTGCCCGAGCAGCGCATCACCGTCGATGCACGCGCCAAGTTCCAGCAGGCGCAGAAGGTCACCGTGATCGTCAACAAGCCGATCGGCTACGTCAGTGGTCAGGCGGAAGACGGCTACGAACCGGCGGTCGTGCTGGTGAAGCCCGAGAACCAGTGGACCGACGACCAGTCCGGCACGCGCTTCCTGCGCGAGCACCTGCGCAGCCTGGTTCCTGCCGGCCGGCTCGACATCGATTCGATCGGCCTGCTGGTGCTGACGCAGGACGGCCGCATCGCCAAGCAGTTGATCGGCGAGGACAGCGAGATCGAGAAGGAATACCTGGTGCGCGTGGCCGGGCCGCTCGGTCAAGGGCCGGCATCGAGTGAACTGTCACCGGACGACCTGGAGCTGCTGCGGCACGGCCTCGAACTCGACGGCGAGGCGCTGAAGCCGGCGATCGTCGAATGGCTCAACGACGACCAGCTGCGGTTCGTGCTTCAGGAGGGCAAGAAGCGCCAGATCCGGCGCATGTGCGAAGCCGTCGGCCTGAAGGTGATCGGCCTCAAGCGGGTGCGCATTGGTCGCGTGATGCTGGGCGACCTGCCGGTCGGGCAGTGGCGGTATCTGCGTGCGGATGAGGTGTTCGGGTGAGCGGGCCGATCCCGTGTGGGTCGTTCGTCGCAACCCGGGCAGCAGGCAGGTAGCACCCATCGTCCCGCAACCCGGTTTGGCGCCAACCACTCACCATGACGACATCGGATCAGCCGACCGCCACGCGCGGCACGCTCGCCTACCGCACGTTCTTCTGCTGCGCGCTGGCTTGCACCGTCATCGCCGTCACGTACTTCCTGATCGGCATGGCCGACGGCTCGGTATCTTCGTTCAACCTCGGCCTGTGGCTGTTGCTGCTCGGTGGTCTGGGAGTGGTGCTGTGGACCGGTCACTTGCTGCGCCGCAGCGGCAGGACCGGTGCGGCCATCGCCGTGCTGGCGCTGGTTGCCGTGCCCGGCTTGTTCGCGGGCCTGCTCGTTCTCATCGTCGCAGTGACCCAGCCGCGGTGGAACTGAGCACGCTCGTTCGCCACGGTCGACAGCCGCCGCCAGCATCGCGCTGTCGCGTCATGGCGCATTCCGGGTGCTGCCGCGTCGTGATGCCCGAACCGCGGCCCACGGCCCGGCCACTCCCCCTTCCCTTCTGAAGTGATCCCGTGACCTCGACCCTTGCTGCACCCACCACCGCCCGCTCGATGCCGGTCGCCAACCGCGGCATCCTGTGTCTGGCAGGTCCCACCGCCTCCGGCAAGACCGCTGCCGCGCTTGCGATCGCACGCGCGTTCGCCGCGCGGCAACCTTCGCTGCCGGTCGAGATCATCAGCGTCGATTCGGCGCTGGTCTACCGCGGCATGGACATCGGCACCGCGAAGCCGAGCGCGGCCGAGCTCGCTGCGGTGCCGCATCACCTGATCGACCTGATCGATCCGTCCGAGGCCTACTCGGCCGCGCGCTTCGTCGGCGATGCACAGCGGCTGATCGGCGAGATCGGCGCGCGCGGTCATCTGCCGCTGCTCGTCGGCGGAACGATGCTGTACTTCAAGGCGCTGTTCGAGGGTCTGGACGCGATGCCGGCGGCCGACCGCGCGGTGCGCGCCGCGCTCGACGAACAGTGCGAACGCCAGGGCCTGCATGCGCTGTACCGGGAGCTGCAGCGCGTCGACCCGGTCACCGCCGCGCGGCTGGCACCGGGCGATCGGCAGCGCATCCAGCGGGCGCTCGAGGTGCACCGGGTCAGCGGGCAGCCACTGTCGTCGTTCCACCAGGACAAGGCCCCGGTCGAGACGCCGCCACTGATCTCCCTCGAGCCCGGCGACCGCGCGTGGCTGCACCAGCGCATCGAAGCCCGCTTCGGGCAGATGCTCGAGGCGGGCTTCGTCGACGAAGTGCAGGCCCTGATGGAACGAGGCGA
>JAGNWJ010000006.1:50906-72788 GCA_017986065.1 Rhizobacter sp. | reverse complement strand
AAAAGGGAAGCACCAGCTTCCCTTTTTCGTACCTGGGTCGGCGACCCGTACGGCGCGGTAGCAAAGCGGTTATGCACCGGATTGCAAATCCGATTAGCCCAGTTCGACTCTGGGCCGCGCCTCCATCCTCCAGTGCACCTCATGCAGCCGTCGCCCGATGCGTCCGTTCGGCGCTCGGGCGCGGTCTTTTTCCCCTCTCCTGCTTCGCCATGAACGCACGGATCGCCAGCGTGTGCCAGCTGACCTTCAGTCATGGCGGTCGACGGGATTGCGCCAGCAGTTCCTGTGCACCGGCCGGCGAATTGCGATGGCCAGATGTGCGGATACATTCAGCTCAACGCGTGGCAAGGCAGGACAACGCCCCTGCTCGCACGCACTGACTCGGTCCCGTTCAGTTCGTTGCCCATTCATCGACTGGGCCGGTTGCAAGCGGTCAGGGTTTGGTTGAGCAGGGCAGGGAGCCGGGTCGTGCAAGTTCGCTTGCAACTACAGCGTGGTAGTGCCCATTTTTTCCGTGTGAGAAGAAGATGAATGCATGCTCCTGTCTGCGGCGTGAGGTTGCCTTGGCTCACTCCATTTCCACAGCCCTGACTTCGCGCGTCGCGACCTGGCTGCGACTGATGTTCGGGCTGCTGATCCTGTTCTCACTGGCACAGGCTGCCGGTGCGGAACCCGCAGCGGCATCGGCACCCGAGACTGCTGACATCGCGCCTCTGGTGATTGGCCATCGTCCGATCCATACCTTTCGCGTTCCTCTGGGAGCGTTCACGGCCAGTGAGCGGGCCGAAGGGGCCCGGATGCGCATCCTGAAAGCCTTCGAGGAGTCAGGGGAAGGCTGGACTTCTGTTCGTCCGCAGGGGGCCGGTGTCCAGGTCGAACTCGATGGCAAGCCTTTGTTCGAGGTGCTTCCGGGAGATGCTGCGCAGTCGACCGAAACCAGCGTCGAGCAGATGGCGAACTCCGCTTCACATGCCTTGCAGAAGGCCTGGGCCGAGGCCCGCGAGCGCCGAGATCCGCGAGCCACCCTCGGCGCCATGCTGCGTGTCGCGCTGGCGCTGGTCGCGCTGGCTGTCGTGCTGCTGGCTGTCTGGCGCGCGGCGCGCTGGGTTCGTGACGCCGTCACCGGCGCCCTGCTCACGCGCGCGCAGTTCCTGGCTGACGCTACCCTGGCCACTCGCATCACGCCGATCTTTCTCGGAACCATATCGCGGTCGTGCGTGCTGCTGGGATGGTTGCTCAGCCTGCTGGCGCTCTTCATGTGTCTGGCCTACAGCCTGGACCAGTTCGCGATCACAAGGGCGCTTGGCGAAGGTCTTTTCCACGCCTTCTTCGACCTGCTGCTGGAGGGTCTGGCCTCGGTCGCATCGGCATTGCCGGGCTTGTTCTTTGCCGTGCTGATCTTCCTGGCTGCCTGGGTCGGGACGCAGGTATCGACCGAAGTCTTCAACCACGTTGCTTCGGGTCGTCTGAAATTGGGCATGCTGGACAGCCATACCGCCCCGGCGACGCGACGCATCGTCAACGCCTGCATGTGGCTGTTTGCGCTGGCCATGGCGTATCCGTATCTGCCAGGCGCTCAGAGCGAGGCTTTCAAGGGACTGTCGGTGATCCTCGGAATCATGGTCTCCATCGGGGCTTCGGGCCTGGTGGGCCAGATTGCCAGCGGCGTGATCCTTGTCTATACCCGGGCGCTGTCGCTGGGCGAGTACGTGTCCGTTCAGGACTGCGAGGGCACCGTGACAGAGATCGGACTGTTCGTGACGCGCCTGCGCACCGGCCTGGGATCGGAGTACGCGTTGCCGAACACCCTGGTACTCAGCAACGTGACGCGCAATTTCTCGCGTGAGGCGCAGGGACCCGGCCATGTGCTGGAGACCGCGGTCACCATCGGGTATGACACGCCGTGGCGTCAGGTGCATGCCCTCCTGCTGGGCGCTGCCGAGTCCGTGGCCGACATTGCGCGGCAGCCTGCTCCCTACGTAGTCCAGAGCGGGTTGTCGGATTTCTATGTGGTCTACAAGCTGGTGGTTTACGTGGCCGTTGGCAGTCCGTCGCAGCGCGCCCAGGCAGCGAGTGCGCTCAACGCCAGCATCCAGGACATGTTCAACCGCTATGGTGTGCAGATCATGTCGCCGGGCTACTACGAGGACCCCGCGCACCCCAAGGTGGTGCCCGAGGATCAGTGGTATGCCGCACCGGCGCGACGCCCGGACGAAGCTCAGGTCGCCACTGGTGCCCGGAACCGGAATTGAACCGGTACGGCCTCTCGGCCTGCGGCTTTTAAGGCCGCTGCGTCTACCAATTTCGCCATCCGGGCACGCCGTTGCGGATGATAGGGGTCACTTGATGTGCGCAAGTGCCATCCGCGAACCGCTGCAAGCGAACTGCAATGCAGTCCAAGCCGCGCCCGCCCGCGTGAGAGCTGTTCGGGCAGGGGGTCCGATTTCGATTTCCGGCGCTTGGCCTTGACTTGAAGCCTGCTGCAAGGCGTCCGGCAACGTCATGATTCGGCTCCGTTCCAGGAACCATTCAGACGTTCATGGTGGCACTTCGCGTGTACGGGAGGTCGCCTTAAAATCGATCGTTTGGTGGTCACCCCCCGACCGCAGGAGCCGAGTGAATGAAGGTGCTGGTGGCAGTCAAGCGTGTCGTTGACTACAACGTCAAGGTGCGCGTCAAGTCGGATGGCAGCGGCGTCGATCTCGCCAACGTCAAGATGAGCATGAATCCTTTCGACGAGATCGCCATCGAAGAGGCCGTTCGATTGCGCGAGAAGGGCGTGGTCACCGAGATCATCGCCGTGTCGTGTGGAGTGCTGGCTTGCCAGGAAACGCTTCGTACCGCGATGGCTATCGGGGCCGATCGCGCGATCCTGGTCGAGACCGATGTCGAGCTCCAACCTCTGGCCGTCGCCAAACTGCTGAAGTCGCTGGTCGAGCGTGAGCAGCCCGGGCTCGTCATCCTCGGTAAGCAGGCCATCGACGATGACTGCAACCAGACGGGACAGATGCTTGCTGCCCTGGGCGACATGCCGCAGGCCACCTTTGCCTCGAAGGTCGAGGTGTCTGATGGGTGTGCTCGAGTCACCCGCGAGGTCGATGGTGGCCTGGAAACACTCAAGCTCACTTTGCCGGCGGTCGTCACGACCGACCTTCGGCTCAACGAACCGCGCTATGTCACGTTGCCGAACATCATGAAGGCGAAGAAGAAGCCGCTCGAGGTCTTGAAGCCCGCCGATCTCGGTGTCGATGTGACTCCACGCATCAAGACCTTGAAGGTCAGCGAGCCGCCCAGGCGTGCCGCGGGCATCAAGGTGCCGGACGTGGCCACGCTGATTTCAAAACTCAAGACCGAAGCGAAGGTGATCTGACATGGCCACCCTGGTGATAGCCGAACATGACAACGCGTCGCTGAAGGGCGCGACCCTCAACACCGTCGCCGCGGCGCTGAAGATCGGAGGTGCAGTCGATGTGCTCGTGGCTGGACAGGATGCCGCGGCAGCTGCGCAGGCTGCGGCAGCGATTCCCGGTGTCGGCAAGGTGCTGCACGCGGATGCTCCCTGTTTCGCGCACGGTCTGGCTGAAGCAGTCGCGGCCCAGGTGCTGGCACTGGTTCCGGCCGCTGGCAGCGCCTACACGCACGTCATCTTTGCCGCCACGGCGTCGGGCAAGAACATTGCGCCGCGCGTGGCTGCGAGGCTCGACGTGGCACAGATCTCCGACATCACGAAAGTGGTGAGCGCGGACACCTTCGAGCGTCCGATCTACGCAGGCAATGCGATCGCCACTGTGCAGAGTGCAGACGCCGTCAAGGTCATCACGGTGCGATCCACGGGCTTCGATCCGGTTGCGGGTGAGGGTGGCTCCGCGGCGATCGAGGTGATTGCGCCGGTGGCAGATGCCGGCAAATCCAGTTTCGTCGGTAGCGAGATCGCCCGCAACGACCGGCCGGAGCTGACCGCAGCCAAGATCATCGTCAGCGGCGGCCGTGCCCTGGGCAGCGTCGAGAAATTCAATGAAGTGCTGACGCCCCTGGCCGACAAGCTCGGCGCGGCCCTGGGTGCCAGCCGCGCAGCAGTCGACGCAGGTTATGCGCCGAACGACTGGCAGGTCGGGCAGACCGGCAAGATCGTCGCACCGCAGTTGTACGTGGCTTGCGGCATCAGCGGAGCCATCCAGCACCTGGCCGGCATGAAGGACAGCAAGGTGATCGTCGCGATCAACAAGGACGGCGAAGCCCCGATCTTCAGTGTCGCCGACTACGGGCTCGAGGCCGATCTGTTCGTCGCCGTCCCGGCGCTGGTGGCCGCGCTGTAAGCAGCCGGTCCGAGTCGCCCCGCTGGCATCCGATGCCGGCAGCGGGTGACGAAAAGGAGTTCCATGAGCTACGTCGCGCCAGTCAGGGACATGCTGTTCTGCATGAAGGAACTCGCGGGGCTCGACGGGATTTCGAGTCTGCCGGGCTTCGAGGATGCCGGCATCGACACGGCCGAGGCGGTGCTGGCCGAAGCTGCCCGCTACTGCAGTGAGGTGGTCGCGCCGCTGAATGCCGAAGGGGACAGGCATCCCCCGGTGTGGCGCAATGGTGAGGTCAGCACCTCTGCCGGTTTCAGGCAGGCGTTTCGGCAGTACGCGCAAGGGGGCTGGCAGGGCTTGCAGCACCCGATCGAATTCGGCGGCCAGGGGTTGCCCAAGACGATTGCTGCTGCCTGTTCGGAGATGCTCAACAGCGCCAGCGTGAGCTTCGCGCTGTGCCCGCTGCTCACGGACGGGGCCATCGAGGCGCTCTTGACCGCTGGCAACCAGGAACAGCGCAGCTTCTTCCTGCCCAGGATGATCGACGGCACCTGGACCGGCACGATGAACCTGACCGAGCCGCAGGCGGGCTCCGATCTGGCGATGGTGCGGACCCGGGCGGTGCCGCAGGGCGATGGAACCTACCGCATCACGGGCCAGAAGATCTACATCACCTACGGCGAGCACGACATGGCCGAGAACATCGTCCACCTCGTGCTCGCCCGCACCCCCGATGCGCCGCCTGGGGTCAAGGGCATCAGCCTGTTCCTGTGTCCGAAGTTCCTGTCGAACGCCGACGGCTCGCTCGGCGCGCGCAACGATGTCTATTGCGCGTCGATCGAGCACAAGCTCGGCATCAGGGCCAGCCCGACCGCGGTGCTGGTGTTCGGTGATGACCAGGGCGAAGTGGGCGCGGGCGCCATCGCGCAACTGATCGGCGAGGAGAACCGCGGCCTCGAGTACATGTTCGTCATGATGAATGCCGCACGCTTCTCTGTCGGGGTCCAGGGCATCGGTGTTGCCGAGCGCGCCTACCAGCGCGCGGTGTCCTATGCCAGGGATCGCGTTCAGAGCCGTCCGGTGGATGCGTCGCTGCAGGCTGGCGCAGCCATCATCAATCACCCCGACGTCAAGCGCATGCTCATGCAGATGCGCGCACACATCGAAGGTTGTCGTGCGCTGGCCAGCGTTTCGGCTGCTGCATCCGATGTGGCGCAGCGCCATCCCGATGCAGCTGTGCGCCAGGCCAGCCAGGCATTCCACGAGTTCACGGTGCCACTGGTGAAGGGGTTCAGCACCGAGATGAGCATCGAGGTCACCAGCCTCGGCATACAGGTGCACGGCGGCATGGGCTACATCGAGGAAACCGGTGCAGCGCAGCACTTTCGCGATGCTCGCATCCTGGCCATCTACGAAGGCACCACGGCGATTCAGGCCAACGACCTCGTCGGACGCAAGACGCTGCGCGACGGTGGTGTGACCGCATCGTCCATCGCGCAGCAGATTTCTGATGTCGAGCGCGCGCTGTCCGAGCGCGCCAGCCCTGCGGCGAGGGCGATGCACAGGAACCTGCAGGCCGCGCGTCTGGCTTTCGTCGATGTGGTGGATTTCGTTCTGGCGAACACCCGAACTCAGCCGACCCGTGTCTACGCTGGCTCGGTTCCGTACCTGATGCTGGCAGGCAAGTTGCTCGCTGGCTGGCAACTCGCTCGAGCACTCCTGATCGCCGAGGACCAGTTGGCCGAAGGCGGCGGGGACGAGCCTTTCCTTCGGGCGAAGATCGCGACGGCCCGCTTCTTCGCCGAGCACGTCCTGAGCACGGTTCCCGGAATGCGGGACGCCATCATCGGCGGTGCCGACAGCGTCAACGGACTGTCGGTCGACTCGTTTTGAGCGCTGCCCGATTTCCGTTTCCGCAGATTCTGAAGAACCTGCCCTTGCCGATCATCGGTGCGCCACTCTTCATCATCAGCCATCCGCAACTGGTCATCGAGCAGTGCAAGTCGGGTGTCGTCGGCTCGATGCCGGCACTGAACGCCCGACCGATTTCGCAACTCGATGACTGGCTGGCCGAGATCACCGAAACGCTGACTGCATATAACGCAGCGAATCCGCAGCAGCGCGCGGCACCGTTCGCGATCAACCAGATCGTCCACAAGAGCAACGACCGGCTCGAGCACGATATGGCGCTGTGCGTGAAGCACAAGGTCCCGATCATCATCAGTTCGCTCGGAGCACGCACCGAGATCAACGACGCGGCACACAGTTACGGCGGGGTCGTCCTGCACGACGTCATCACCAATGCATTTGCCCGCAAGGCCATCGAGAAGGGCGCCGATGGCCTCATCGCGGTGGCATCCGGAGCGGGTGGACATGCTGGCGTGAAGAGTCCGTTCGCTCTGGTTCAGGAGATCCGGGACTGGTTCGATGGCCCGCTGGCCTTGAGCGGGGCGATTGCCACCGGCGGTGCGGTTCTCGCCGCGCAGGCGATGGGTGCGGACTTCGCCTACGTTGGAACGGCGTTCATCGCGACCGATGAAGCTCGAGCCTGCCCTGCCTACAAGCAGATGATCGTCGACGGGTCGAGTGACGACATCGTCAACAGCAACCTCTTCACCGGTGTTCACGGCAATTACCTGAGGGGTTCGATCGAGCAGGTCGGTCTCGATCCGGATGCTCTGCCTTCAGGTAACCCGAGCGAGATGAACTTCGGCGCCGATGCGGCCAAGGCCTGGAAGGACATCTGGGGCAGCGGGCAGGGGATCGGTGCTGTGAAACAGGTGCAGCCGGTGTGCGAGCTGGTCGCCCGCCTGCGGATGGAATACGCGCAGGCCCGTGCGAGGCTGTCCCTGGTCTGAGCGACTGCGTTCAGCAGATCAACTCTGCGTCCGAATCGCAGCCGGAGCCTGCGGAAATCAGTCTTCGCGTCACGCAAGAGGCCGCCGCATTCAGCCAGGGATGGTTCAGTCCCAGGTAGCGCCCGGGCTCGATGACCATCCCGCAGACGTAGCGCTGATCGACCTGCCGCCACACCAGCGCGCTGCATGCCCCGCGACGGCTGCCGGTTACCAGGACTCCAACAGGGCAGGGCTCGGCCGCGCAGCACACCCCGCAGCCATTGCATTTCGTGCCCCAGGGCGGCTTGTCCGGGGCCTCGGGGTGGATGGGTATGGTCTGGTGATCTTTCATGCCGATGCAGTTGTCGCTGTTCTTTCACCACGCTGACGCGGCGAACAAGGCCTGCAACACCTCCCATTCGTCGGCCATCGGGCTGCAATTGCCGGTGGTAGCATCGCCGCCGTGACTTGAATGGTCCTTCCCGTCCCCTCAGCTGTTTTGCAGCTCAGTCGGGTCGCTTGTCCGCCCACCGGTGCAGCCGGGTCGCGGAAGGTTTTTTAACCCACTATCGCGCTGGAAACCGGCGCATGAGGTGAGCGAGATGATGCAGGAATACAGAGCGAATTCGCATCTGTTCGGTGGTAACGCGCCTTACGTCGAAGAGATGTACGAGGCCTACCTCGACAACCCGGGCTCGGTCCCGGACAACTGGCGGTCGTACTTCGACGCCTTGCAGCACCTGCCGGCGGTCGACGGCTCCGACGAACGCGACGTGGCGCATGCGCCTGTGGTCGAATCGTTCGCGCAGCGCGCCAAGGCCAACGCGTTCGGTGCGAAAGCCAGCGGTGCCGATCTGGCGGTGGCGCGCAAGCAGGTTCATGTGCAGTCCCTGATCGCGGCTTACCGGTTCCTCGGATCGCGCTGGGCCGACCTCGATCCGTTGAAGCGCCAGGAGCGCCCGAAGATTCCCGAGCTCGAGCCCGTGTTCTACGACTTGACCGAGTCGGACATGGACATCTCGTTCAGCGCGAGCAACACGTATTTCTCGACCGCCGAGAACATGACGTTGCGGCAGATCCTGCAGGCCTTGCGCGAAACCTACTGCGGCTCGATCGGTGCCGAGTACATGCACGTCACCGATCCGACCGAGAAGCGCTGGTGGCAGCAGCGCCTCGAATCGATCCGCTCTAAGCCGACGTTCTCGGCGGAGCAGAAGAAGCACATCCTGGAGGAGCTCACTGCCGCCGAAGGGCTGGAGCGATACCTCCACACCAAGTACGTCGGCCAGAAACGCTTCTCGCTCGAAGGTGGCGAAAGCTTCATCGCGTCGATGGACGAGCTGGTGCAGCGCGCTGGCAGCAAGGGCGTGCAGGAAATCGTCATCGGCATGGCCCACCGCGGTCGCCTGAACGTTCTCGTCAACACGTTGGGCAAGACGCCGGCCGAGCTGTTCTCCGAGTTCGATCACACGGCGCCCGAGAACCTGCCCTCCGGTGACGTCAAGTACCACCAGGGCTTTTCCAGCGACGTGACCACGCCCGGCGGTCCGGTGCACCTCAGCCTGGCCTTCAACCCGTCTCACCTCGAGATCGTCAATCCGGTCGTCGAAGGTTCGGTCAAGGCCCGCCTCGATCGTCGCGGCGATGCTGCCGGCCGCTCGGTGCTACCGATCATCGTTCACGGCGATGCGGCGTTCGCTGGTCAGGGCGTCGTGATGGAAACGCTGGCTCTTGCGCAGACTCGCGGTTATTTCACCGGTGGCACGGTCCACCTGGTCATCAACAACCAGATCGGCTTCACCACCAGCGACCCGCGCGATACCCGATCGACGCTGTACTGCTCCGACGTGGTCAAGATGGTCGAGGCCCCTGTGCTGCACGTCAACGGCGACGATCCGGAGGCAGTGGTCCTGGCAACGCAGATGGCTCTGGATTACCGTCAGGAGTTCAGCAAGGACGTGGTGGTCGACATCGTGTGTTTCCGCAAGCTCGGCCACAACGAGCAGGACACGCCGGCGCTGACGCAGCCGTTGATGTACAAGAAGATCGGCCAGCATCCTGGCACGCGTCGTCTCTATGGCGACAAGCTGGTCACCCAGGGTGTCCTGCCTGCAGATGGTCCTGACGGAATGGTCAAGACCTTCCGTGCAGCGATGGACGAAGGCAAGCACTCGTTCAGTCCGGTGCTGACCAACTACAAGAGCAAGTACGCGGTCGACTGGGCTCCCTTCCTCGGGAAGAAATGGACGGACGCGGCTGACACGGCGCTGCCGCTGTCGGAGATCAAGCGCCTGGCAGAACGCATCACGGCCCTGCCCAAGGACTTCAAGGTTCATCCGCTGGTCGAGAAGGTTCTGGCCGATCGGGCTTCCATGGGACGTGGCGAGATGAACGTCGACTGGGGCATGGGCGAGCACCTGGCCTTCGCGTCTCTGGTCGCCAGTGGCTATGCAGTGCGCCTGTCGGGTGAGGACTGCGGACGCGGCACCTTCACGCACCGTCATTCGGTCCTGCACGACCAGAACCGCGAGAAGTGGGACGAAGGCACCTACACGCCGTTGAAGCATGTGGCCGAAGGCCAGGCACCCTACGTCGTGATCGACTCCCTGCTCTCCGAGGAAGCAGTGCTCGGATTCGAATATGGATACGCCTCTGCCGAGCCGAACACGCTGGTCATCTGGGAGGCCCAGTTCGGCGATTTTGCCAATGGCGCCCAGGTGGTGATCGACCAGTTCATCGCTTCCGGCGAGGTCAAGTGGGGCCGTGCGAACGGCCTCACGCTGATGCTGCCCCATGGCTACGAAGGTCAGGGCCCCGAGCACTCGTCCGCACGCCTCGAACGATTCATGCAGCTTGCCGCCGACAACAACATGCAGATCGTGCAGCCGACATCGGCCAGCCAGATCTTCCACGTGCTGCGTCGTCAGATGGTCCGCATGTTCCGCAAGCCGCTGGTGATCCTGACGCCGAAGTCGCTGCTGCGCGCCAAGGATGCGGCATCGCCGTTGAGCGAGTTCACGCGGGGTGAATTCCGCACGGTCATCGGCCCCAACCTCGCAGATGTCGAGGCCGACAAGGTCAAGCGGATCATCGCTTGTTCGGGCAAGGTGGCTTATGACCTGATGAAGCGCAGGGAAGCGAAGAAGCAGAACGACACGGCGATCGTGCTGGTCGAGCAGCTCTATCCGTTCCCCCACAAGGCATTTGCTTCCGAGCTGAAGAAGTTCCCCAATGCCACCGAGATCGTGTGGTGCCAGGACGAACCACAGAACCAGGGCGCCTGGTTCTTTGTCCAGCATTACATCCACGAGAACATGATCGAAGGCCAGAAGCTCGGTTACGCCGGTCGTCCGGCTTCCGCGTCTCCAGCCGTGGGTTATGCGCACCTGCACCAGGAGCAGCTGAAGTCGCTGCTTGATCAGGCCTTCGGCAAGCTCAAGGGATTCGTCCTCACCAAGTGAATCGCAACGTCAGCAGCGGCGTCACGACAGACGCCGTGTGCCGAAACCTCGGCATGCCGTTCCCACCGTTCGTTGAACGGGCCCGCGCGGATCGGGACGGCAGCCGCTTGAACACCCAGAAAGAACATCATGTCCATCGTTGAAGTCAAGGTACCGCAACTGTCCGAGTCCGTGGCTGAAGCCACGCTGCTGCAGTGGAAGAAGAAGCCGGGCGAGGCCGTCGCCATCGACGAAATCCTGGTCGAGATCGAAACCGACAAGGTCGTGCTGGAGGTGCCTGCTCCGGCTGCCGGCGTGATGGCCCAGATCATCAAGAACGACGGCGAGAGCTGCGTGGCCGAGGAAGTCATCGCGCGCATCGATACGGCGGCATCGCCGCAGGCTGCTGCTCCTGAAGTCAAGGCGGCCGCACCTGCCGCAGCCGCCGCGGCGCCGGCCGCAGCGTCTTCAGGCGTCGCGATGCCTGCTGCGGCCAAGTTGATGGCCGACAACCAGCTTGAGCCGGGTTCGGTTTCCGGCACCGGCAAGGGCGGTCGCGTGACCAAAGGTGATGTGACCGAAGCGCTGGCTGCCGGTGTGCAGGCTCCGGCGGCGACGTCTGTTTCCGCCAAGGCACCGGCTCCAGTGGCAGTTGCGGTGGCCCCGGCCGTGGCGCGTTCCCTTCCTTCAGTGGCGGTACCCGGACCAGTGAATCTGGGCGACCGCCCGGAGCAGCGCGTGCCTATGTCGCGATTGCGTGCACGCGTCGCCGAGCGGCTGCTGCAATCGCAGGCGACCAATGCCATCCTGACCACGTTCAACGAGGTCAACATGGCTCCGGTGATGGAGATGCGCAAGCGCTTCCAGGAGAAGTTCGAGAAAGAGCACGGCTGCAAGATCGGCTTCATGAGCTTCTTCGTGAAGGCGGCGGTTGCTGCGCTGAAGAAGTACCCGATCATCAATGCCAGCGTCGACGGCAACGACATCGTCTACCACGGCTATTTCGACATTGGCATCGCGGTGGGCTCGCCTCGCGGTCTGGTGGTGCCGATCCTGCGCAATGCCGACCAGATGAGCTTCGCCGACATCGAGAAGAAGATTTCCGAGTACGGCAAGAAAGCCGCTGAAGGAAAACTGGCGCTGGAAGAGCTGACTGGTGGCACGTTCTCGATCAGCAATGGAGGGACCTTCGGATCCATGCTGTCGACACCGATCATCAACCCGCCGCAATCGGCCATCCTGGGCGTTCATGCGACGAAGGACCGTGCGGTTGTCGAGAACGGGCAGATCGTCGTGCGTCCGATGAACTACCTCGCGATGTCGTACGACCACCGCATCATCGACGGCCGTGAAGCCGTCCTGGGGCTGGTGGCGATGAAGGAAGCGCTGGAAGATCCGGCACGTCTGCTGTTCGACATCTGATTCGAGATCCGAGGACCTTTCATGAGCAAGCAATTCGACGTGGTTGTAATTGGTGCCGGCCCTGGTGGCTATGTGGCGGCCATCCGTGCGGCGCAACTGGGCTTCAGTGTCGCCTGCATCGACGAGTGGAAAAACGACAAGGGCGGTCCCGCACCGGGTGGTACCTGCACGAATGTCGGCTGCATTCCGTCAAAGGCCCTGCTGCAATCCAGCGAGTATTTCGAGCATGCCGAGCACAGCTTCGCAGACCATGGCATCGGCCTGTCGAACCTGAGCATCGACGTGCGCAAGATGCTGGGCCGCAAGGACGCGGTGGTGAAGCAGAACAACGACGGCATCCTCTACCTGTTCAAGAAGAACAAGGTGACGTTCTTCCACGGCCGCGGTGCTTTCGTGAAGGCCGGTGACGCCGGTTATGACATCAAGGTCAGCGGCGCTGCCGAAGAAGTGATCACGGGCAAGCACATCGTTGTCGCAACTGGCTCGAACGCGCGATCGCTCCCGGGGGCCGCCTTCGACGAGGACAAGATCCTCTCCAACGACGGCGCTTTGCGCATCAGCGAGGTGCCGGAGACACTGGGCGTCATCGGCTCGGGCGTCATCGGGCTGGAGATGGGCTCTGTGTGGCGTCGCCTCGGTGCCGAGGTGACGGTGCTCGAAGGCCTGCCCACTTTCCTCGGTGCGATCGATCAGCAGATCGCCAAGGAAGCTCACAAGGCCTTCACCAAGCAGGGCTTGATGATCGAGCTTGGAGTCAAGATCGACAAGGTCACTTCGGGCAAGTCGAGCGTCACGATCACATACACCAACGCCAAGGGCGCAGCCTGCAAGCTCGAGGTCGACAAACTGATCGTTTCGATCGGCCGAGGCCCCAACACCGTTGGCTTGAACGCCGAAGCGGTGGGCCTGAAGCTCGATGAGCGTGGCGCGATCACGGTCGATGGCGAGTGCCGGACCAACCTTCCCAATGTCTGGGCGGTCGGTGATGTGGTGCGCGGACCAATGCTGGCGCACAAGGCGGAGGAGGAGGGCGTGGCCGTGGCCGAGCGTATCGCTGGGCAACATCCGCACGTCGACTTCAACACCGTGCCTTGGGTGATCTACACATCGCCGGAGATTGCGTGGGTCGGCAAGAACGAGCAGCAGCTCAAGGCGGAGGGCCGTGAATTCAAGGCGGGTACCTTCCCGTTCCTGGCCAATGGCCGTGCGCGTGCCATGGGTGACACGACCGGCATGGTCAAGATGATCGCCGATGCGAAGACGGACGAGATCCTCGGCGTGCACATCGTCGGTCCGTTCGCCTCCGAACTGATCGCCGAAGCGGTGGTGGCGATGGAATTCAAGGCGAGTGCCGAGGACATCGCGCGCATCTGCCACGCACACCCTTCGCTGAGCGAATCAACCAAGGAAGCCGCGCTGGCGGTCGATAAGCGAACCTTGAACTTCTGATCGAATCCGCAGCCCGCCCCGGGCTGCGGTATCGCCCGGGGCTGTCTCGGGTTGTCGTGCGATCGAATCTCTCGGTGACCCCTCATGTCTGTCCGGCAGCTCTATCAACAGACCCTCGCCGAGCGGGGGTATTCAGCAGACTCCGCCCAGCTGGCTGCGGTCGCATCGCTCGAGCGATGCGAGAACGAGTGGATCGAGTACAAGTCCCGTCGGCGCAACGCGCTGACCAAGTTGCTGATCCGTCCCGAGATACCCCGCGGCGTCTACATGTACGGTGGCGTGGGTCGTGGCAAGAGCTTCCTGATGGACTGCTTCTTCAACTCCGTGCCACTCGAACGCAAGGCGCGCCTGCACTTTCATGAATTCATGCGTGAGGTGCATCGCGAACTGGCTGATCTGCACGGCACGGTCAATCCGCTCGAGGTGCTCGGCCAGCGCATGTCGCGTCGGTTCCGCCTGATCTGTTTCGACGAGTTTCACGTGGCGGACATCACCGATGCGATGATCCTGTACCGACTCCTCGAATCGTTGTTCAATCATCGGGTGAGCATCGTGACGACCTCCAACTTCCACCCGGACGGCCTTTATCCGAATGGCCTGCATCGAGAACGCATCCTGCCGGCCATTGCGCTGTTGAAGGATCGCCTGGAGATCATCAATGTCGATGCTGGAACCGATTACCGTCGCATGACGCTCGAACAGGTCGAGATGTATCAGACGCCACTCGGCGAAGCCGCCGACGCCGCGATGACGGCTGCGTTCGAGCGCCTGGCGGAGACGAGGGACGAGAATCCGCGGCTGAACATCGAGCATCGGGTCTTGAAGGCGCGCCGCCGTGCAGGGGGTGTGGTCTGGTTCGATTTCCAGGAACTGTGCGGCGGTCCGCGTTCTCAGAACGACTACCTTGAACTGGCATCGCAGTTTCACACTGTCCTGGTGTCAGGCGTGGTTCAGATGTCGCCGCGCCTGGCCTCGGAGGCTCGACGTTTCACCTGGCTTGTCGACGTCATGTACGACCGACGAGTCAAACTCGTGCTTTCGGCCGAAGTGCCGGCAGAAGATCTGTACACGGAAGGCCCCCTGGCGCACGAGTTCCCGCGCACCGTGTCGCGACTTCATGAAATGAGATCCCCCGAATTCCTGGCTTTGGCCCGACGTGATGTGGAGACCGCGCTCACATGAACCAGACAGGTCGCCCTCTGTTTCGCGGAAAGTCTTGGCTGGTGAGCGCGCTGCTGGCCTTGAGTCATCTGGCCTGGGCCGGCGATTACTCGAGCGAGAAGGCTCGTATCAACAAGGCCAGGGACGAAGCCGATGCCATCCTGGCCGCCAAAGAGGCGGAGTGCAGGCAGCGCTTCGTCGTGAACTCCTGTCTGATCGAAGCCCGGCAACAACATCGTGCAGTGGTGCAGCCCTTGCGTGAAGAACTGCTCCTGCTCGACGAGAAGCAGCGCAAGCAGCGGGCATCAGATCGCCTCGATCGTATCCGTGCGAAATCCGACCCCGCATCGAGCCGGTCCGATGCTGCTGCCTCACCGGCGGCCTCCGCCTCGGTGCCGTCGGCCTCGGCGTCCCGTTCTTCGCCACGCCCACTGATTCGCCCCCGCCTCCGGTCGTTTGGACCAGCGAGCGAATCTCCGCTTGCCGACATGCCGGCGGCATCGCCGGAGCCTTCGACCACACCAGAGGGCGTCATGGAGATCCCGGCGGCAGATCCCGGGCACGCGCGCAAGCGCCTCACACCGATGCCCAATGCGAACGCTCTCAAGGACTCGACAGATCGAGCCCGGGAGATCGAGGAACGTCGGGAGAGGGTGCTCAAGCGGAATGCAGAGAAGGCCGCCAAGAAGCCACCGGCTGCTCCGCTCCCCGTTCCAGCCGCTGCGTCGTCCGTGGCTGGCTGACCGTTTGCCTCGAAGGTCAGGCGGCGAGGGCGTCGACGCGCACGAGCGCGAGCGACAGGTTGTCGCCGCCGCCACGCGCCCGTTGGCGGGCCTTGTCGATCAGCATCTCGCTGGCTTCGCGTGGCGGTAGCGCATCGACGATGGCGCCGAGTTCTCGCGGCGTGAAGTAGTGCCACAGCCCGTCGCTGCAGGCGAGGACAGTGTCACCGCGCTCCATGCGCTCGATGCGGGTCACCGTCAGTGGAGGATCCTGAGTCGTTCCCAGGCAACCGGTGAGCAGGTTCGACTGAGGATGGCTGTTCGCTTCTTCTTCGGTCAGCTGCCCCTCGTTGACCAGTCTCTGCACGAAGGAGTGGTCGCTGGTGCGGCTGACCATCTCGGCACCCCGGAAGAAGTAGACCCGGGAATCGCCAGCGTGCACGATGTGGCATTCGCGTGTCGGGCTGATCAGGAAGGCTGCCACCGTACTGTGCGGCTCTTCCTCGGATGTGATCGCCGTCAGCTTGATCATCAGGTGCGCTTCGAGCACAAGCTGCTTCAGAGTTTCGGCCGGGTCGTCCCGGCTGGGCGCGTAGCGCTCGAAAAGCTGCTGCGCTGTCAGGATGACCTGATCTGCTGCCTTTCGACCGCCGCTCTTGCCTCCCATGCCGTCAGCCAGCACGCCGAGCGCGCATCCCGGCACGCGTGCGTGGGGAATGATTTCGACCTGATCCTGCTGGTAGGCGCGGTCTCCCCGGTGTATTCCGGTGGCTGCGGACAGCCGGTGCCCCTGCGCGGTTGAAGTCATGCAAAAACTATAATCGGTTCTCCTGTTGGAATCTCGTGAAGAGTTCGCAGTGATCTCTTGATGAACACCAACCTGCACTCTTTGCCCCGACTCCTCATCGAACTTCGCATCGAGCATGCCGACCTCGATGGACTGATCGATCAGGCCACGCTCAGCCTGCCCGAGGACGAGTTGATGCTGCGGCGACTCAAGAAGCGGCGCCTGGCACTGAAGGATCAGATCTCCCGTCTCGAAGCCGAACTCGATCCACCCCAGCCGGCATGACCCGCAGACCGGTCTCGGAGGGCGGTCCGTGAGCCCGCTGCGCGCGGCGGTCATGCAGGCGTTCTCGGCCAGCGGGGCCCTGTCGCGTGCCGACCCGGCCTACACGGAGCGAGAAGTCCAGTTGCGCATGGCCACCGCGGTGGCCGACGCCATCGACACGCGCGGCACCCTGGTGGCCGAAGCTGGAACAGGTGTCGGCAAGACGTTCGCCTACCTGGTGCCGACGCTCCTGTCCGGGGCACGTGCGCTGATCAGCACTGCAACGAAGAGTCTTCAGGATCAGCTCTTCCTGCGCGATCTGCCGCGTCTGCGTGAATCGCTCGCGCTGCCCACGACGATGGCATTGCTGAAAGGCCGAGCCAGCTACCTGTGCACGCATCGCATGGGGCAGGCCCGCCATTCGACCGACCCGTCGGATCGCTGGGCCGCACGCACGCTGGCCAGGATCGAGGCCTGGTCGCATGGCACGGCGACCGGCGACCTCGCCGAAATCGATGGGCTGGACGAGCGCAGCAGCGCGATCCCGCTGGTTACCTCGACGCGCGAGAACTGCCTGGGCAGCGAGTGCCCGGACTATCGCGGCTGCCATGTGATGAAGGCCCGCCGAGATGCCATGGCCGCCGACATCGTCGTGGTCAACCATCACCTGTTCTTCGCCGACATGGCTCTGCGTGACAGCGGTGTCGCCGAACTGCTGCCCAGTGTCGAAGTGGCTGTGTTCGACGAGGCGCACCAGTTGTCGGAGGCGGGCGTTGCGTTTCTCGGCGTCACCTTGTCCAGCGGCCAGCTGCTCGATACCGCGCGCGACATGCTCGCCGTGGGTCTGCAGCAGGCGCGTGGCCTGGCGGCGTGGCAGGACCTGGCTGCTGCTTGCGACCGGTCTGCGCGGGAGTTGAGGCTGGCCTGCGTTGGCGTCACGCAGGCCACCGAAGGCCGTGGGGGCCATGCGCCGCGTGGTTCGATGAAGCTGCGGTGGGATGATCGTGCGTCTCGGCCGGCATTTGGCGTGGCCCTGGACCAGGCGGGGGCTGCCTGCGCCACCGCTCACGCGGCGCTCGACACGGTGTCCGAGCTGTCGCCGGACTTCGCGAAGCTCGCTGATCGGATGGCCCGGTTGCACGAGCTCACCGAGCGCTTTGCCGAGTCCGCTCAGCCGGGTCAGGTTCGCTGGATTGAAGTGAGCGCGAATCAATGCCGGCTCGTCGAGTCTCCGCTCGACATCCGCGATGCGCTGCGCGAGCAGATGATGTCGGCCCCCAAGGCTTGGATATTCACCTCGGCCACGCTGGGCGAGGATGATCGACTCTCATGGTTTACCGAGCCAGCCGGTCTGACGGACGCTGCCACCTTGAGAGTCGGCAGCCCGTTCGATTACGCGGAGCATGCCCGGCTCTATGTGCCCGGGCAGTTCCCCAAGCCGAACGATCCCGATCACCCGACTTGCGTGGCTCGACTGGCCGCTCGTTGCGCGCGTGCGCTGGGCGGACGTACCTTTGTCCTCACAACCACGTTGCGGGCGCTGCAGGCCATCGGAGACGGTCTGACGGCTGATTTCGAAGCCGGGGGTGACGACATTTCGGTGCTCGTCCAGGGACAGTTGCCAAAGCGGCAATTGATGCAGATGTTCCTGGCTAATCCGCGATCGGTCCTGATCGGGTCGCAGACTTTCTGGGAAGGAATCGACGTCCCAGGCGATGCATTGCAGTGCGTCCTGATCGACAAGTTGCCGTTTCCGCCGCCGAGCGATCCGCTGGTCGAGGCGCGCGTGAAGCGCCTCGAGAGCGAAGGGCGCAATGCGTTCACCGACTACTTCGTTGCCGAAGCGGCGGTCTCCCTGAAGCAGGGCGCCGGCCGCTTGATACGCAGCGAAACCGATCGAGGCTTGCTCGTGGTGTGCGACCCGCGCATGTCCTCTATGGGGTATGGAAAGCGCCTGAGGCTGGCGCTGCCTGCGATGCCTCGCCTCGAATCCGAGGACGATGCAATGGGCTGGCTTGCCGGGCTGGCAAGTCAACGATGAATTCGCTGCGGGGAAATGCTTCGGGTCAGCTGCTGCTCACCACAACTGCCACCAGGGGCGAGTCGATGACTTGACACCTTCCCCACTGAGAAATGCACTGTTCGGGTAGTTCGTGCGCATCACGCGCTCGGCATCGTCTCGCAACTGGTCGAGACCGAGCCGGTCATAGCTGCGGACCAGGATCGACAGCGCCTCTTCCGTGGACGGCGAATACTGGAACTCCTGGATCGTCTGCTGCGCCCGATTGGCAGCGGCGACGTAGGCGCCTCTGCGGAAATAGTAGCGAGCCACGTGGACTTCGTACTCGGCCAGCGCGTTCACGATGTAGGCCATGCGCTGACGCGCCTCCACGGAATACTTCGACTGCGGATATTGATCAACCAACTGCTTGAAAGCCTGGAATGCATCGCGAGAAGCCTGCTGGTCGCGCTCTGACAGGTTCTGTCGCGACAGGTTGCCCAGGAAACCCAGGTTGTCATTGAAGTTGATCAAGCCTTGCAGGTACATCGCGTAGTCGATCGCGGGGCTGGTCGGGTGCAGCTTGATGAAGCGCTCGACGGTGGCCAGCGCCTGCGCCTTTTCGCCGGATCGGTACAGCAAGTAGGAACGCTCGAGCTGTGCCTGTTGAGCGAGGATGGTGCCGGCGCCGCGTCCTTCCAGCGACTCGTACATCTTCGCGGCCTTGTCGAAGTTTCCCGCGTCCTGTTCCTCGCGGGCCTCTGCGTACAATTTTTCCGGAGACCAGTCTGCCGTGGGATCCTTGGGCCCGGAGCTGCAACCTGCCAGTATCCAGACCAGAGCGAGCCCCAATCCCGTCAGCGTTGCTGGCCTCATGGCATGGCGTTCGGTGCAGCGCTTGAAATTCATGTTCGACTGTCCCGACGGCCCGCCGGAATCCCCTTAAAAATGACCGCCGAGTATACGGTTCACCCCATGCCCGTCCCGCCTGCCGCACCCCTCGAAGCTGGACTGGCGATGGATCCGGACGACCTCGGCGAGCCCGCAAATGACGAGCCTGTCGACGTCCCGGTGGAGCGGCGTCAGGCAAAGGTCACCTCCGAACTGCACGGCTCGAGACTCGACAAGACCTTGGTCTCCATGGCCGGGGAGTTTTCCCGCAACCACCTTCAGTCCCTGATCGAAGCCGGACATGTGTGGATCGACGGGCGCCCGCAGGCATCCGCCTCGCGCAAGGTGCTTGCGGGCCAGGTCGTGACCGTGGAGCTGACGCCGACCCAGGAGTGCCAGGCCTTCCGGCCGGAGACGATGTCGCTGGACATCGTCCACGAGGACGAACACCTGATGGTTGTGAACAAGCCGGCCGGCATGGTCGTTCACCCGGCTGCCGGCAACTGGTCGGGCACCTTGCTGAACGGCCTGCTTGCGCATCACGCCGGTGCCGCCACCTTGCCGCGTGCCGGCATCGTGCACAGGCTGGACAAGGACACGTCCGGACTCATGGTGGTTGGCAAGACGCTTTCGGCGGTCACCGCACTCGTGCGACAGATCGCCGCACGCGATGTTCGCCGGATCTACCTGGCGATATGCCACGGTCATTTCGAGCATCGGAACTTGCGTATCGAAGCTCCGATCGGACGAGATCCACGGTCTCGGGTGCGCATGGCGGTGGTGTCGTCCGGACGCTCGGCGCGAACCGATGTGGAGCGCCTCGCCGTGCTGGACGACGAATCCGCTCCCGCGTTGAGTGCACTGCGCTGCAGCCTGCACACGGGCCGCACGCACCAGATTCGCGTGCACCTGGCCTCGGTCGGGCACCCGTTGCTTGCCGACGCAACCTACGGCGGTCGGGAGTTGTTCGGTATGACGCGACAGGCGCTGCATGCCACCCGTCTGGGCTTTGTTCATCCGGCCAGCGGCGAGCCGCTGGTTTTTGAGGCCCCGCCACCGCCCGATCTGGCCAGCGTCTGGCATCTCCTCACCAGCGTCGGTTGACCTGGGTTTCCTCCGGTACACTCCGCTGGCTCCGTCGTGAAATGAAATTCGGCCCTGAGGGTCACCGACGAGACAGCCGCCGCTGCACCCATCGCCGACGTGAGAGCCTTTCTCGACGATCCGCGCGGCCGCTTTTGCCGCCGCGACATCGCGCAACCCTGCTGAAGGGCCTGTGCTTCGAGGCGACTGAACGAGAACAGATCCTGAATATCCACCGGCCACGGCCGGTCGAGGACGACCACGAGACCCATGAATACCCAGGATGCAAAGCGCGTCCTTCAAACCGCGCTGATCTGCGCCCGAGAGCCGCTTGCGATGCGCGAGATGCGCGCGCTGTTCGCTGACGAACTCGGTACGGACACCCTGCACGAGCTTCTCGGCGAGCTGGTTCGTGAATGGGAGGGCGAAGGTGTCGAGTTGGTGGCGGTATCGACCGGCTGGCGATTCCAGAGTCGTCCGGAGATGCGTGAGTTCCTGGATCGGCTGCACCCGGAAAAGCCGCCCAAGTATTCCCGCGCGGTGATGGAGACCCTGGCCATCATTGCCTACAGGCAACCTGTCACGCGGGGTGACATTGAAGACATCCGCGGCGTCACAGTGGCCACCCAGATCGTCAAGCAGCTCGAGGACCGAGGCTGGGTTGAGGCCATCGGATACCGCGAAGCCCCCGGGCGACCGGCCTTGCTGGCCACCACCCGGCAGTTCCTCGATGATCTGGGGCTGGCAAGCCTCGAGCAACTTCCCCTGATCCAGGGGGCAGCCGCGTTGCCTGAATCCCTGGGTGAACTCCTCCCTGATCAGGGTGTGCTGCTTGAGCAGCAGGAGTCGTTAGATCCGGATCCCGAAACTGCAACTCCAGCCGACGCACCCTTGGTGACCCAGGCACTTGATCTCTTACCCGACCCAGCGGCGGACGCCGCACCCATGGAACGCCCGAATGAATCCAAATCCTGACCACACGCCCGAAAACGACAGCGAGGCGATACCTGCCGACGTTCCGGGCGAGGGGACTGAAGCGCCTGCCAAACCGCCTCGTCGCAAACGGGCTGCGAAGACGGAAGCGTCCGTTTCCTCTGGAGAAAGCATCTCCACCGAGGCTGTCGAGGCCCCGGCTGAAGCCCCCGAGGCGTCGGAGCGGCCGGCTGCCGAGGGTGGAGAAGCTGTGCAGGTCGCGGGCGAAGCGCCTGCCGATTCCGGCGCGCCTGATCCGACCCGCAGGGCACGTGGCCCACGTCGGCGTGGCCCGCGTCCAGGCGACGAAGGTCCGTCGGTCACGGCTTCTGCGCCAGATGATCAGGCGGACGAAACGGATTCGACCGAGCCTGTCTTCTCCCTGGAACCGGCAGTCCCTCCGATGCAGGTCGGCGAGGTGTTTGCCCAGGTTTTGTCAGGCGAATTCGACATCGAGCCCCCTGCGGAAGAAGCCGTTGCGCCACCGAAGCGCGTTCTGCGTCCGGAACCGGAAGCGCCGAAGCTGCACAAGGTGCTGGCGCAATCCGGAATCGGCTCGC
>JAGNWJ010000006.1:14258-50806 GCA_017986065.1 Rhizobacter sp. | reverse complement strand
AGCGTGTGGTCGAGGATCGTCCTCCGCGGGACGACGATCTCGATGACGACTTCGATCCGTCGCGAATCCCGAATCCTCTGGAGCAGACCTTCGACAAGCGTTTTGTCCAGAACCCGCGCACGCCGGCTGGAGGACGCAATTTCCGCACGGGCGGAGGCGGCTTCGGTGCGGGCGGCAGTGCGCCTCCCGCGCAGAAGAAAGGCGACGGACCTCGGCAGCCCGATCCGATGCAGACGTCGGTCGGCTACATCGGTGGCGAGGCCTTTCATCGCAAGCATGCCCGCAACGGCGGTGGTCAGGGCGGTGGCGGTGGTGGTGGTGGTGGCCGCGGCGGAAACCGCGGAGGCGGCTACGGCGGTGGTGGTGGCGGCGGCGGCGGAAACAGCGGCGGTGGTGGCCGTCGCGGTCGCTGATTTCGCGGATGCCCACGGTAGAATCCAAGGCTTTGTCTAGCTATCTCCAATCAGGAAAGAATTCCATGGCCATCGAACGCACGCTCTCCATCATCAAGCCCGACGCCGTCGCGAAAAACGTCATCGGCCAGATCTACTCCCGCTTCGAAGGCGCTGGTCTCAAGGTGATCGCTGCGCGCATGGCGCATCTGTCGCGTGGCGAGGCGGAGGCTTTCTACGCCGTGCACAAGGCACGTCCGTTCTTCAAGGATCTGGTTGATTTCATGATCTCTGGTCCGGTGATGATCCAGGCACTCGAGGGAGAGAACGCCATCATGAAGAACCGCGATCTGATGGGTGCAACCGATCCGAAGAAGGCAGAGAAGGGCACGATCCGCGCCGACTTCGCCGACAGCATCGACGCCAACGCAGTCCACGGCTCGGATGCAGCCGAGACGGCAGCCGTCGAGATCGCGTTCTTCTTTCCGGGCGCGCAGGTCTACAGCCGCTGATCCCCGGTCGCTGATTCCCGCTGCATCGGCCATCCGGGCCCCCCATGAGCGCCGTCAACCTGCTCGACTTCGATCTGGCTGGCCTGACGGCGTATTGCGAACAACTGGGTGAAAAGCGCTTCCGCGCAACGCAGTTGTTCCGTTGGGTGCATCAGCGCGGGATGTCCGATTTCGCTCGGATGTCAGACCTGGCGAAATCGTTTCGGGACAAGCTCGGCGCGGTTGCCGCAGTTCGGGTCCCTGCCGTGCTCAGCGAGCAGGCTTCGTCGGATGGCACGATCAAGTGGCTGTTCGATGTCGGCCACGGCGATGCAGTCGAGGCGGTGTTCATTCCCGAGGACGACCGTGGCACCCTGTGCGTGTCGTCGCAGGCCGGGTGTGCCGTCGGCTGCCGTTTCTGTTCGACGGGCCACCAGGGCTTCAGCCGAAACCTCAGCACGTCCGAAATCGTCGGCCAGTTGTGGTTCGCCGAGCACCACCTGCGCCAGCGTCTTCATCTGCCCGAGGGAACGAGGGCCATCACCAACGTCGTGATGATGGGGATGGGCGAGCCGCTGCAGAACTACGCGGCGCTGCTGCCCGCCTTGAGGGTGATGCTCGACGACCACGGCTATGGCCTGTCGCGGCGGCGTGTCACTGTGTCGACGTCCGGTGTCGTGCCGATGATCGACCGTCTGCGCGACGATTGCCCCGTCGCGCTGGCTGTGTCGCTGCACGCTCCGAATGACGCGCTGCGCGACGATCTGGTACCGCTGAACAAGAAGTATCCGCTGTCCGAATTGCTGTCAGCCTGCGAGCGTTACCTCGAGGCAGCGCCGCGCGACTTCATCACCTTTGAATACTGCATGCTCGATGGTGTCAACGATCGCCACGAGCATGCCCGGCAGCTTGTCGATCTGGTGCAGGGCCGGGCTCGTGATACGCAGGGGCGTCCGATCCACGCGAAGCCCTTGTCCTGCAAGCTGAATCTGATTCCCTTCAACCCATTTCCGGCATCCGGGCTGATTCGCAGCCCGCGGGCACAGGTCCTTGAGTTTGCGGGCATCCTGCAGGATGCCGGTATCGTGACGACGATACGCAAGACACGCGGTGACGACATCGATGCGGCCTGCGGGCAACTCGCCGGTGAAGTGCAGGATCGAACCCGCATCGAGCAACGGCGCGCGGGTCGCGCGGCGATTCCCATCCTGGCTGTGAACACGTCGGCATCGCCTGTTGAAGCGATCCCGATCAACGAAGGACACGCATGACGATTCCGGCTGTCAGCACCGATCTGCGCGGTTGGCTCTGGAGGTGTTCTGCAGGCTTGGTACTGGTGGGCGCGTGGCTTTTGGCGGGCTGCGCCGCACCGCCGCCTGCTGCCGCGGGCCCGGGTTCCAAGGAGCCGGTGGTCAATGGCCCGGTGACATCCACCGGCACGAAGGACCACATCACCCAATCCGACGAGACCGATGCATCGCGTCGGGCTCAGGTGCGACTTGAACTGGCTGGTGCCTATTTCGGACGGGGTCAGATGACGACTGCGCTCGACGAGGTCAAGAAATCGATTGCTGCCGATCCGAACGTATCGGGTGCCTTCAATCTGCGCGGGCTGATCTACGCCAGTCTGGGCGATCACCGACTGGCCGAGGAGAGTTTCCGCCGCGCCTTGCAGATCGACCCGCGCGACGCGGATTCGATGCAGAACTTCGGCTGGTACCTGTGCCAGCAGTCGCGCTTCGGCGAGGCCAACGCGCTGTTCCTTCAGGCTCTGGCCGTTCCGCAATATCAGGACAGTCCGCGCACGCTGTTGACTCAGGGCATCTGCCAGGCCCGCAGTGGCAAGAACGACGAGGCGGAGCGCACCCTCGTGCGCGCATACGCCCTGGAGCCGGGCAACCCCGCAATCGCAGTGAACCTCAGCGAAGTGCTGTACCGAAGAGGTGACCTGGAGCGCGCCCGTTTCTACATTCGGCGTGTCAATTCGGTGCCTAACCTGGTGAGTCCTCAGACCCTGTGGCTTGCCGCACGCATCGAGAACAAGTTTGGCAACCCGGCGGGTGTGGCCGATTTCGGTGGCCAGCTGCGCAACCGATTCCCGGAGTCGCCGGAGTCCACCGCGTACGTGGAAGGGCGGTTCAATGAGTGAGCCCAGGATCACCTCGGGAGCCGCTGCGGTTCCTGTGCCTGCCTCTGCGAGGAGTGCCGGCGACATGCTGCGTGAAGCCCGGCAGGCCAAGGGGCTGCACATCGCGGCGCTGGCTGCGTCAATCAAGGTGTCGCAGCGCAAGCTCGAGTTGCTGGAGGCCGACAGGATTTCCGAGTTGCCTGACGCCACCTTCGCGCGCGCCCTCGCGCAGACCGTGTGCCGCAGTTTGAAGATCGATCCGACCCCGGTTCTGGCGGCCTTGCCGCAGGCGCCCAGCTATCGGCTCGAAGGGGTGGACGAAGGCATCAATACGCCATTCCGTGACCGCCCAGGGCGACACGAACCCACCGATTTCGCGGCCGTCGCCTCGCCAGCTGTCTGGGTGCCGGCCTTGATCGTCGTGGCGGCGCTTGTCGTCTACCTGTTGCCGTCCGAGTGGGTGGCGAGTATGCAGTCGGCGGTTTCGGGTCAGCCGGCTGAACAGCCATCCGAGCCTGCGCCGGCAACGCCCGCCGTCGCCGTGGAACCTGTGCAGATCGAGCCTGCGACCGCTGCTTCGTCGCCTGCACTCGTCGCTTCCGATGCTGCGGCGATTACCACTTCCATCGGCGAATCGGCGTCTTCATTGCCGGGTGCTGCCGTGGTGTCGGAAGCGGCTGCTTCCTCGCCGGCAGCCGGCCCGCTGCAGGTGAAAGCGGCGCAAGCGTCATGGGTCGAGGTAGTAGATGCGCGTTCGCAGGTGCTGGTGTCTCGCATGCTTCAGCCGGGCGAGACTGTGGTGCTTGATGGGGCCATGCCTTTCAGGCTCAAGGTCGGCAATGCAGCGGGCACCGAGGTGGCTTTTCGCGGTCAGGCAGTCGACCTGGCGGCGGCGACGCGCGACAACGTGGCGCGCCTCGAACTGAAATAGGTGATGAGCATGAGCGATCTGCGTGACGTGAGCGGGTCCGCCACGGAGAGCTTCGCGGCCCTGGACGACTTCATCGAGCCGGCGCGACCAGCCCCGAAGCGCACGCGCCAGGCGCAGGTGCGGTGGGGCTCGCGCGTCGTGACGATCGGGGGGGCCGCGCACGTGCGCGTCCAGTCGATGACCAACACGGACACCGTCGACGTGATCGGCACGGCAATCCAGGTCAAGGAACTGGCCGTTGCAGGTTCGGAACTGGTGCGGATCACCGTCAACACTCCGGAGGCAGCGGCGGCTGTTCCGTACATCCGCGAACAGCTCGACCGCATGGGCATCGACGTGCCGCTGGTCGGCGATTTCCACTACAACGGCCACCGGCTGCTCAGCGAACATCCGGCCTGTGCCGAGGCACTGTCAAAGTACCGGATCAACCCCGGCAACGTGGGCAAGGGCGACAAGCACGATCGGCAGTTTGCTCAGATGATCGAGATCGCGGCCAAGAACGACAAAGCCGTGCGCATCGGCGTCAACTGGGGCAGCCTCGACTCCGAACTGCTCACGCAGATGATGGATGACAACGCGAAACTCGCCGATCCGCATCCGCCGCAGCAGATCATGTACCGCGCGTTGATCACCTCGGCGATCACCTCGGCCAGGCGGGCCGAGGCGCTCGGCCTGAATGGCGACCAGATCATCCTGTCGTGCAAGATGTCCGGCGTGCAGGATCTGGTCAGCGTGTACCGCGCGCTGGCCAAGCGCTGCGATTACGCGCTGCATCTGGGCCTCACCGAAGCCGGCATGGGCACCAAGGGCACGGTGGCCTCAGCCACCGCCCTGGCGCTGCTGTTGCAGGATGGCATAGGCGACACCATCCGGGTCTCGCTCACGCCGCAGCCTGGTGAAGCCCGCGCCCAGGAGGTGGTGGTCGCGCTCGAGATATTGCAGTCGCTCGGGTTGCGGTCATTCAATCCAAGCGTCACGGCCTGCCCAGGCTGTGGTCGCACCACCAGCACGACGTTTCAGGAACTGGCCAAGCAGATCGATGACCACCTGCGTGCCCAGATGCCGGTTTGGCGGGCTCGCTACCCCGGTGTCGAAAAGCTGAAGGTCGCTGTCATGGGCTGCATCGTCAACGGTCCGGGCGAAAGCAAGCATGCCGATATCGGCATCAGCCTGCCCGGGACCGGCGAGGCTCCGGCCGCGCCAGTGTTCATCGACGGCGAAAAGGCGATGACGCTGCGTGGCGACAACATTGCCGGAGAGTTCCACGCGCTCGTCGAGAGCTACATCGAGAAGAGATACGGCGCGGCGACCCTGTCTGACGGCTGATTGCCGCACACAGGACGCTGTTGCCGTGCCGTGCGCGGCGGCCCCATTGCCACACTTTTTCTGTGCGCAGCGCGCGCGTGACTTGAACCATTGAGAACGGAATGAGCGAAACCATCCAGGCCGTCAAAGGCATGAACGACATCCTGCCGCCCGAGTCGGCAACCTGGGACTGGTTCGAGGGCCGGGTGCGCTCGCTGATGGCGCGGCACGGCTATTCCGGTGTGCGCACGCCGATCGTCGAGCCGACTGCATTGTTCGTGCGGGGGCTTGGCGAAGTCACCGACATTGTCGAGAAAGAGATGTATTCGTTCGTCGATTCGATGAATGGAGACCGTCTGAGCCTGCGACCCGAGAACACGGCCGGTGTCGTTCGTGCCATCACCGAGCACTCGCTCTTGCGCGATGGTGGCAAGCGGCTCTACTACATCGGTCCGATGTTCAGGCACGAGCGTCCGCAGAAGGGGCGCTACCGCCAGTTCCACCAGGTCGGAGCGGAAGCCCTCGGATACGCCGGACCGGACGTCGATGCCGAACTGATCCTGATGTGCCGCATGCTCTGGCGCGAGCTGGGTCTGGTGGAGGGGCGCGACTTGCGACTCGAACTCAACAGCCTCGGCCAGCCCGACGAACGTCGTGCCCACCGCGAGGCCTTGATAGCGCACTTCGAAGCCCATGCAGCGGTGCTCGACGAGGATGCGAAGCGACGTTTGCACAGTAACCCGCTACGCATCCTCGACACCAAGAACCCTGCGATGCAGTCCATCGTCGAGTCTGCACCGCAACTGATGTCGTTCCTCGGTGAGGAGTCACTGGCGCACTTCAATGCAGTGCGTTGCGCACTCGATGCGGCCGGGCTCACCTACCGCATCAATCCGCGGCTGGTGCGCGGCATGGACTACTACAACCTGACCGTGTTCGAATGGGTCACCGACCGCCTGGGTTCGCAGGGCACCGTGTGCGGAGGGGGGCGTTACGACACACTGATCGAACAGCTCGGCGGCAAGCCCGCTCCAGCGGTTGGCTGGGGTCTGGGTATCGAGCGCCTGCTGCTTCTTCTGCAGGAGGCCGGTATCGCTGCACCAGCCTTTGCTCCGGATGCCTACGCGATCGTGCCGTCGGCCGCATCGATGCCGCTCGCACTGCGCACGGTCGACGCGCTGCGCACAGCCGGAGTATCGGTTCTGATGCACGCCGCGGGCCGCGAAGGTCTGGGAAGTATGAAGTCCCAGTTCAAGCGCGCCGATGCCAGTGGTGCGCGCCATGCTCTGATCTTCGGCGACGACGAAGTCGCGCGCGGAGAAGTCGCCGTCAAGCCATTGCGTCAGGCCGACGCAGCCCAGCGATGCCTGCTCATGGTGCAGGCTGGCGACTGGGCTGCGGAACTGCGCACCGCATAATTCGCTGTTACCCGAAACTCATCTGACGCATGGCCACGCATCTCGACCTTGAAGAACAAGAACAGCTTGATGCGGTCAAGCATTTCTGGAAGCGCTACGGCAACCTCATCACCTGGTTGCTGATTCTGGTGCTGGGTGGCTATGCGGCCTGGAATGGATGGAACTGGTGGCAACGAGATCAGGCGACAAAAGCCGGCGCGATGTTCGACGAACTCGATCGGGCCGCTCAGGCAGGCGATGCCGAGAAGAGCAATCGCGTCTTCAATGACCTAAAGGACAGATATCCGGCGACTGCGTTCGCGCAGCAGGGTGGTTTGCTGTCCGCCAAACTGCAGGCCGACAGCGGCAAGCCGGACCTCGCTCAGGCCACGCTGGCCTGGGTTGCCTCGAATGCCGCCGAGACCGAGTACCAGACGATCGCCCGGCTGAGGCTCGCAGGCTTGCTGCTGGACGAGAAGAAGTTCGACGATGCATTGAAGCAGCTCGATGCAGCCACCGCCCCGAGCTTCGAATCCCTGGTCGCCGATCGCAGGGGCGATGTCTTGTTCGCGCAGGGCAAGGTGGACGATGCGAAGGCGGCCTACAGCAAGGCCTGGCTGTTGATGGACCCGAAAGTCGAATACCGCCGGCTGATTGGAGCCAAGCTCGCTTCGCTGGGTGCATCGCCGGTAGCGGCCCCGGATCCAGCCGCAGCAGCTGCCAGCTCTGGAGCCTCGCGATGAGTCGCGCTGGCGCGGTTCTGGTGGTCGCCCTGTGCGCTGGGCTCTCGGCCTGCTCACTGGCACCGGAAAAGCCGAAACCCAAGGAGGTGGTCGCCGTCAAGCCGACGATCGCCGGCCGCGTGGTCTGGAAGGCGCGCACGTCCGATGTGGAGTTTCCGCTTTCAGTGGCGGTCAATGGAACCACCTTTACGGTGGCGGCGTCGGACGGCACGGTGACCGCGCTCGACGCCGACAAGGGGCGTCAGCTGTGGAGCGGCAACGCCGGTGGTGCGCTGAGTGCCGGTGTCGGCAGCGACGGTCGGGTGGCAGCGGTGGTGACGCGTGATGGTCAGGTGGTGGCCCTCGAGGCCGGCAAGGTTCTCTGGAAGCGTCCCATCGCTACCCGTGTTGCCACGGCTCCCCTGGTCGCTGGAGAACGCGTATTCGTCGTCGGGGTCGATCGCAGCGTGTCGGCTTTCGATGCGCAGAACGGGGCAAAGCTGTGGACCGTGCAGCGTCCGGGCGAAGCGCTGACATTGGCCCAGGCCGGCGTGGTGACCGCGTTCAAGAACACATTGCTGGTGGGACAAGGTCCGCGACTCGCTGGCCTTGATCCGTCCAATGGAGCCGTTCGATGGGAGGTGCCGCTGGCATCTCCGCGTGGTTCGAACGAAGTCGAACGCCTTGCCGATGTGGTGGGCCCGGCAGTTCGCGTCGGCGACATCGTCTGCATGCGTGCTTTCCAGGCTGCGGTCGGCTGCGTGAACGCGGAGAGGGGCAGTCAGGTTTGGACCAAGAATTTCGGCGGGCGCCAGGGCGTTGCGGCCGATGCGCAGTTCCTCTATGCGGCCGACGGTTCGGATCGAATCACCGCATGGAAGGCTTCGACCGGTGAGGTGGTCTGGACCTCGGATGCGTACCTGAACCGCAGCTTGTCGACGCCGTTCAGCCTTGGCCCGGCCATCGTGTTTGGAGATTTCGAAGGATATTTGCACTTTCTGTCTGCAGATCAAGGCGTTGCCCAGTTGAGGCTGGAAACCGACGGCAGTCCGATGGCTGCGCCGCCTGCGCTATCTGGGACCACGGTGCTGGTGGTGACCCGAGAAGGCGGGCTGTTTGGCCTGCGACCGGAATGACGCAGGCGGTCCATAACGTCTGTCGGTGTCCATGAAGCCGGTCATTGCCATCGTCGGGCGGCCGAACGTCGGCAAATCGACGCTCTTCAACCGCATGACCAAGACCCGCGACGCGATCGTTGCGGATTACGCCGGCCTGACCCGCGACCGCCACTACGGTGACGGGCGCATCGGTGACCGTGAGTTCATCGTTGTCGATACCGGTGGCTTCGAGCCGACCAGCGACAGCGGCATCGTCAAGGAGATGGCAAAGCAGACGCGACAGGCCGTGGCCGAGGCGGATGCGGTGGTCTTCGTTGTGGATATCCGTGCCGGCCTGTCTGCCCAGGATCACGACATCGCGCGCTATTTGCGAACCGTCGGAAAGACGGTGGTCCTGGCCGCGAACAAGGCCGAAGGCATGGTCGATTCGCCGCTTCTTGGCGAATTCTATGAACTGGGCATGGGTGAGCCCCACCCGATCTCGTCGGCGCACGGTCAAGGCATTCGCAGTCTGACCGAGGCGGCCCTGGCACGTTTCGACTTTGTCGAGGACGAGCCCGAGGCGCAAGAGGATGCACCGATCCGATTGGCTGTGGCCGGGCGCCCGAACGTAGGCAAGTCGACTCTCATCAACACCTGGCTGGGTGAGGAGCGCCTGGTGGCATTCGACATGCCGGGTACCACCCGGGATGCGATCACTGTTCCATTCGAGCGCAATGGCCAGAAGTTCGAGTTGATCGACACGGCAGGCTTGCGCCGCAAGGGCAAGGTCTTCGAGGCAATCGAGAAGTTCTCTGTGGTCAAGACCCTGCAGGCGATCGCCGATGCGAATGTGGTGCTGCTCCTGCTCGATGCGACGCAGGGCGTCAGCGAGCAGGATGCGCACATTGCCGGTTACATCCTTGAGAGTGGTCGCGCGGTGGTCATCGCGGTCAACAAGTGGGATGCGGTCGACGATTACCAGAAGCAATTGCTGCAGCGGTCGATCGAACAGCGTCTGGCCTTCTTGAAGTTCGCACCGGTCATGAACATCTCGGCCATCAAGCGCCAAGGTCTGGGGCCGGTATGGAAAGCCATCGCCGACGCCCACGCTTCGGCGACCCGCAAGATGCCCACGCCGGTGCTGACGCGTCTGCTGCTCGAGGCGGTCGAGCACCAGACGCCACAGCGGGCCGGCATGTTCCGCCCCAAGCTGCGGTACGCGCATCAGGGAGGCATGAATCCGCCGATCGTGGTCGTTCACGGCAATTCGCTCGAACACGTCACCGACGCTTACAAGCGATTCCTGGAAGGCCGCATCCGCGAGCATTTCAAGTTGACCGGAACGCCGTTGCGCATAGAGATGCGTTCCGGCAAGAACCCGTTCGATGCAAAAGCCTGAGGACAATCGCCCTAGGCTGTTATCGACACGAATCGCTGTGTTAACGTTTCTGTTCGCACGCCAACCAACACGGAGGATATCGTGAGCAACAAAGGCCAGCTTTTGCAGGATCCGTTTCTGAACCTGCTTCGCAAGGAGCACGTTCCGGTGTCTATTTACCTGGTCAACGGCATCAAATTGCAGGGGCACATCGAGTCATTCGACCAGTATGTGGTTCTGTTGCGCAACACCGTGACCCAGATGGTTTACAAGCACGCCATCTCGACGGTGGTTCCTGGTCGGGCAGTGAACTTCCACGCTGCCGAAACGCCCGAGTCGACTTGAACACGTCGACAGACAGCGGCTGGACCCCGTTCCCATTTTGAATCCGGACTCCTCGCCTGCTGGGTCGCTCAATCCGGCGCGCGCCATCCTGGTGGGCGTCGCCATAGGCCGCTGCCCGCAGTTCGACGACACCCTTGACGAGTTGGCCCTGCTGGCCGAGTCGGCTGGAGATCTGCCGGTCGCCCGCGTCATCGCTCGCCGCAAGTCGCCCGACCCTGCGCTGTTCATCGGCACAGGCAAGGCCGATGAAATCAAGGTGTTGGTTGCCCTTCATCAGGCCGAGGTCGTGCTGTTCGATCAGGCACTCGGTGCGGCCCAGCAGCGCAACCTGGAGCGTCACATGGGTGTCGCGGTGGCCGACCGGACGATGCTCATTCTCGAAATCTTCGCGGACCGCGCCCAGAGCCATGAAGGCAAGTTGCAGGTCGAACTCGCTCGTCTGCAGTACCTTTCCACCAGGCTGGTGCGTCGATGGAGTCACCTGGAGCGGCAGCGCGGCGGCATCGGCAATCGGGGTGGTCCGGGCGAAGCACAGATCGAGCTCGATCGAAGGATGATCGGTGAGCGCATCAAGTCGGTGAAGGAACGTCTGGAGAAGGTCAAGAGGCAGCGCAACACGCAACGTCGGTCGCGAGAGCGAAGCGAGACTTTTCGCGTGTCTCTGGTCGGCTATACGAACGCTGGCAAGTCCACGCTGTTCAATGCGCTGGTCAAGGCGCGAGCCTATGCCGCCGACCAGTTGTTCGCGACACTGGATACGACCACCCGACAGCTCTACCTGGAGGAGGCCGGTCGCAACGTGTCGTTGTCGGATACTGTGGGCTTCATCAGGGATCTCCCACACAAGCTGGTCGAGGCCTTCGAAGCCACCTTGCAGGAGGCAGCCCAGGCTGATCTGCTTCTGCACGTGATCGACGCTGCCAGTCCGAATCGCGATGAACAGAGGGCCGAGGTGCAGCGCGTGCTGGCCAGCATCGGTGCCTCAGACGTCCCGCAGATCCTGGTGTTCAACAAGGTTGACCTGCTCGAGCAGCACCAGACACCACTTTTGCCGGTCGACGAGATCCTCCTCGACGATGGCAGGCAGGTGCCCCGAGTGTTCACTAGTGCAGCGCACGGTCTGGGAATAGACGCGTTGCGTCGCCTTATCGCCGCTGCGGCGTTGCGTCCACCGGCTGTCGCTGAATCGAAACCTGAAGTCGGCCCCCAGATTTCGCCGCCGGAATGCGACGATATGGACGTTCGGCGTCTCCCTGAATCCACTGGAACTCTCCCCCTCCTCGCATGAAGACCAGCTCATCAGAAGCCTCGGCTCGCCCCCCATCCCGGTTCCATGCCGCGGTGCAGCGCCTGTCGGCCCCGTTCCTGAACAAGGGGGAAGGGCCTCCCGACCTTGACGAACTCTGGCGCGATTTCAACAAGAAGTTGACCGGCATGTTCGGTGGCAAGGGTGGTGGCACCCGTCCCCCGACTCCCGGCGATGGAGGCAACTTCCAGCCCGACATGAAGAGCGCTGGCATTGGTGTCGGATTGATCGCCGGCGTCGCAGCGCTGCTTTGGCTCGGCAGCGGCTTCTTCATCGTGCAGGAGGGACAGCAGGCTGTGGTCACCTCATTCGGCAAGTACAGCCACACCTCCGATGCGGGATTCCAGTGGCGCATGCCTTATCCGTTCCAGGCGCACGAAACGGTGCCGGTCACCCAGTTGCGCTCGATAGAAGTTGGTCGAAGCGGCGTCGTGCAGTCCACGGGATTGCGCGATTCTTCGATGCTGACCCAGGACGAGAACATCGTCGACATCCGATTCACGGTCCAGTACCGGCTGAAGGATTCGCGTGCGTACCTGTTCGAGAACCGCAACCCTGATGACGCTGTCGTGCAGGCGGCTGAATCCGCGGTGCGGGAGATCGTCGGCAAGAGCACGATGGATTCGGTGCTGTACGAGCAGCGTGACGCAATCGCCAACGAGTTGGTCAAGTCGATCCAGACACAGGCCGACCGCCTCAACACTGGCATTCTGGTAGTCAATGTCAACGTCCAGAACGTACAGGCTCCAGAGCAGGTGCAGGCTGCCTTCGATGATGCGTTCAAGGCCGGTGCCGACCGCGAACGGCTCAAGAACGAGGGTCAGGCCTACGCGAACGATGTGATCCCCAAGGCGCAGGGCACCGCGGCTCGCCTTCGCGAAGAGGCGGAAGGCTACAAGTCACGCGTGGTCGCGCAGGCTGAGGGCGATGCACAGCGGTTTGCCAGCGTTCTGGTGGAATACCAGAAAGCTCCTGCAGTCACACGTGATCGGCTCTACATCGACACGATGCAGCAGGTCTACTCCAATGTCAGCAAGGTGCTGGTCGACAGCCGCAGCAATTCGAACCTGCTTTACCTGCCGCTCGACAAGCTGATTCAGCAAGCTGGTGCCGCCTCCTCTCCGGCGACTGCGGTGCTTCCCTCAGAAACGACGCCAGCCGCGGCTGCTGCGCCGCCCGGCACGCTCGATGTGCGTTCGCGTGACGGCCAACGCAGCCGCGATCGCGACGGCCGCTGAAACTTCACGGAAGCAACACATGAATCGCACAGGCATGTATGTCATCGGCGCGTTGGTCGCCTTGATGGTCGCTTTTTCCACTTTGTTCATCGTAGATCAGCGTCAGTTCGCGGTCATCTACGCACTGGGTGAGATCAAGGCCGTCGTCACCGAGCCAGGTCTGAAGTTCAAGATGCCGCCACCGTTCCAGAACGTGGTGTTTCTGGATAGGCGCACGCAGACCCTGGACAGTCCTGAGACTCGCCCGATCTTCACGGCCGAGAAGAAGAGTCTCGTCATCGACTGGCTGGTGAAGTGGCGAGTGACGGATGCTCGTCAATTCATCCGCAACAACGGTGTCGACATGCGAAATGTCGAGAGTCGCCTGAGCCCGATCGTGCAGGCGGCATTCAACGAAGAGGTGACCAAGCGCACCGTGCAGGCGATGCTTGCGACGGATCGTGATCGTGTCATGCAGGGTGTCCGCGCGCGTCTCTCGGACGAGGCGAAGTCGTTCGGAATCGAAATCGTCGACGTACGAATCAAGCGTGTCGATTTCTCGTCCAACATCACCGACTCCGTATACCGGCGCATGGAATCGGAGCGCAAGCGCGTGGCCAACGAGTTGCGTTCCACGGGGGCGGCGGAGGCCGAGAAGATCCGCGCGGATGCCGATCGCCAGCGAGAAGTGATCGTTGCCGAAGCCTATCGGGACGCGCAGAAGGTCAAGGGCGAGGGTGACGCCCGTGCATCGACGTTGTATGCAGATTCGTTCGGTCGCGATCCCCAATTCGCGCAGTTCTATCGCAGCCTGGAAGCCTATCGCACCAGTTTCCGCAGCAAGTCCGACGTGATGGTGCTTGATCCGTCGGGCGACTTCTTCAAGGCGATGCGGGGCAACTTCGGGGGCAACCCTTCAGGAAAGTGATCGGGCCGATCGATTTCTGGAGCCTGCTGCTGATTGCAGGCGGCCTGATGCTCGTGCTTGAAGGCTTGCTGCCGTTCATGAGCCCGGAGCGCTGGCGCGCAGTGTTCGAGCGAGCCGCCAAGCTCTCTGATGGTCAGCTTCGATTTCTCGGGCTCACCTCGATGTTGGTGGGTTGTGCGATCCTGGTTTTTTCACTGGGCTGATCGGCGTCCGCTGCGCCCGCGAGCCGGCTCGAGCAGCGCAGCCCGCCTACAATCCTCGTTTTAACAGGCGGGTGGTTTTTCATGGTGTCTGCTTGGCTGTTGCCGGAGCACATCGCTGACGTATTGCCTGCACAGGCACGGCAGGTGGAGCGCATGCGTCGCACCTTGCTCGACGTGGCTGGCGGCTACGGTTACGAGTTGGTGATTCCTCCTTTGATCGAGCATCTCGAATCGCTGTTGAGCGGCACGGGCAGGGAACTCGACTTGCGTACGTTCAAGCTGGTCGATCAGCTCAGCGGTCGAACTGTGGGCATGCGTGCCGACAGCACACCGCAGGTTGCTCGCATCGATGCGCATCTGCTCAATCGGGACAGCGTGACCCGGCTTTGTTATTGCGGCCCGCTGTTGCACACCCTGCCTTCGGGGCTGCACGGAACTCGCGAGCCCCTGCAGTTCGGTGCCGAGATCTTCGGTCATCCAGGACTCGAAGCCGACCTCGAGGTGATCGATCTGGCCCTCGACTGTGCACAAGCGGTGGGCCTGCAGACGCCGACGCTGGACATGAGCGACGCGCGCATCGTGCGCGGCCTGCTGGCCGGGGCGCCGATCGATGTTTCCCGCATCCATGCGCTCGTGGAGGCGCTGGCCGCCAAGGATCTGGCGCTCGTCAGCGAACTGTCTGCGGACCTGCCGTCAGAGACACGCGACGGCCTGCACGGCCTGCTGCGTATGTACGGCGGCGATGAGGTGCTTTCAGTGGCTGAAGAGCTTCTGCCGAAACGTCCGTTGATTTCAGCTGCGTTGCGCGATCTGCGCCTGCTGGCACGGCATGTTCGGGAGGCCTACCCTGAGGTCCGGGTGGGTTATGACCTCGCTGATGTTGGTGGCTACTCCTACTACAGTGGAGCGAGGTTCGCCGTTTATGCTGCAGGCTCGAGCGATGCGCTGTTGCGTGGTGGGCGCTATGACGAGGTGGGTGCGGTTTTCGGGCGCAGCCGCCCCGCAGTTGGGTTCAGTGTGGTCGACCTGAAGGAGCTTGCCGAACGAGCACCAGTTGGTCGGCCGACACCCGTGATCCGTGCCCCATGGTCCGAGGATCCGGGCTTGCGGGCCGCGGTCCGCCAGTTGCGGCAGCAAGGCGAATCGGTGGTCTGCCTGCTGCCCGGCCATGACTTGGACGGGGCGGGCTTCGATTGCGACCGGGAACTGGTGCTGACCGGTTCGACGTGGACGGTCAGGACGTTGTGACGGCCCGTCTGGCCGCACCTTAATTTCATTGGATCTTCAAGACATGCGCGAGTCTCAAGCCGGTACGCCCGGACGCAATGTGGTGGTTATCGGTACCCAGTGGGGTGACGAGGGCAAGGGGAAAGTCGTCGACTGGTTGACCGACCATGCGCAGGGCGTCGTTCGCTTCCAGGGCGGCCACAACGCAGGCCACACGCTGGTCATCAAGGGAGTGAAGACGGCCTTGCAGCTGATTCCGTCGGGGATCATGCGTGACGGTGTCGCCTGCTACATCGGAAACGGCGTGGTGGTCGATCCGTCCCATCTGATGCTTGAAATCGAGCGCCTCGAGGCGATCGGTCTCGATGTGCGCTCGCGGTTGTTCATCAGCGAATCCTGTCCGCTGATATTGCCGTTCCACGTCGAGGTCGACAAGGCCAGAGAAGCGCTTCGCGAGACGAGCGGTGCCGGCAAGATCGGTACCACCGGCAAAGGAATCGGGCCAGCCTACGAGGACAAGGTCGCACGCCGAGCATTGAGAGTGCAGGACCTCAAGCACCCCGAGCGTTTTGCCAGGAAGCTTCAAGAGTTGCTGGATCTGCACAACGTCGCGCTGTCGGGCTACCTGCGTTCGAAGCCACTTGAATTCCAGCCGATCTTCGACCACGCGATGTCGGTTGCCGAGCAGATCAAGCCGATGATGGCCGACGTGGGCTATTCGCTGCACACGGCTCACCGTGCCGGTGCCAACCTGCTGTTCGAAGGCGCTCAGGGAACGCTTCTCGATATCGACCACGGCACCTATCCTTACGTCACGTCGAGCAATTGCGTTGCTGGCAATGCCTCGGCCGGTGCAGGCGTCGGGCCTGATCTGCTGCATTACATCCTCGGCATCACCAAGGCCTACACCACGCGCGTGGGCAGCGGTCCGTTTCCAACCGAGTTGCCGATGGACGTGCCCGGTACGGTCGGGCATCACCTGTCCACCGTCGGGCAGGAACGCGGCACCGTCACCGGCCGGCCGCGCCGGTGCGGCTGGCTGGACGCAGCCGCCCTCAAGCGCTCGATCATCATCAACGGCGTGTCTGGCCTGTGCATCACCAAGCTCGACGTTCTCGACGGCTTGGAGGAGATCAAGGTCTGCGTTGGCTACGAACTGCAGGGGCGGCGCATCGACATCCTGCCCCTTGATGCCGACGACATCTCGGCCTGTGTGCCCATCTACGATTCGTTCCCCGGTTGGAGCGAAACCACGGCCGGCGTGACGCAGTGGTCGCAATTGCCGCTGAATGCCCGCCGTTACCTGGAGCGTGTCCAATCCTTCATCGGCGCGCCGATCGACATGGTTTCGACCGGGCCGGATCGAGACCATACGATCCTGCTGCGCCATCCTTACCAGATGCAATCGGCGTGACCCTGAATCACGTAACCCGTTGCCGCCAGGAGCCTGCATGTTGACCGACGATGGCAAGGACCTTTATGTGTCCTGGGGCGAGTACCACATGCTCATCGAGAGGCTGGCACTGAAGATCCATGCGTCGGGCTGGGAGTTCGATCAGATCCTCTGCCTTGCTCGCGGGGGCATGCGGCCGGGTGATGTACTTTCGCGCGTCTTTGACAAGCCGCTGGGCATCATGGCTACCAGTTCTTACCGTGCGAGTGGGGGAACTCTGCAGGGTCGCCTTGACATGGCAACCTACATCACGCTACCGCAGGGCGAACTCGGCGGCCGGGTGCTTCTTGTAGATGATCTGGCAGACACCGGCGTGACCTTGCGCGCGGTGGTTGAGCGACTGCGCGGCATGCCATCCATCAGCGAACTCCGCTCGGCAGTCATCTGGACCAAGGGTGTCTCGTCCTATGTGCCCGACTATCACGTCGAGCTGCTGCCGACGAGCCCCTGGATTCACCAGCCCTTCGAAGAGTACGACGGCATGCGCCCGGACGTGCTCGCGAAGAAGTTCGCGATTTGAGTGCCGGTTCGATCGAACTTCGGCCCCTGCGCGTCATCGTCTTTTCAACCCTATCGCGGCGTGTATCGCCGCCCCAAAACAAAGAAGCCAGCGTGAGCTGGCTTCGTTATATTTGGTGCCCAGGAGAGGACTCGAACCTCCACGGAGTTACCCGCTAGTACCTGAAACTAGTGCGTCTACCAATTCCGCCACCTGGGCATTCAGGAAGCCTGAGATCATATCATCGATAAAACAATAAACCAAGCCTCGCCCTCCATTGGAGCCGACCTCATGAGCGAGGTCGTCGGCACTGTGCAGGGGCATCGCGACGGGCACGGATTCGTGATCCGCGACGATCGCCAGCCCGATCTGTACCTTTCACAGCAGGAAATGCGTGCGGTGCTGCATCGCGATCGCGTCAAGGCGCGCATCGTGCGTTTCGACCGCAAGGGCCGACCCGAAGGTCGTGTGCTCGAGATCATCGAGCGCAAGAAGGCGCCGATCATCGGCCGTCTGCTTCATGAAAGCGGCGTCTGGCTGGTCGCACCTGAAGACAAGCGCTATGGACAGGACATCCTGATCCCGAAGAATGCGGTGGCCAACGCCACGGCAGGGCAAGTCGTCGCGATCGAGTTGACGGAGCCTCCTTCGATGTTCTCCCAGCCTGTTGGTCGCGTCACCGAGGTGCTCGGCGAGATCGACGATCCCGGGATGGAAATCGAGATCGCGGTGCGCAAATACGAGGTGCCACATCGCTTTTCGCCCGAAGCGCTGGCGCAGGCTGCCGGACTGCCAGACAGGATTCGCGCGATCGATCGCAAGGGTCGCATCGACCTGACCGACGTCGCGCTGGTCACCATCGATGGCGAGGATGCGCGCGACTTCGACGACGCGGTGTACTGCGAACCTGCCAAGGTCGGCCGTGCGAAAGGCTGGCGCCTCGTCGTCGCGATCGCGGACGTGAGCCACTACGTGAAACCCGGCGAGGCACTCGACAACGATGCCTACGAGCGCGCGACTTCTGTTTATTTCCCGCGCCGCGTGATTCCCATGCTGCCCGAGAAGCTGTCCAACGGTCTGTGTTCTCTGAACCCGAATGAAGACCGGCTGGCGATGGTCTGCGACATGCTCATCACCGCCACTGGAGAGATCTACGCGTACCAGTTCTTTCCGGCCATCATCAACTCGCACGCGCGGTTCACCTACAACGAGGTGGCTGCCATTCTTGGCAACACACGCGGGCCCGAGGCCACGCGGCGCAAGGATCTGGTCGATGATCTGCTGAACCTCAACGAGGTCTACCGCGCGCTGGTCAAGGAACGCGGCAAGCGCGGCGCAATCGACTTCGAGACCACCGAGACGCAGATCGTCTGCGACGAGAACGGCCGCATCGAGAAGATCATCCCTCGGACCCGCAACGAAGCGCACAAGCTGATCGAGGAGTCGATGCTGGCTGCCAACGTCTGCGCTGCCGACTTCATCTCCGGCTCGAAGCATCCTTCGCTGTACCGTGTGCACGAAGGACCGACACCCGAGAAGAAGACGCTGCTGCAGAACTACCTGAAGGCACTCGGTCTCGGCTTGTCGATCGGGGACGATCCGCACCCGCGCGAGTATCAGCAGATCGCGGCGGCTACCAAGGATCGCATCGATGCCGAGCAGATCCATTCGATGCTGCTGCGCTCGATGCAGCAGGCCGTTTACACCGCCAGCAACAGCGGACACTTCGGTCTGGCTTACGACGCTTACGCGCACTTCACCAGCCCGATCCGCCGCTATCCCGACTTGCTGGTGCACCGGGTCATCAAGTCCATCCTCGGCGGCAAACGCTACCTGCTCAGCAAGGGCATGGTCGAATCAATGCCGCTGGCGCGCAGCCTTTCGAAACCGTCCAAGCAAGCCAAGACAGCCAAGGCCGTGACTCTGACGGCCGAAGGCGAGGTATGGGAAATTGCGGGCGCGCACTGCAGTGCCAACGAACGTCGAGCCGATGAAGCCTCACGTGACGTGGAAGCCTGGCTGAAGTGCCGCTACATGCGCGAGCATCTCGGCGAGGAATACAGCGGTCGCGTCAGCGCGGCGACGAGTTTCGGGCTCTTCGTGCAGCTTGACGGGTTGTACGTGGAAGGTTTGGTGCACATCACTGAGCTCGGTGGCGAGTATTTCCGCTTCGACGAGGTCAAGCAGGAACTGCGTGGCGAGCGCACCGGGGTGCGTTATGCCGTCGGTTCGCGTGTCAGGGTTCAGGTCAGCCGAGTCGATCTCGACGGCCGCAAGATCGATTTCCGCATGGTGCGAGATGGCGAGGAAGATGCCGCGATGGCTCGCGCCCGTAAAGAGCGGGGCGCCGATCGCAATGCCAGTGCAGTGGCCGAACTGGCCAGCGTCAAGGAGACGGATCGCGCGGTCAAGGCTGCTGGAAAACGCAAGGGGTACAGCGCATCGGGGACCCGGGTAAATCCAGGGCGTGCCGCCAAGACGCCGGCGCGCAAGGGACCCGCCAAGGCAGCCAAACGGCGCTGATCCGTCAGGCGCCGTTGGAACCGCGTCGGGTCATTCGGCAGGGTGGCCCATGCGCAAACCGTTGTGCAGTCGCCTTATCAATTCGCTGGCCGGCAGTGCGCCAGGTTGCAAGGGATCGGCTGCCGCACCGTGCTCGGCCACTGCGCGTGATGCGGTGGCGAAAGCGATGCCCAACTCATCTTCATCGCGGTGGCGTTGTGCCTGGGCCCACAACCCACCGATCCAGCCTGCCAGAACGTCCCCCGTGCCACCTCCGGCCAGCGAGCCGTTGCCCGTGCCGTTGATATGCGGCGTGAATCCCGGCGCCGCTGTGACCGTGCCCGAACCCTTCAATACCACCGTGCATCGGGTCAGGTCCGTCATCGCCTGCGCTGCGGCCAGACGGTCCGACTGCACGACGGCGGTATCGCAGCCCAGAAGCCGTGCAGCCTCCAGCGGATGGGGCGTCAGGACGGTGGCGCGCGATCTCTGAATGCGACTGCGCAGCAGCGTCATCAGCTGCGGGTCAAGCGCCACTGCATTCAGTGCATCGGCGTCCAGCACGAGCCGGCCTGCGAGGCTCAGCAACCGGGGAAGCCGGTCGCGCACCGCGTCACCACCTCCGCAGCCGCAGACGACCGTGGCCTTCTCGAGAACCGAGGGTTCGGATTGCGTCCAGCCGTTGCGCATCATCAGTTCCGGGTGCAGCAGGTCGACGCCCGAAAGCCCCGAACTCGTGTTCTGCAGCCACTCGACAAAAACCCGTCCCGCGCCGGCCGCATGCGCCGCACGCGCCGCCAGCAACGCTGCGCCGGCCATGCCTGCGGCACCTCCGATCACAGCCACATCGCCAAAGCTGCCCTTGTGCTGTGCATGCAGGCGCGGAGCGTTCGGCGTAGTCAAGGCGCTCAACCAGGCGTCGGCCCGTGCTTCCTCCTGCAGTCCCAACGTATCGAACCAGACTTCGCCGGCTTGATCTCGCCCGCTGGCCGTGAACAGGCCGGGCTTCAGGGTCAGCAGCGTCAGCGTGTGATCGGCGCGCACACATGCATCGCCCAACTTTCGCCCGGTGTCGGCATCCAGGCCGGACGGCAGGTCGACGGCCAGCACTGGGAAGTCTTTGCAGTTGAGGCGGGCCACGGCTTCAGCCATCGATCCGGACGGTGACCGAGTTGCGCCGATGCCGAGCAGTGCATCGATCGCGAAGTCGAAGCCTTGCGATGAGAGGGGCGCATGGTCGATGATCGTCACGCCGGCGGCAACGGCGCGCTGATGCGAGTGGAGAGAGTCGTCGGGGGCCCGCCGCTCACCGCTGGCGGCGCCGAGCCAGGTCACCAGCACCTGCTTGCCCGCAGCCTGCAGATGCACCGAAGCCTCCAGTCCGTCGCCGCCGTTGTTTCCCGGTCCTGCTGCAATCCAGATGCGCTCCGCGTGAGGTGCCACTGCCATGGCCAGTCTCGCTACAGCACCACCGGCTCGCTGCATCAGCGTGTTCGCTGGCAGCGTGCTCGTTGCCGCCTCCTCGATGCGGCGGGTAGACGCGATCTTGTGCAGCGGCCAGCGCCGTGCCGATGGAAGAATGCGATGCATGGGTTCGATAGGGTTCGTTGTCGGGCGCTGGGTTTGCCGACAGCAAAGACGCTGCGGCACGCACATGATGCCTGTCAGCGAAACCTGTCGACGCCGAGCCCCCCGGTGTCGATCTCTGGAGGGACTCCTCCCATCATCGAAGCCAGCACCTGAGCCGATCCGCACGAGAGGGTCCATCCAATGCTTGAGTGGCCCAGGTTGAGCCACACGCCTTCGACACCACTCGGGCCGATCACTGGCAGGCCGTCGGGCAGGGTCGGGCTCGTGCCATGCCAATGTCGGGCCTGGCCGATGCGAGCCGAGCCAGGGAACCATTCGTCGAGCGCCTGGTAGAGCCGCCGCAGCGTCGTCGCCATTGCTGAACGTGATTCACTTCCGACTCGTGCCCCGCCGGAAACACGCACGCGTGCCCCGGCCCGACTGATCGTGACGAGATGTCGTGGGTCCAGCAGCACCGAGCAAGGGCCGATGTGCGGGTGAACTTCATCGAGTCTCAGCGGTGCAGTGACTGAATGTCCGATGACCCCCATCAGCGGCAGTTTCACGCCCAGAGGGGACAGCAGCCTGCGCGAGCCCATCGCCGCGCAGACCACAACCGCGTCGAAGTGGTCTCGGATCGAACGAACGTCAGGCCCTTTGTCCGCCGCAGCCAGCGTCAATTCAGGCTGGCTTCCAGGATGGATGGCGAGCACCTGTGTGTTGAACTGGAACTTCGTGCCATGGCGCTGCGCCTGCTGGCGCATCAGGTGGGCGAACTCGCGACAGTTGCTCGCGCCCTCGTCGGGCAGATGCAACCCGGCGTGCAAAGCGGCGTCGGCGTTCAGGCCGGGTTCGACAGACAGGCATTGTTCCGGCGAAAGCTGCCGGCAGCGAACGCCCAGCTCCTCGAGCGCGAGTTGCACGGGTTGCAGCCGCCGTGACTCCACAGCGGTTCTCGAGACCACCAGGACGCCGTTTGAACGCTCGAAATCCAGGTGCAGCGTTTGGGCAAGAACCGCCGCGCGCGCGCGGCTGTATCGAGCAAGCCCGTGCAGGCGCTGGCGATTGATCTGTTGCACCGACGATCGGTTCGCTGACAGCCATCGCAGGGTCCAGGCGCAATCGGCGGGGTGCGCGCTCAGCGCCTGCGGCAATCGCCCCCGAAAGGTCAGCCCGAGCAGATCGCCGGTGACGGCCAACGGGGAAAAGGCGACCGCGCATGCGGGACCGTCGAGTCCCGCATGCGCGAAACTGGCTTCGGCCGCGACGCTGCCGCCCTGCTCGAACACGGTGACCTCGTGGCCGGCGGCGGCGAGTTCGTAGGCAGAAGTGACGCCGACGATGCCTGCTCCCACGACGGCGACCCTCATGGGTCGCTCCGCCGCACGCAGGGGGTGCTCGGGTGATGGGCTGTGCCGCGAAGGGTGTGTCGAGTTCGAAACAGAACCGGTTGCATGTCGGGGCTGATATACTCAGCGGGTTTTTCCGGGGCGGGATTCAACCCATCCGCGAACAAACACATCCGCAAATCCGGCTGCCAAAAGGTGTCGCCAAGGTCCTGGAGTTCATCCAGCATCGAAGGCGATTCAAGCCGGATTTTAGATTCAACCTTTGGAGTTGTTAATGACTGTAAGCATGCGCGAAATGCTGGAAGCCGGCGTCCACTTCGGACACCAGACCCGCTTCTGGAACCCCAAGATGGCACCGTACATCTACGGCCATCGCAACAAGATCCACATCATCAATCTTGAAAAGACGCAGCCTCTTTTCAACGATGCGATGAAGTTCCTGCGCCAGCTCGCGTCCAAGCGCGGCACCGTCCTGATGGTAGGCACCAAGCGTCAGGCCCGCGAAGTGGTGGCACTTGAAGCCGCTCGCGCTGGCATGCCCTACGTCGACCAGCGTTGGCTGGGCGGCATGCTGACCAACTTCAAGACCGTCAAGGGTTCGTTGAAGCGTCTGAAGGACATGCAGGCCCAGGTCGAGTCCGGTACCGAGATCCGCATCAAGAAGGAAGCGCTGATGTTCCAGCGCGAACTGGCCAAGCTCGAAAAGGACATTGGCGGCATCCAGGACATGAATGCCCTGCCTGACGCCTTGTTCGTGATCGACGTCGGCTACCACAAGATCGCCATTGCCGAAGCCAACAAGCTCGGGATTCCAGTGGTCGGTGTGGTCGACTCGAACCACTCGCCGATCGGCATCGACTACGTGATCCCGGGCAACGACGACTCGGCGAAGGCCGTTGCGCTGTATGCCAAGGCGGTAGCCGACGCAGTGCTCGAGGGCAAGGCCAACTCCACCAACGAGGTGGTGCAGGCTGTAGCCGCTGAAGGCGATGAATTCGTGGAAGTCAGCGAAGCCCACTGAGTCCTGACGATCGCCTCACCGAAGTGAGATCGAAAGGGGCTGCTACAGCCCCTTTTTTTAATGTTTGAGCCTCATGCGGTTCAGCGCCTTGCGCAAACCGCGGACCCTATGGAGAACGGAAGATGACCGCAATCACAGCAAGCATGGTGGGGGAACTGCGCGCGAAGACCGACGCGCCGATGATGGAATGCAAGAAGGCGCTGACGGAAGCCGGTGGCGACATGGAGCGCGCCGAGGAACTGCTGCGCGTCAAGCTCGGCAGCAAGGCCGGCAAGGCCGCTTCGCGCGTCACCGCCGAAGGCGTGATCGTCTCGGCCGTGGTCGGCCAGGCCGGTGCGTTGGTCGAAGTCAACTGCGAAACCGATTTCACCTCCAAGAACGACATGTTCCTCGCGATGGCGAATGCCTGCGCGAGGCTGGTCGCCGAGAACAACCCGGCCGATGTGGCTGCTCTCTCGGCATTGCCACACTCGCAGGACGGCTACGGCCCGACGCTCGAAGATGTGCGCAAGGGCTTGATCGGTACGATCGGCGAGAACATGTCGATCCGCCGCTTCAAGCGCTATGAGGGTGCCAAGCTCGCGAGCTACCTGCACGGCACGCGCATCGGCGTGATGGTCGAGTTCGAGGGCGACGACGTCGCTGCGAAGGATGTGGCGATGCATGTGGCGGCGATGAAGCCGGTCGCGCTGCAATCGAGCGACGTTCCTGCCAAGCTGATCGAAACCGAGCGTTCGGTGGCGACGCAGAAGGCTGCGGAAGATGCCGAAAAGGCCAAGGCAGAAGGCAAGACGCCGCAGTCGGCCGAGATCGTCGCCAAGCGCATCGATGGCTCGGTTGCCAAGTTCCTGAAGGAAGTCAGTCTGTTCAACCAGGCCTTCGTGAAGAACGACAAGCAGACCGTCGAGCAGATGCTCAAGGAGAAGGGCACCGTCGTGAAGGGCTTCACCCTGTTTGTCGTCGGTGAGGGCATCGAGAAGAAGGTCGACGACTTCGCCGCCGAAGTTGCCGCGCAGGTGGCGGCTGCCAAGGGCGCCTGAAGCCCTTTCGGGCCCTCCGAATCGCCCGAGTCGGCGGGTGGGCCCGGTTTAGACTCCACGCAACTTCAAGCAGCACAGGAAAACGATTTCATGCCCGCTTACAAGCGCATCCTGCTCAAGTTGTCCGGTGAAGCCCTCATGGGGGACGATGCCTATGGGATCAACCGGGCCACCATCGTCCGCATGGTGCGGGAGATCCAGGAAGTGACCTTGATGGGTTGCGAGGTCGCTGTCGTGATCGGTGGCGGCAACATCTTCCGCGGCGTGGCAGGCGGATCGGTCGGCATGGATCGCGCCACGGCCGACTACATGGGCATGCTGGCCACCGTGATGAACTCGCTGGCCCTCGCCGACACGATGCGCCAGGAAGGCATGACGGCGCGAGTGATGTCGGCCATCGCGATCGATCAGGTCGTTGAACCCTACGTGCGTCCGAAGGCTCTCCAGTACCTGGAGGAGGGCAAGGTCGTGGTCTTCGCCGCGGGAACCGGCAATCCATTTTTCACCACCGACACTGCAGCGGCCTTGCGTGGCGCCGAGATCGGCGCGCAGATCGTGCTGAAAGCGACCAAGGTCGATGGCGTCTACACCGCAGATCCCAAGATGGATCCGAGCGCGACACGCTATTCCCAGATCAGTTTCGACGAAGCGATCAACCGCAATCTGCAGGTGCTGGACGCCACCGCGTTTGCGCTGTGCCGTGATCAGAAATTGCCGATCAAGGTGTTCAGCATCTTCAAGCCGGGCGCGTTGAAGCGGGTGGTTCAGGGAGAAGACGAGGGCACGCTCGTCCATGTGTGAAACCGTTGTGAGCAGGAACAGGCGATGAGCATTGCCGAAATCAGGAAGAACGCCGAGCAGAAGATGGGTCGCTCGGTCGAGGCGTTCAAGACCGAATTGCAGAAGATCCGTACTGGTCGCGCCCACCCGGGCATCCTCGACCAGGTGCATGTCGACTATTACGGATCGCCGGTGCCGATCAGTCAGGTGGCCAATGTCAGCCTGCTCGACGCCCGCACGATCAGCGTTCAGCCCTGGGAGAAGGGCATGGGCGCCAAGATCGAGAAGGCGATCCGCGAAAGCGATCTGGGGCTCAATCCGTCGAGCCAGGGCGACCTGATTCGTGTGCCGATGCCGGCCTTGAGCGAGGAGCGTCGGAAGGACCTGACCAAGATCGTCCGCAATGCCGGAGAAGACGCCAGGATTGCCGTGCGCAACCTGCGGCGCGACGCCAACGACCACGCCAAGCGCCTGCTCAAGGACAAGGAAATTTCCGAGGACGACGAGCGCCGTTCGCTCGATGAGATGCAGAAGCTCACCGATCGCACGATTGCCGAGATCGATCGACTGGTGGCTGCCAAAGAAGCTGAAGTGATGGCGGTATGACGCTTGTTGTCGTCACAACGGTCATCGCATGCTGAGGTTCCAGGTTCAGTGAGCGCTCTGCCGAACGCCTCCAAGGTGCCACGTCACATCGCCATCGTGATGGACGGCAACGGCCGTTGGGCGAAAAGCCGCTTCAAACCTCGTTTCCTTGGGCACAAGCAAGGCGTCGACACCCTGGTGAACACTGTGCTGGCCTGCGCCGATCGAGGCGTCGAGTACCTGACCGTGTTCGCCTTCTCGTCGGAGAACTGGAAGCGCCCCAATGACGAGGTGTCCGGCCTGATGTCGCTCGTGCTGCTGGCGGTGTCCAAGTACCTGGGCGTGATGCACAAGAACGGCGTGCGGGTGCGCATCGTCGGCGATCGAACGGACATCGCCGAGCATGTGCGCGAGGCCTGGGATCATGCCGAGAGCAGCACCCGAAACAACACCCGCATCACGCTGTCTGTTGCATTCAATTACGGTGGAAGATGGGATGTGGTCCAGGCGTGCCAGCACGCGATGCGCGATGGAGTGCGCGCCGATGATCTGGACGAAGCCACCCTCAGCCGCTACATGGCATTGAGCCATGCGCCTGATCCGGATCTGTTCATCCGCACGGGCGGAGAGGTGCGCATCAGCAACTTCCTGCTGTGGCAGGCGGCGTACTCCGAGCTGTGCTTTTCTGACTGCCTCTGGCCTGAGTTCGGGGAAGCCGAACTCGACGCTGCGCTGGCTGACTACGCTCGCCGCGATCGTCGGTTCGGCGGCATCGAGGAAGCGACGTCGTCCGAACTCCCGCTGGTGCGCTGACGATGCTCAAGCAACGAGTCATCACGGCAGTGGTTCTGCTGGCCATCGTGCTACCTGCATTGTTTGCCCCGGTCCCGTTGCCCTTCGCTGCGCTGACGCTGGTCTTCATCGCCGCTGCAGGTTGGGAATGGGTGCGTCTCAACGGAGGTCGCTCATCGTCATCCATCGGATCCGGATTGCTGCTCGGTGGAGCCTGCGCTCTCGCCCTCGGGGCGGGCTGGGAACACAGCGCACCGCCGACAACCTGGTGGGCGGCGATGGGTGTTTGGGTACTTGGAGGTTCCTGGGCCTTGAAGGCCGGGCCGGCAGGATGGGGTCTTCTCCCAGCGGGTCTGCGCTGGCCGCTGGGACTGATCGGCTTGTGGCTGGCGTGGTTGGCCCTGGCGAGTGCACGGACCCAGGGCATCAATTTCATACTGTCAATCTTCAGCCTCGTGTGGGTGTCCGACATCGCGGCCTATTTCGGGGGGCGGGCATTCGGCAAGCGCAAGCTGGCGCTGGCCATCAGCCCCGGCAAGAGCTGGGAGGGCGTCTGGAGCGGCATGCTTGGCGTACTGTTGCTGGCGTTGCTTTGGATGCAGGCTGATCGCATTTGGGTGCTGGGCTCGCCGAGCCTGTTCACCCAGCTCCATGCTCAGCACGGTGTGGTCGGACTGGTCTTGGTCTGTATCTTCCTGACCGCGATGGGCGTGGTCGGTGATCTGGTCGAGTCGCTTGTGAAGCGCCATGCCGGAGCCAAGGACAGCAGCGGCTTGCTGCCCGGGCATGGCGGCGTGCTTGACCGCGTCGATGCGCTTCTGCCGGTGTTTCCGCTGGCTCTGGCACTGAGCTCCGTCTGACATGAGCAACGAGAACGCCGGCAGTCGCTTGCGCATCTGCATCCTCGGGTCGACCGGATCCATCGGAACCAGCACGCTCGACGTGCTGTCCCGACATCCCGAGCGCTTCGAGGTCTTCGCGTTGACCGCTCATCATCGTGTCGAGGAACTGCTGGCGCAGTGCATTGCATGGCGCCCGAAATTTGCGGTGCTGCCCGAATCTGGCCCGGCGCAGATGCTGCAGGCGCAGCTTCGAGATGCGGGCAGCGACACCGCCGTGCTGGTCGGCCCGCAGGCGCTGTGCGAAATGGCCGCGCATCCCGAGGTCGATGCGGTGATGGCTGCGATCGTTGGCGCAGCCGGCTTGCCTCCGTGCCTGGCTGCTGCGCGTGCCGGCAAGCGCCTGATGCTGGCCAACAAGGAGGCACTGGTGGTTGGCGGGGCGTTGTTCATCACGGCAGTGCGCGAAGGCGGTGCCCATTTGCTGCCTATCGACAGCGAGCATTCGGCGATCTTCCAGTGCCTGCCCGAAGACCGCAGCATCTGGGGTGCCCGCATCGACCACATCATCCTGACAGCCTCAGGCGGCCCGTTCCGCACGCGTGACCTGAACACGCTGTCCAGCGTGACACCGGATCAGGCCTGCGCGCACCCCAACTGGGTCATGGGTCGCAAGATCTCGGTCGACTCGGCGACGATGATGAACAAGGCCCTCGAGGTGATCGAGGCCCGCTGGCTGTTCGACCTGACGCCGGAGCAGATCAAGGTCGTCATTCACCCGCAGAGCATCGTGCATTCGATGGTTGTATGTCGCGACCATTCGGTGCTGGCGCAGATGGGCACGCCTGACATGCGCGTGCCGATTGCCTATGGACTGTCGTTTCCGGAGCGGATGACTTCGGGTGCCGGCTTGCTCGACTTTCCTTCCCTGTCCGCACTGACGTTCGAGCCGGCCGACTTCCAGCGCTACCCCGGGTTGCCGCTGGCGTGGGAGACGTTGCGTGGGCCGGAGGGCAGCACGGCCGTGTTGAATGCCGCCAATGAAGTGGCGGTTGCGGCGTTTCTGGCCGGCGCCATCGGATTCGAGGGCATACACCAGGTCAACGCCCGCACCCTGGAGGCGGTGCTGCCGGAACACGACGAGTGCAGTTCCGTCGAGGGTCTGATCGGGCTCGACTCACGGGTGCGTCGCGCAGCGTCAAGTCAGGTGGAAAGGCTTTCGCGATGATCACCACCGTGCTGGCGTTCGCGCTGACGCTCGGCTTGCTGATCGTCATTCACGAGTACGGCCACTACCGCGTGGCGGTGGCCTGTGGCGTCAAGGTGCTGCGTTTCTCGGTCGGTTTCGGCCGTGTGGTGTGGCGGCATCAGTCCCATCCCGACAGTACCGAGTTCGTGTTGTCGGCGCTTCCACTGGGCGGCTACGTGCGCATGCTCGACGAGCGCGAGGGACCTGTCGCTGCATCGGAACTGGGCCGTGCCTTCACCAGGCAGACGCTCTGGAAGCGCTCTGCGATCGTCGCCGCCGGGCCTCTTGCCAACCTGCTGCTCGCGGTCGTTCTGTATGCCGCTGCGCACTGGATCGGCATGGACGAGCCCAAGGCGGTGCTGGCAGCGCCGTTGGCCCAGAGCGTCGCCGCCGATGCCGGACTCCAGTCTGGTGATTGGGTGCAGGCAACGTCCACCGACGGAGAGGATTGGAACGAGGTGCGGTCGATGACCGACTTCGTCTGGAGAGTCACCCAGGCGGTGCTCGAGAACGAGAGCCTGCATCTGCGCGTCAGTGATGCCCGCGGGCAGCATGAGCGCAGCGTGCTGCTTCCGCTCGAGCGACTCGAGGGGCGTGAGCTCGATGCCCAATTGATCCGCCGCATCGGTCTGGGCGGTGTCTACACCGAGCCCGTGATGGGCGAGGTCAAGCCGGCCGGTCCTGCTGCCACAGGCGGCGTTCGTGCGGGAGACCGGGTGCTTTCGGTCGACGGGGATGTCATCCCAGATGCCGCAAGCCTGCGCGAGCGCATCCGTGCAAGTGCCACGGCCTCTGACCCGGCGCCACAGCAATGGCGAGTCGAGCGGGCGGGGCAGGTCATCGATCTCGTGGTCCAGCCTGTTGCACTCATCGATGGCGAGCGTCGCATCGGCCGCATCGAGGCATTCATTGGCGGGCCGCCCGAGATGGTGATGGTGAGCTACGGATTCATTGACGGCTTGTCGCGTGCCATCACCCGTACATGGAACACCTCATGGCTGACGCTGAAGATGTTCGGACGCATGGTGATCGGGGAGGCTTCGCTGAAGAACCTCACCGGGCCGCTGACGATTGCCGACTACGCAGGGCAATCGGTGCGCGTCGGATTCGCCTACTACCTCGGATTCCTGGCCGTCGTGAGCATCAGCCTCGGCGTGCTGAATCTGCTGCCGCTGCCCATGCTCGACGGTGGGCACCTCATGTACCATCTTTTTGAAGCGATGACGGGGCGTCCTGTTCCGGACTTGTGGCTTGAACGCCTGCAGCGCGGGGGGGTGGCCATCATGCTGACGCTGATGTCCATTGCTCTCTTCAACGACGTGGCCCGACTGATGGGCCTGCACTGATCTCTCCTATGCGACCCACCTTGCGTTTTCCTTCCAGCTTGACCTCGTTTCGCCCCTCGCTGATCTGCCTGGCTCTGGCCACAGCATTGCAGGCTGGCTCGGCCTGGGCGGTCGAACCGTTCAAGCTGGTCGACATCCGCGTGGAGGGCCTGCAACGCAGTGATGCAGGCACCGTGTTCGCGTCGTTGCCCTTTCGCATTGGCGACACCTACACCGACGAGAAGGGCGTGGCAGCGCTGCGGGCCTTGTTTGCAACCGGGTTGTTCAAGGACGTGCGCATCCAGATCGACGGATCGGTTGTCGTGGTGATCGTTGACGAACGCTCCGTCATCGGGAGCATCGATTTCGTCGGGGCCAAGGAGTTCGAGAAAGACGCGCTCGTCAAGGCACTGAAGGATTTCGGTGTCGGCGAGGGGCAGCCTTTCGACAAGGCTCTGGCGGACCGCGCCGAGCAGGAACTGAAGCGCCAGTACCTCAGCCGCAGCCTCTACGGCGTCGAGGTCGTGACCACCGTGACGCCGATGGAGCGCAACCGCGTCAACGTGACATTCAACATCAGCGAAGGGTCGGCGGCCAAGATCAAGGAACTGCGGATCCTCGGCAATACCGCGTTCAGCGAGAGCTCCCTGAAGGACTTGCTCGAACTGAACGATGGTGGCTGGTTGACCTGGTACACCAAGGCGAACCGCTATTCGCGCGCCAAGCTGAATGCCGACCTCGAGACCCTGCGCGCGTACTACCTGAACCGCGGCTATCTCGAGTTCAACGTCGAGTCGACGCAGGTCGCCATTTCTCCCGACAAGCAGGACATCACCATCACGATCAACGTGAACGAGGGTCAGGCCTACACCGTCACCTCGGTCAAGCTTGAAGGCGAGTACCTGTCCAAGGAAGACGACTTCAAGTCGCTCGTCACCATCAAGCCGGGCGAGCCGTACCGCGCCGAAGCGGTCGCGGAAACCACCAAGGCGTTCACCGAGCGATTCGGCACCTTCGGCTACGCATTCGCGCGGATCGAGGCTCGTCCAGAGATCGACCGGGTCAATGGCCGCGTCGATCTGACGCTGGTTGCCAACCCCCAGCGCCGCGTCTACGTGCGTCGCATCAGCGTGGCCGGCAACGCACGCACGCGCGATGAGGTGGTCCGACGCGAGTTCCGCCAGTTCGAGTCGTCCTGGTACGACGGCAACAGGATCAAGCTGTCGCGCGATCGTGTCGACCGGCTCGGGTACTTCAGCGACGTCAACATCGACACCAACGAGGTGCCCGGCACCTCCGACCAGGTCGATCTGATCCTGACCATCAAGGAGAAGCCCACAGGCAACCTGTTGCTGGGCGCCGGATTCTCCAGCGCGGACAAGATTTCCCTGACCGCATCGGTCAAGCAGGAGAACGTGTTCGGGACGGGCAATTACCTGGGTCTCGAGTTCAACACCAGCAAGTCGCAGAGAACCATCGTTCTGAGCACGATCGATCCCTACTTCACCGTCGATGGCATCTCGCGCGCATTTGATCTCTATTACCGTACGTCCTCGCCGCTGAACAGCCAGGGCGAGGATTACAAGCTGGTGACCCCCGGAGGTTCGGTGCGCTTCGGGGTGCCATTCAGCGAGTACGACACAGTGTTCTTCGGCATCGGCTACGAACGCACCGAGATCCAGGGCACCAACAACCTGCCCGACAGCTACTTCCGGTACCGCGAGCAATTCGGATCCACCAGTTCGTCGGTGCCGCTGACGATAGGCTGGACGCGCGACCAGCGCGACAGTGCGCTGGTTCCCACCCGCGGCCGCTTCCAGCGCGTCAACGTCGACCTGGGTCTGCTGGGAGACCAGAGGTACATGCGCGCCAATCTCCAGTTCCAGGAGTACTTCAATCCTTTCCAGCGGGTCACCTTGGGACTGAACGCCGAATTCGGTTACGGCAAGGGTCTGGGTGGACGTCCATACCCGATCTTCAAGAACTTCTTCGGTGGTGGTCTCGGCACTGTCCGCGGTTTCGACCAGGGATCGCTGGGTGGCGTCGACAACCTCGGCGCTTACCTCGGCGGCAACCGCAGGCTCAACATCAACGGCGAGCTCTACCTGCCGCTGCCCGGAACCGGGAACGATCGGACCCTGCGCTGGTTTGCGTACACCGACGTCGGCAACGTCTGGGCCGTCAGCGACAAGATGACCGTGGACAGCCTGCGGGCGTCGGTGGGCCTTGGCGTGAGCTGGGTGTCACCTGTCGGACCGTTGAAGGTCAGTTACGGCACGCCGATCAAGAAAGAGCCAACAGATAGAATCCAGCGTCTTCAATTTCAACTCGGGACCGCGTTTTGATGAACAGGTTACTTAAGAGCGCGTTGGCCGCGTCGGTGGTGTTGGCGTTCACATGCTCAGCTCATGCCGAGGAAGTCAAGATCGGCTACGTCAACAGCGACCGTGTGCTGCGCGAGGCGATCCCGGCGAAGACAGCGCAAGCCAAGCTCGAGGCCGAGTTCGCCAAGCGCGACAAGGACATGGCTGATCTCGCAGGCAAGCTGAAGGCGAACAGCGAAAAGCTCGAGAAGGAAGCGCCGACGCTGTCGGAGTCCGAGCGCAGCCGCCGTCAGCGCGACCTGGTCGAGCAGGACCGCGAGTTCCAGCGCAAGCGGCGCGAGTTCCAGGAAGATCTGACCCAGCGCAAGAACGAGGAGTTGTCTGCCGTTGTCGATCGGGCAAACAAGGTCATCAAGCAGATCTTCGAATCTGAGAAGTACGACCTCATCATTCAGGAGGCGGTGTTCGCCGGACCGAAGATCGACATCACCGACAAGGTTGTCAAGGCGCTGAATGCTCAGGGTGCCAAGTGATTCGGATCCACGGTTTGCGCTAGGCGATCTTGCGGCGCAACTTGGCGCCGAACTGATCGGTGATCCGGCAAGGATCATCTCCCGGATATCCCCGCTCGACAGCGCGACGCCGGACGCGATCTCCTTCCTCTCCAACCCTCGCTACCTCTCGCAGCTTGCCGATACGAAGGCGGGATGCGTGATCGTGTCTGCGGTGCACCGGGATACTGCCGTGCAGCGCGGTGATGCCCTGATCGCACGCGATCCCTACCTCTGCTTTGCGAAGCTCACGCAACTGTGGGCGGCGCGCATGCGGGATTCCGGCGCTTGCCGGGTACATCCGAGCGCTGTGGTGGATCCGCTGGCGCGAATCGGCAGCGACGTTTCGATCGGGGCGCTCGCCGTCATCGAGCAGAACGCCGTGATCGGCGACGGTGCGGAGATCGGCGCGCAGTGCTTCGTGGGCGCCGGTGCGTCGGTCGGCAGTCTGACCCGGCTCGCGCCCCAGGTGGTGCTGGGCGCGCGATGTCATATCGGCGCTCGTGGTGTCGTTCACAGCGGTGCCGTGATCGGCGCGGACGGATTCGGCTTCGCGCCAAATGCGGGCCGCTGGGAAAAGATCGAGCAACTCGGTGGCGTGCGCATCGGCGACGACGTCGAGATCGGTGCAAACACCTGCATCGACCGGGGGGCGCTCGAGGACACCGTCATCGAGGACGGTGTCAAGCTGGACAACCTGGTGCAGATTGCCCACAACGTGCACGTTGGTGCGCACACCGCGATGGCGGCCACGGCTGCGGTATCCGGGAGCACACACATCGGCGCGCACTGCACGCTCGCCGGAGGTGCCGGGGTGGCCGGGCACGTGACGATTGCCGACCATGTCCATATCGGTCCTCGCTCTTCGGCCACGCGCTCACTGCTGAAGCCGGGCCTGTACACCGGCCTGTTTCCCATCGATGACAATGCTTCGTGGGAGAAAAACGCGGCGACCCTGCGTCAATTGCACCAATTGCGTGACCGCATTCGTGCGCTGGAAAAGAACAACGAGATCAAACCGTCATGACGATGGACATTCACGAAATCCTGAAGAAGATTCCACATCGCTATCCGATCCTCCTGGTCGATCGCGTGCTTGAACTGAAGAAGAACGATTTCATCCGGGCGCTCAAGAACGTCAGCATCAACGAACCGTACTTCAGTGGTCATTTCCCCCAGCGCCCGGTGATGCCCGGCGTGCTGATGATCGAAGCGCTGGCCCAGGCGGCAGCGATCCTGGGATTCGAGACATTGGATATCTCGATGGAGGAAAACGCGCTGTTCTATTTCGCGGGCATCGACGGGGCGCGGTTCAAGCGACCGGTCGAGCCCGGCGATCAGTTGATGCTTGAGGTCAAGCTGGATCGGCAGAAGTCCGGCATGTTCAAGTTCAAGGCGCGCGGCACCGTCGATGGTGAACTGGCTGTAGAGGCCGACCTGATGTGCACGGTGGTGCGCAAGGCCATCTGAACGCGAAGACGCTGGCGTCGAACGGGCCTGTCCCATGTCCCTGATCCATCCCACGGCGATCATCGAACCGGGCGCCGAACTCCACGCTTCGGTCAGCGTCGGGCCCTTCAGCATCGTGCGTGAACGGGTGCGCATCGGCGCGGGAACGACGATCGGTCCTCACTGCGTGATCGAAGGACGCACGACGATCGGTTGCGACAACCGCATCTTCCAGTTCTGTTCGCTGGGTGCCGTACCGCAAGACAAGAAGTACCGGGATGAGCCGACCGAACTTCGCATCGGGAACCGCAACACGATCCGCGAGTTCTGTACCTTCAACATCGGTACCTCACAGGACGCGGGCATCACGTCCGTAGGTGACGACAACTGGATCATGGCTTACGTGCACATCGCGCACGATTGCCAGGTGGGCAACCAGACCATCCTGGCGAACAACGCCACACTCGCGGGCCACGTTCATCTGGGCGACTGGGTGATCGTTGGTGGCCTGACCGGCATACACCAGTTCGTGAAGGTCGGCCCGCATGCGATGGTCGGTTTCGCCAGCGCCGTCTCCCAGGATGTGCCGCCTTTCATGATGGTGGATGGCAATCCGCTGGCGGTGCGGGGTTTCAATGCCGAGGGCCTGCGCCGTCGTGGCTTCGGGCCCGAGCGCCTTGCTGCCGTCAAGCAGATGCACCGTCTGCTGTATCGCCAGGGAAACACGTTGGAGCAGGCCCGTGCCGCCATTGCTGATCTGGCGAGCAGCACACCCGAAGCTGCGGAGGACGTGGGCGTGATGAGCGAGTTCCTTGCCAGGTCACAGCGCGGTATCGTGCGCTGAGCCGACCTGCGGCCATCGATCTGTGTTGCGCCGCGATGGATGAACGCGCTCCGCGTCTCGCCATGGTGGCCGGTGAAGCATCTGGAGATCTGCTGGCCGGTCTGCTGCTGGGGGGGCTGACCCGACGCTGGCCCGGCCTGGCGAGCATGGGCATTGGCGGTCCGAAGATGGTTGCACAGGGATTCGAGGCCTGGTGGCCGAGCGACAAACTGGCGGTGCGCGGCTATGCCGAGGTTCTGCGCCACTACCCCGAACTGCTGCGCATCCGCCATCGCCTGGCCCAGCGGCTGCTGGAGAGTCCGCCCGATGTGTTCATCGGCGTCGATGCGCCGGACTTCAACCTCGACCTCGAAGCCCGCCTGAAGTCGCACCAGGTGCGCACGGTCCACTTCATCAGCCCGTCCATCTGGGCGTGGCGCGGTGAGCGCATCGAGAAGATCAAGCGCGCCGTCGATCATGTGTTGTGCATCTTTCCGTTCGAGCCCGAGATCTACGCCCGGCACGGGATCGCGGCAACCTATGTCGGGCACCCGCTGGCCGATACGATTCCACTTGAGGTGCCTCGTGCCGCCAGCCGACGCGCACTCGGGTTGGACGCTGGCGAAAGCGTCGTCGCATTGCTGCCGGGAAGCCGCCGCTCCGAGATCCAGTACATCGCACCGACCCTGCTCGAGGCGGCCCGGGAAATGAAGCGGCGCCGTCCCGAATTGCGCTTCGTCCTGCCGGCCGCGCCAGGCCTGCGCTCGATGATCGAACCTTTGCTGGCCGAGCATGCGGGCGGTGTGGGTATCCGGGTGCTCGATGGCTGCTCGCACGAGGCCCTGGCCGCCTGCGATGTGACGCTGATAGCCAGTGGAACCGCCACGCTTGAAGCGGCCCTGTTCAAGCGACCGATGGTCATTGCTTACAAGATGCACTGGCTCAGTGCGCAGATCATGAGGCGCATGAACTACCAGCCCTGGGTCGGATTGCCGAACATCCTGCTGCAGGATTTCGCCGTGCCCGAATTCCTGCAGGGTGCCGCCACGCCGGCGAATCTGGCCGATGCCGCGTGCGCCTGGCTGGATGACCCCGCAGCCTGCCAGGCGCTGGCCGCACGCTTCAGCACCTTGCACCACACCTTGCGCCGCAACACTGCGCAGGCCGCCACCGATGCGATCGAGACAATCCTTGCGCACTGAGCAACTCGGCCTCGGCTGGGACTCACCGGGCCTGATGGCCGGGGTGGACGAGGCCGGGCGCGGGCCGCTTGCGGGCCCGGTGGTTGCCGCTGCGGTGATCCTGGATGAACTGCAGCCGATCCGGGG
>JAGNWJ010000006.1:0-14158 GCA_017986065.1 Rhizobacter sp. | reverse complement strand
GTGCATCCTGACGCGGCATCGATCGTTCTCGATCGTCTCCAGGATGCAGGAAACGTCGGGACCATCCTGCGCAGCGCGTCGGCCTTCGGTTTCACTCAGGTGCTGGCTCTCAAGGGCACTGCCGGCCTCTGGTCGCCGAAGGTGCTTCGCGCGGGCATGGGTGCGCACTTCGGTCTGTCCCTGGTCGAAGGAGTCGAGCCCGCCGACCTGCATGCGCTCGCCTCGCCCATGCTGGCGACCAGTTCGCACGCATCGCAGGCCATCCATGAAGTTGCGCTGCCCTGGCCATGCGTCTGGGTTCTGGGTCACGAAGGCGAGGGCGTTTCTGCGGCTTTGCAGAGCCAGTGCAGCCTGACGCTCAGGATTGCGCAGCCGGGTGGCGAGGAATCCCTCAATGTCGGAGCGGCCACCGCCATCTGCCTGTACGAATCGGCCCGACAGCGCCTGGGTCGTTGACCCCGCGCCGACTTCGCCGGCGTCCTCCGTGCCCTTCGGTGCAGCAGCCTCGGGATGAGTTCTGCACATTTTGCCGATGCAGCGACCGAGGGCCTGTTCCCTTTCAAGCTATCAATTCCTGCGCCTCTCCCTTGACGAAGGTCTGCAGCGCGCTGCGTATGCAGTCGGCCTGACGTGAGAGGGGGCCCGGTGCGGGCTTTTCGCCGCTGACCACCGACTGGATGTAGACCGCAGTCGTCGCAGCGTCGAATGTGCGTGGCAGCACTGGCAACTCCGTCAGCACGCCTTCCTGGGCGGCGATCGACAGGTCGGCGCGCAGTTCACCCTGCAGAAACACATCCATCCTGGGCAGGCGTCTGGGGTCGGCCACAGGCTCTCCTTCGGTACCCCGCAGCAGGATGGCATTGGCGTGCGAGCGCTGCAGGAAAGTGGCCAGCGACGCCCCGTACTCGGGGTGCGTGTGATTGACCACGCGCAACGACCGCGATCCAACCGTCGGGTCGAGCAGTTTGGCCACGGTATGCCCCGGATTGCGCAAGCCCGTGACCCAGCGGACGTCGAGCAGTCGCGCGAGGGAAGGGCACAGCGTTTCAATCGACATGAATACCGGTTCGCGACGCGCCCAGGCATTGCGCACATCCTGTGCATCGCGTGCGGTGGGCAACCCCAGATCGTGAAATATCGAACCGGTGGTGACCCGGGTCGGGTCGCTGGATGGCCCGTGCACCAGCACCGGCACACCCTCCTGCGCCAGCAGCAAGGCGAGCAACGCAGTCAGATTCGGCAGCTTGCGGGCGCCGTTGTAGGACGGCAGGATGACTGCAGCCCCATCCGGACTGACGGGTAGGCAGCGCTCGTGCACCGCTGCGAGGAATCCGGACAACTCGTCCGCCGACTCCCCCTTGATCCGCATGGCCATCGTGAACGCTCCAACCTCCAGGTCGCTCGCCCGGCCGTCGAGCACCTGGCTCATCAGGTCGTGCGCCTGTTCGGCGGTCAAGGATCGGGCGCCCTCCTTGCCGCGACCTATTTCCTTGATGTACGGGGCGATGCTCATGGATGTTTTGGCTCAAAGCGGACAGCGCTGCAGGCTCGTTCGTTTGCTGTTAGTCGATGGGTGCGATCAGGCAATTTCCGGGCCCGAATGGGGTCGCCGGGCTGGTCTTGCACGCCGCCCTTTCCCGTGTGGTCAGGGAATTCACGTTGGCAGCCCTGTTGCCGTGCGGAGACTCAAGCCAGAGAATGGAGGGCGCGGCCCGCGCATGGCGCCATCGCGAACCATCAAATCATCATTGCCTGCCTCAGGAGACATTTCCCCCATGAAAACACTGGCCCTCAAAGTCACCGTCGCCAGCTTGCTGCTCGCGACCGGCAGTTGCTTCGCGGCAGGCGCCTTGTCGGTTTCGCGAGAAGTCACGGTCGACAACTCCCAGGCGACGGTCTGGAAGCTGGTCGGCAACTTCAACGCGCTCGATGTGTGGCACCCCGCCGTCATCAAGAGCGAACTCAAGGGCAGCGCCACCAAGGTCGGTGCCCGTCGCCTCCTGACCCTCGGAGACGGGGCCACGATCCTCGAGTCGCTCCTGACATACAACGCTGCCAAGACGACCTACAGCTATTCCATCGTCAAGAGCCCGTTGCCGATCGCGAACTACAAGGCCACGATCACCCTGACTCCGGTGGACGAGACGCATACCCTGATGCAGTGGTCGTCGACATTCGACGCCAACGGTGTCAGCGACGAGCAGGCCTCGACAATCATCGGTGGCATCTACGATGCCGGCATGGCCAAGGTGGTCGCCAATTTCAAGAAGCAGTGATCAGGAGAATCCGAACATGAACTCATCGATCCTCAAAATCGCCGCGGCCAGCCTGATCGTTGCTGCCAGCCATTGCCATGCAGAAGGTGCCATCTCCTTCTCGCGCGACATCACGATCGACCGCTCTCCGGCCACGGTCTGGAAGTACGTCGGCGACTTCAACGCCGTCGATCTGTGGCATCCGGCCGTGCGCAACAGCACCCTCAAGGGCAACAGCACCAAGCCGGGCGCGATCCGAACGCTGAAGCTCGCCGACGGTAGCGAACTGGTCGAGAAGCTGCTGGCTTACAACGCCGCCAAGGGCAGCTATACGTACACCACGCTGAAGAGCCCGTTCCCGATCAAGAACTATGTCTCGACCATTTCCGTGAGCCCCACAGCAGACGGCAAGACGCTGATGACCTGGAGTGCCACCTTCGATGCGGTGGGAGTCGATGAGGACATCGCGACCGAATGGGTCGGCGTGGCGTTCGATGGCGGGCTGGGCAAGGTGTCGGCCAACTTCGAAAAGCCGCAGTAAGTCGACCGGATTCCTCCCTTTGCATCGGTCCAGTCCTGCTGCCCCTTCAAGTGAGGGGCAGCATGCATTTGAGGCCGCCCGTATCCAGTTTTTTTCGGTGATGGGGCCAGCATTGAGCTAGGCTGTCCGCTTCGCGAGAGCGGGTCGGACTCGAACCCGTGATGGGCCGGTGGTGATGGAAGGGCAGGAATGAATCAGCCGGTGCAGTCTGGCGGCGTTGAAGCGGCAGTCTCGTTGCAGCAGTTGATGACTGACCTGGAACTGAGTTCCGGTGGGTGGGGCGAGGTGCTTGCGGCCTGGCTGTCTGGCGCCGACGCTGCCCTGGGGATCAAGAACCCGGTGACCGGGCGCTATGTGCATGCCTGCCCGAAGCTGGCCGGGATCTTCAATCGGACGCAAGCGGAGGTCCTCGGCTCCACCGATGCGGAATTGCTGGGCATCGATCTCGCCGCGCCTTTGCGGGCCGCTGATGCAACGGCCGTGACTCTGGGCGCGTCGCACACCACCGAGCACCGAATCGAGCGCGACCGCCTGCGTCGAGATTTCAGCGTGACACGCGTGCTGATTTCAAACGCCGATGCGAGTGCTCGTTTCCTGTGCCTGATCTGGACCGAGATCACCTCGGTTCGCCAACGAGAGGCCCAACTGTCGCTCGCACTCAGACAGCTCGAACAGCAGACGGCCGCCAGCGAAGTGCTGCGACGAGAGACGCAGGATGCAGCCTCGCGCGACATCGTCACCGGTCTGGTCCAGAACGTCCACTTCGAGGATCAGTTGCGACGCGAGGTCGACCTGTCATCTCGCGAGCACCGCGAGTTTTCGCTGGTCTCGATCGCCATCGATCCTGCGGTCGGCGTTGCACAGTCTCTGGGTGACAGTGCGCGTCTGCGAGTGGTGGAGGCCCTGGGCCGATTGCTGCGCAGCAACACCCGCGCGATGGATGCGTCCTGCCGCATCAACGACGATCGTTTCGCTGTCCTTCTGTCTGGTGTGGGCCTGGCCACCGCTCATTCACGGATGGAGGGCCTGCGGCGCCAGTGCGCCACGCAGATCGTCGTGCAGGATGGTCAGGATTTCGGATTCACCGTGGCGATGGGCGTTGCGAGCTTTCCGCATACAGCGCATACGCTGGAGCAACTGGTGAAGGCGGCAGACAGTGCGTTGTTGGCCGCCCAGGCGCGAGGCGGAAACAACGTTGCCTTGGCGAGCATCCGATTCGACACCTCGTCCTGAAGGTCTGCGCAAGACCTGGCTCACGAGAAAATCGGGGTGTCCGCTGCGAGCCGTGAGCCGCATTCCTGAACCCAGGGGATTCAGGTGGGCCGGGTCAACCGTGCTTCGGGTTCATCTGACGCGAGACGATCACACCCACTCGGCAATGTTCCCAGCCCGTGCTCGCGAGAGCATCGGTTCAAGGAATTAAAAACTCACGCGAACGCAACGGACGAAGAAAGTCTACGCCTGCACGACGTACCTGTGGCGTCCCAAGGGTGACCGCGAAGCCGATTGCGTCACAACAACTGACCATGCTCGCCAAGAGCCTTGTCGATGCGGGAAATCAAGGCATCCATATCGACCGCGGCAGGAGAAGCCGGCTCGCCATCCGGCGCGGCATCGGAGCCTTGCACCAGCCTGTAGGCGAGGTTCAGTGCCGCCAGCACCGCTATGCGCTCGCGCGCCTTCACCTTGCCTGCGGTGCGGATCGTTGTCATCTCGCGATCAACCGCCTTCACCGAGGCCTGTAACAACGCTTCGCCGCCTTCCGGGCATCCGAGCACATAGCTCTGGCCGAGGATCGTGACTTCGATCTGTTTCATGGGGCGGACTCGTTGGCGGGCGAAGCAGAAATGAGATCAGCATCGCCACTGGCGGAAGGGGTGTCGGCCGGCAGGCGCTCGATCAGTGTGTCGATGCGCGCGCGTGCGGCGCCAAGACGTGATCGCAGGCTGTCCCGTTCACTGGTCACGGATGCAAGCTGCTGTTCAAGCAGTGCATTGGTGCGTTGCAGTTCGTCATGCCGCAGCAGCAGCCGCTCGACCCGGTCGGCGAGGTCTTCGATCTTCGACATGGCACAGCCTCGGTCGACAAGTGACTTTTCATTGTAGGGCGGTGCATACAATCGACAGCTGTTTGGTGCCCGCGACGATGTTCTTGTCGTCGCAGTTAAACGGGAAGCAGAAAGTGCCGCGAGGCGCTCAAACTGCGCTGCCCCCGCAACGGTACGGTGGACGAAATCCGGTTCTCTTCGACCGCGGTTTCCGCTCTCGCGCTCACAGCCACTGGAGACTCTTTGTCTCTGGGAAGGTCGCGAAGGTTGCTCCATCAGCCCGGATACCGGCCAACAAGGGGGTGCGGTTCTCGAACCGCATCTGCATCGCATGCGCCCGCGGGGAAGCGGGTCGCCTGCATCTTGTCGGGTTTCTCATCATGCGTTCCTTCCGCTCGGCGTCACGCGCGCCACTGGCTGCTTCCAGCCGATCTCCGCTCGTCCTTCTTTCCGTGATCACCGTGGCCTGCCTTTCTGGCAGCGTTGTCCAGGCGCAGACTCGCCTGCCGCCGGTGGTCATCATCGCCACTCGCGAGCCTGTGCCTCTCGATCAGGTCACGGCCGATGTCGTCGTGATCGATGCGCAGCGTATCCGCGAGTCGTCCGCCGATTCGGTCGAAGACCTGCTGCGCCGCGAGGCTGGCGTGCAACTGTCGCGGACTGGCGGGCCGGGGCACTCGGCCGGCATCTTCATCCGCGGCGCCAGTTCGCAGAGCACGCTGGTGCTCGTCGATGGTGTGCGAATCGGATCCGCGACGCTGGGCCAGGTGTCGTTCGATGCGATCGGCCTGGCGCAGATCGAACGCATCGAGGTGCTGCGTGGCCCGGGCTCCAGTCTCTATGGCGCCGATGCGGTGGGAGGCGTCGTGCGAATCACCACGCGGCGTGGCGAAGGGCCCGCGAGCTTCTCCGGGCATGTCGCAGCGGGCGAGTACGGTTCGAAGGAAGGCGACGTGTCGATCGGAGGCTCGGGTGGTGGCTTCGACTACACCGCTTCGTTCAGCCGTGAAAGCAGCGACGGCGTTTCCTCCCTGCGTCCGGGAGACCAGTTCGGCAACTACAACGCCGACCGGGATGGCTACAGTCGCCGCACGGCTCAAATCCGCCTGGGCTACAGCGTGGCGCCCGGGCATCGACTGGCACTCAGCCTGGTCGATGCGCGGCTGAGGTCGCAGTACGACACCTCCGAGTTCGCGCCGCCCGACTTCTTGCAGGATCCGTCTCCCAACTTCGGCACCCGTCTCGATACGCAGGTCGTGGCCCTCAGTTACGACGGGGTGATCAGTCCGCTGTGGACCACCCGCCTGCAACTGGCGCACAACGCGGACGAATCGCTGGAGGGAGGCAATTTCCCCGATCGCTTCATCACGCGCCGTGATCAGTACACGTGGCAGAACGCGTTCGCGCTGGATGCGCGCCAGCAGCTTGTCGCGGTGCTCGAACGGCTCGAGGAACGAGCGAAGGCCTCGGCCTTCGGATCCGAGGAGCGCCGGCACAACGACTCGCTGGGCCTGGGCTATTCGGGCAAGTTCGGATCGCATCTGCTGTCAGCGGATGTGCGGCGCGACGACAACTCGGTCTATGGGGGCAAGACCACGGGCCGCCTGGGCTGGGGATACGAGATCGGGCACGGATTGACGGCGCGGGCGCTGGCTGGCACCACGTTTCGCGCCCCGAGTTTCAACGACCTTTTCTACACGGGTTACGGCGTCGACACCGTGCGACCCGAGCGCGGCCGCAGCGTCGAATTCGGTCTGAGCTGGCTGTCGGGCGACAGCACCGCTTCGGTCACCGTCTACCGCAATCGCGTGCGCGACCTGATCGCCTACGAGCCCGATCGTGCCTTCTGCCCCGCCGATCCGTCCTACGACTTCGGCTGCGCGCGCAACATCAATCGTGCCCGCCTGCAAGGCGCGACCCTCACCGGCGGGCATCGCCTGGGTGCGCTCAGCCTGCGAGCGACGATCGACCTGCTGAACGCGAAGGACGACCGCTCCGGCGAGCGGCTGGATCGCCGCGCCAGGCACCAGGAAACGATCAGCGCCGATTACCAGATCGAGGCCTGGACCTTCGGTGCCACGCTGATCACGCTCGGCAACCGGCCCGATGGAGGCAGGCGGCTTGGCGGGTATTCGACACTCGACCTGCAGGCACGCTGGCGCATTGCATCGCAGTGGCAGCTCGAGGCCAAGGTGCTGAACATCGCCGACCGGGATGTCGAACCGGCCCGCGACTACCGCGCGCTGGGCCGCCAGGGCTGGATCGGCCTGCGTTACAGCGGCATCGGGCTGTAGTCGCATCGCTTCGGCGCGACACTTCGGCATGGAGCAAATGCGGTGCACGAACTGATCCTCGGAGGGCAGCGCAGCGGCAAGTCGCGTTGCGCCGAGCAGCGCGCTGCCGCTTGGCTGACCGATCGCACGCATACGGCGGTGCTGCTGGCCACCGCCCGCGCGGGTGACGAGGAGATGCGCGTGCGCATCGCGCACCACCGACTGGAACGTGCCGAGCGCGTGCCTCGGCTTGAAACCGAAGAAGTTCCGCTGGATCTGGCCCAGGCGGTGTTTCGTCACAGTGCGCCGGGTCGGCTGGTGATCGTGGACTGCCTGACGATGTGGCTGACCAACCTGCTGATGCCGTTGGAGGGTGAACCGCTCGACGACATCGAATGGGACCAGACATGCGAGGGCTGGTGCGATGCAATCGGCGCTGCCTGCGGACCGCTGCTGCTGGTTTCCAACGAGATCGGATTCGGCGTCTCTCCGATGTCGCGCGAAGCGCGGGGCTTCGTGGATCGGCTGGGGCGCCTGCATCAGGCGGTCGCGGCCCGCTGTGATCGTGTGACGCTGATGGTTGCCGGTATCGAGATCCCGGTGAAACGGACGCCCCATTGAACGGGAACCGCATCGGCTTCGCGCGCAGCGTGCTCGAGCGTGGCCGGTGGGCGCTGCTGGGACTGTGGCTGTGTGCCGCGACGGGATCGCTTCAGGCACAAACCGATGCCCGGGCGGCGCCTGTTTCCCTGCTCGACGACCGGGGTCGGCAGCTGAGCCTGGCCGTGCCTCCGAGACGCATCGTGAGCCTGCTGCCCTCCCTGACTGAAGGGGTCTGCGCGCTCGGCGGCTGCGAGCGGCTGGTCGGCACCGATCGCTATTCGAATTCGCCGGCTCGGGTGCTGGCATTGCCGAAGCTCGGCGGGATGGAAGACGCCCAGCTTGAACGCATCGTGGCATTGAAACCCGATGTCGTGCTGGCTGCGGCGTCGATGCGCGCGATCGACCGGCTCGAATCGCTGGGCCTCAAGGTGGTGGTCCTCGAATCGAAGACACATGCCGATGTGCAGCGCTCGCTCCAGGTGCTGGCGACGATGCTGGGCACGCCGGACGCCGCTGCGCCGCTGTGGGCGCGCATCGAGCGCGACGTCGAGCGCGCCCACGCCAGGGTGCCCGCCCCGATGCGCGGGCAACGCGTCTATTTCGAGGTCGACGCGACGCCGTATGCCGCCGGGGAATCCTCGTTCATCGGTCAGACCTTGCGGCGCCTCGGGCTCGCCAACATCGTGCCCGCGCAGGACGGCCCCTTTCCGCAGCTCAACCCCGAGTTTGTCGTGCGTGCGAGGCCCGACATCGTGATGGCCGTTCAGCGCAATCTCGACGAGATGCCGAGCCGGCCTGGCTGGGCGCGGTTGCCTGCAATGCGCGACGGCCGAGTCTGCGGGTTCAGCAGCGAACGATTCGAAGTGCTCGAGCGACCCGGACCGCGAATGGGCGAAGCGGCACTGATGCTGGCCGACTGTCTGGTGGCACTGGCGGAGTCATCGCGATGACCGATCGATCGCGTGCCGGTCTCGGCAACGCCACACACCGGGCCGCCGACCTCGGTGCGCAGCGTCGCCGCCGACTCGCGATCGGTTTGCTGCTCGTGTCCATCGTGCTCGCCGGGGCCGGGCTGGCGTCGGGCAGTGACGGCTGGTCATGGCCGTGGTTGGGCGATGCCGATGCCAGCCTGATCCTCGGCCAGATACGTGCGCCACGCACGCTGGGCGCCTGGCTCACTGGCGCGCTGCTGGGGCTGGCCGGGGCGGTCGCTCAGGGGCTGTTCCGCAATCCGCTGGCCGATCCCTACCTGCTCGGATCGGCGGCTGGCGCCTCCCTGGCGGTGGTGCTGGTGCTGGCGGCCGGCTCGCTCGGTGGCGTTGCGATCGGCTGGGCAGCCGCCGAAGGGCTCGCGAGACTGGGTCTGGTCGGTGCAGCCTTTGCTGGTGCGTTCGTCGGCGTCGCGCTGACCCTGGCCCTCGCGCGCGGGGCGCAGCAGACACCGCGCCTGCTGCTGGCGGGTGTGATCGTTGGCGTGGTGCTGTCGGCGCTGGGCGACATGGTGTCGACCGCGGCGCCCGAGGCCCTGCGCGGCAAGCAGGCATTCATGCTGGGCACGACCGGCTTCCTGGGGTGGGAGAGTGTCGGTGTACTGGCCCTCGGACTGGCGCTGACGGTGCCGATCGCCTGGCGCCTTGCTCGCGTCCTGGACGCACTGGCGCTCGGAGAGGACAGCGCACGCAGCCTGGGCCTGGCGCTGAACCGCTGGCGTCTGGTGCTGGTGGCGGTGCTTGCGCTGGCCACCGGTCTGGCGGTGTCGCAGGCCGGGCTGGTCGCCTTCGTCGGTCTCGCAGCACCGCACCTGGTGCGCCGCTGCGCGCCCGCACCCAACGGATACACGTTGCTGGCCAGCGCCGCCGCCGGCGGCACCCTGCTGCTTGCCGCCGACGTGCTCGCGCGCAGCCTGATTGCGCCCCAGGAGCTGCCGGTCGGCGTGGTGACTGCCGTGCTGGGCGGAAGCTATCTGCTGTGGCTGATGCGTCGGCGCAGGCTGGGGTGACACGCATGGCCACCAGCTCGGAACCCTCCACTTTCTCGACGCCACCGCCGCCGGTCGCGGCGCTGCGTGTCGACGGTCTGCACGTGCAGCTGGGCGGGCTGCCGGTGTTGCGCGGGCTGTCGCTCGCCTTGCACCCCGGCTGGACCGCCATCGTGGGGCCCAACGGAGGTGGCAAATCGACCCTGCTGCGCGCTTTGGCCGGCCTGCTGCCGCCGCACGCGGGACAGGTCTGGCTGGAAGGCCGTCCACTTGCTGCCTACAGCGCCCGCTCGCGCGGCCAGCGCATCGCCTGGCTGGCCCAGCAAGAGGCAGGCGAGGCCAGTGGCGAGTTGACCGTGCGCGACGTGGTGCAGCTGGGTCGCCTGCCGCACCTGGGCCTTTTCGCGGCGCCGGGGCCGCTGGACGATGCGGCGGTCGATGCGGCGCTCGCCACCACCGAGTGCACCGATTGGCAGTGTCGACGGCTGCACGAGCTCTCTGGCGGCGAGCGCCAGCGCGTGCTGCTGGCACGCGCCCTGGCGGTCGAGGCACCCGTGCTGCTGCTGGACGAGCCGACGACACACCTCGACCCGCCACACCAGGTGGCCGTGGTGCGCCTGCTGAAGCGTCTGGCAAAGGCGGGCACGACGGTGGTCAGCGTGCTGCATGACCTGCCGCTTGCGCTGCAGGCCGACCGGCTGGTGGTGATTCAGGACGGCCGCGTGCGTGCCGATGGGTCGCCCCGATCGACGGAGGTGCAGGGAAGTCTCGTCACCGTCTTTGGCGGGGCGCTGTCGATCGAGCGGGTCGGCGGACGGCTGACCGCAGTTCCGCGCTTGTGAGCCGGGCATCACCGTTACCGGATCTGACTTCCTCTGATTCCAGCATGAGCTTGCCCGACGAAATCCTCGACAGCGACCTTGCCACCCTGCGTGCCCGGTTGCAGCATCGGCTGGACCGCAAGACCAAGCCCATGGGATCGCTGGGTCGCATCGAATCGCTGGCGCTGCAGATCGGCCTGATCCTGCGCAGTGAACGGCCTGCGCTGGAACAGCCTCAACTCGTGGTCTTCGCCGGCGATCACGGTCTGGCGGCGCGAGGTGTCTCTGCGTATCCCTCGGACGTGACCTGGCAGATGGTCGAGAACTTCCTGTCGGGTGGGGCGGCTGTCAGCGTGCTGGCGCGGCAGCATGGTCTGGCGCTGACCGTGGTGGACGCCGGCGTGCGACACGACTTCACGCCGCGGCCGGGGCTGCTCGACCGCAAGATCGCCGGCGGCACGGCCGACGCGCTCGACGGTCCGGCGATGTCGGAGGAGCAGTGCGAGCAAGCCCTGCGTGCCGGCCGAGAGGTGGTGCATGGCCTGCCGGGAAACGCCTTGCTGCTGGGCGAGATGGGGATCGGGAACACGTCGAGCGCAGCGCTGTTGATGTCGAGGCTCGCCGGCGAGCCGATCGAGCGATGCATCGGCCGGGGCACCGGGCTCGACGACTCCGGCCTGCAGCGCAAGCTGAGGGTGCTGCGCGGCGTGCTGGACAAGCACCCGCGCGCCGTCGAGCCGCTGCAGGCCTTGTCTGCCTTCGGTGGCTTCGAGATTGCGATGCTGGTCGGCGCGGTATTGCAGGCGGTGGAGGAGCGTCGTGTCGTCGTCGTCGATGGATTCATCACCGGGGCAGCCGTTCTGGTGGCGCAGCGGATGCAACCAGCCGTGGTCCAGGGCTGCGTGTTCGCGCACCGATCCGATGAAGCCGGCCATGCGTTGATGCTGCAGGGGCTGGGCGCGACGCCGTTGCTCGATCTGGGTCTGCGACTCGGCGAGGGGTCGGGGGCTGCGCTGGCGTGGCCGTTGCTGGACAGTGCGGTGCGCCTGCTGGGCGAGATGGCGAGCTTCGAATCTGCCGGAGTCGCCACCGGCTCCGATGGGACTTCGGCGCCGCCGGGCGGTGGTTCGATGTCATGAGACCCGACAAGCCGACGGCATCTGCAGCGCCCGAAGTGCCGATCGCGGTGCCACCGCCGCGCGGTCTGGTGCCCCGATTCCTGCACGAAGCACGGTTGTTCTTCATTGCCCTGCAGTTCTTCACGCGCGTGCCGATTCCGCGCTGGGTCGGCTTCGAGCCCGATTGGCTGCACCAGAGTGCACGCCACTTTCCAGCGATTGGTCTGCTGGTCGGTGCATTCGGTGCGCTGGTGCTCTGGGGGGCAAGCCGGGTGTTGCCGTTGCCGGTTGCCGTGTTGTTGTCGATGGCTGCGACGATGCTGGCCACCGGCGGATTCCACGAGGATGGCTGGGCCGATACCTGCGATGGCCTGGGAGGCGCCGTCACTCGAGAACGCGCCCTCGAAATCATGAAGGATTCGCGCATCGGTGCCTACGGTGCCATGGGACTGGCGACGATGCTGGCGCTGAAGGCCACGACGCTGTCGTCGTTGCCTGTCGGGTGGGGCTGCGCTGCCTTGCTGCTGGGTCACACCGTTTCGCGATGTGCATCGACCGCATTGATCCGCTTCCTGCCTTATGCCGGCGACATCGAGCACGCCAAGGCCAAGCCGCTGGCTCAGCGTCTGTCGAATTCGAGTCTGGCCGTTGCATGCGGCTGGGTGTTGCCGGTCGCTACCGCGCTCGCGCTGTGGCAGCCACTGTGGATCGTGCCGGTGATCGGCAGTGTGGTGTTCGCCGCGCTCGGGGCTTGCTGGTGCGGGCGCTGGTTCCACCGTCGTCTGGGCGGTGTGACGGGCGACACGCTCGGAGCCGCGCAACAGATCACGGAATTGCTTGTGCTGCTGTCGTGGGCTGCGGCTTGGGGCGGCGTGCGTGGCGCCTGAACCGCACGTGCAGCATGTGCTGCACGTCTGGCGTCACCCGAAGGCGATCGGTGCTGCCGGGCGCTGTATCGGTCGCACCGATCTGCCCGTCGATCCGCGCAAGGCCAAGCGGCTGGCCCACCGCATCCGTTGCCAGGCGCGCAGGCAGGGCCTGCCGCACGAGGTCTGCACGTCGCCGCTGCGGCGTGCTGCCGACGTTGGACGCTGGCTGGCGCGCTGGGGATGGCGCCATCGAATCGATGCGTCACTGGCCGAGATCGACTTCGGCGCCTGGGACGGCTTGAGCTGGGACGAGATCGGCGAAGCGGCTGTCGCCGAGTGGTGCGCGGATTTCGCTCGCTACACCGGACATGGCGGCGAAAGCGTGTCTATGCTTTTCGAGCGATGCACCGGGTGGTCAGACGACGCGAGCCGTGCATCGGCGTGCTGTGTGGTGGGGCACGCCGGGTGGATCACTGCTTTGCGCATGCTTCAGGAGGGTCGCGGCGCGCCTGACAGCGCGAGCGACTGGCCGCTGCCGCTGCCCCTGGGGTCACGGTTGGAAATTCGTCTGGAGCCACGCGCTGCCGTGACGTCTGTTGATCAACGCCAGCAAATGCGCTCGGTCGCGCTTGACGTCAGGGCATGCTGAGCTGGTTCAGGGCGCGCGGTGCTGGCTGCGCCCGAACACCAGCAGCGGGGCCGCTGTGCTGCGCAGCCAGCGTTTGCCGTGGGCATACCAGGCGTGATGCGCGCACGATCGAACGACATCCCAGCCCGTGCGCTGGTTGACCGGTGCGGGAACCGTTGCCGGCTCCGCAGCAGACAGCACGCAGCGCAGCGATCGCGGATGCCGGGGCGGTGAATGCTTCTCTATCACCTGCACGCTGTAGCCGGCGCTGGCGGCGGCCTGGGCGAGCGTGTCGGGGCCGAAGTGGTACAGGTGTGCGATGTGCAGTGCGCTGAGCTTGTGGTACTCGCGCAGATCGGGCACGTCGATGTAAATGCGAGCGTTCGATGCCAGCAATGGCTTCAGCGATGACAGGAACTGGATCGGGTTCCTGATGTGCTCGAGCACGTGATTCATGATGACCAGATTGATCGGCTCGGGCTGCGATTCACGAAACGCCTGCAGGCTGGCGTGCACCTGGCAGCCCGCATGCTGGACGGTGAAATCGCCCAGCCTTGCGTCGGGCTCGATCGCGAAGCGCCGCGTGGAGGGCAGCCGCTCTCCCACCGCACGCAGCATCGAGCCCTCGGACGCCCCGATATCCAGCACCGCCATGTCCGGCAGCAGGTCGCCTCGCGCAATCAGGAAATCAACGGCAGCCGAGGTGCGCTCGTCGATCCGCAGGGCGCGGATGTGGCTCAACGTCGGCGCCATGCTTTGCCGGTAGTAGCGGCGGTAGTGGTGAGCGTAGAAGTCGTCCAGCGCTTCCGAAGTCGGCTGCGGGTTCGTCATCACCAGCCCGCAGCCCAGGCAACCCATGGTGACGATGCCCATGTTGTAGCGGTCCGTGCTGGCGAGCTTCTCGAATTCCAGGCCGTGACACAGCGGGCATGCGACATGTTCGAGACGGCTGCGATCGAGTGTCCAGGATGAAATCGGCATAGAAAGAAGAAGGTTGGCAGGCTCGATCGGCGAGCGATCCGACC
>JAGNWJ010000005.1:39317-72842 GCA_017986065.1 Rhizobacter sp. | reverse complement strand
AGCTGCACAAGAAACCGAAACAAACACGGCTGGCGGTGAAATTCATGGCTGGCTCCTGAGGCGCAGCGCACGATTGCACTGCGTGGCCTCTGGAGACGGTGAAGGACACCGCAGATTACCTACCGTCTATCAATCTCCGTGGGAGCCGACGAGATGGGTTGGTAGGCCGTGTTGGACTTGAACCAACGACCAAAGGATTATGAGTCCTCTGCTCTAACCAACTGAGCTAACGGCCCGCGCCGCGGATTGTAGGCAGGGCCTCTGTTTTCGCCGATCTGCGCCTTGGCGGTTCACTTCGCGCTGAGCGCGTTGCTGACCAGCCTCGAGGTGATGTCGACGATCTGGATCATGCGGTCGTAGGCCATGCGGGTCGGGCCGATCACGCCGAGGGTGCCGACGACGACGCCGTCGACCTCATACGGCGCCGACACCACCGACAGCTCCTCGAACGGCACGACCCGGCTCTCGCCGCCGATGTAGATGCGCACGCCCTCGGCGCGGCTGCTCACGTCGAGCAGGCGCATCAACTGCGTCTTCTGCTCGAACAGGTCGAAGAGCTTGCGCAGCGAGCCCATGTCGCTGGTGAAATCCTGCACGGTCAGCAGGTTGCGCTCGCCGGAGATGACGACCTGCTCCTGGCTGTCGGCCATCGCTTCGCTGCCGGCCTGCACCGCGGCCTGCATCAGCGTGGAGATCTCGCCGCGCAGCGCATCGACCTCGGTCTTCAGGCGTTCGCGCACGTCCTCGAGGGTGAGCCCGGCGTAGTTGGCGGTGAGGAAGTTGCTGGCCTCGAGCAATTGCGCCTGGGTGTAGTCCTTGGCGGTGAAGATGACGCGGTTCTGCACGTCGCCGTCGGGCGCGACCATGATCACGAGCACGCGGCGTTCGCTCAGCCGCATGAACTCGATGTGGTGGAAGACGCTGGCCTTGCGCGGTGCCGTGATGACGCCGACGAAGTTCGACAGGCTCGACAGCATCTGGGCCGCGTTGGCGATGACGCGCTGGGGTTGATCGGCCTGCAGCTGCGAGCCGAACGAAGGCGCGTCGAACTGCCTCGGTTGCGCCGTCATCATCGTGTCGACGAAGACCCGGTAGCCGCGGGCGGTCGGTATGCGACCGGCGCTGGTGTGCGGGCTGGCGATGAGCCCGAGATCCTCGAGGTCGGCCATCACGTTGCGGATGGTGGCTGGCGAAAGCTCGAGCCCGGAGGCCTTCGACAAGGTGCGCGAGCCCACCGGCTGACCATCGGCGATGTAGCGCTCGACCAGTGTTTTGAGTAAGGTTCTTGCGCGTTCGTCCATCACTTTTTCATTGTAGGGCGACCCTGGTTTCGCCCCGTTCCGGCACGAATCGCTGTGGTGTAATTCCGCATGAAAAGCCGGTTCCGTCATGCCGCACTGGTCGGAAAGTACAACGCGCTGGGAAGTCGCGACGTGCTGGAGGAAGTCGCCCGCTTCCTCATCCTCCAGGGTCTCGATGTGTCGATGGAGTACGAGACCGCACTCAACACCGGACTCACCGAATACGGCGCGCTGACGCCGGCCGAGCTGGGCAAGCAGTGCGACATCGCGGTGGTGGTCGGCGGTGACGGCACGATGCTGGGCATCGCCCGCCAGCTGGCCCGCTACGGCATCCCGCTGGTCGGCATCAACCAGGGTCGCCTGGGCTTCATCACCGACGTGCCGCTCGGCGAGTTCGCGAGCGCCCTGGCGCCGATGATCGCGGGCAGCTACGAGGAAGAACACCGCACGATGCTCGAAGGCGGCGTCTGTCGCGATGGCGAGGTGATCTTCGAGGCGTTTGCGCTCAACGACGTGGTGGTCAGCCGCGGCGCCACCTCGAGCATGGTCGAGCTGAAGATCCAGATCGACGACGAGTTCGTTTCCAATCTGCGTGCGGACGGCCTGATCATCGCGTCACCCACCGGGTCCACGGCCTATGCGCTGTCTGCTGGCGGGCCGATCCTGCACCACGGCATCCCCGGCCTGGTGCTGGTGCCGATCGCGCCGCACGACCTGTCGAACCGCCCGATCGTGCTGCCCGATTCGGGCGAGATCAGCATCGAGATCGTTGCCGGCCGCGATGCCAGCGTCAATTTCGACATGCAGGGGCTGGCCAGCCTGCTGCACGGCGACCGCATCACGGTGCGTCGCGCGCCCTACCAGGCGCGCTTCCTGCACCCGCCGGGCTGGAGCTACTACGCCACGCTGCGTCGCAAGCTGCACTGGAACTCGGGGGGGCAGCTGGGATGAACCTGTCCCGGCGCTCATCCCATGCGCTGCGCGCGGAAGCCGGCTGGTTCCAGATCGCGGCACTCGGAAAGCGTCGATGCCTTCGGGCGGCCGGGCGGCACTGACATGTGGCGGCGGCTGGTCCTTCGCGATTTCGTCATCGTCACGACGCTGGACGTCGATCTGTCCGAGGGCTTCTCGGTACTGACCGGGGAAACCGGCGCTGGCAAGTCGATCCTGGTCGATGCACTTCAGCTCGCACTGGGCAGCCGGGGCGACGTGGGCGTGGTGCGCGAGGGCGCGAGTCGATGCGAGATCAGCGCCGAGTTCGACACGCCGGGCAGTCTGCGCGGCTGGCTGTCCGATGCAGGCTTCGACGGCGAGGACACCCTGCTGCTGCGCCGCACGATCGACATCCAGGGCAAGAGCAGGGCCTGGATCAACGGCAGCGCGGCGACGATCGCGCAACTGCGCGAGGTCGCCGACCACCTGGTGGACATCCACGGCCAGCATGCGTGGCAGAGCCTGACTCGCGCGCCTGCGGTGCGAGGCCTGCTCGATGCCCACGCAGGGGTGAGCACGCAGGCACTGGGCGCGGCCTGGGCCGACTGGCGCGCGGCCACCGAAGCGCTGGAACGTGCCCAGACCCAGCAGGCCGACATCGAACGCGAGCGGGAGCGGCTGGCCTGGCAGATCGGCGAGGTGGACAAGCTGGCGCCGGGTGCCGACGAATGGGCCGAGCTGAATGCGGAGCACACGCGGCTTGCCAACGTGCAGACGCTGCTCGAAGCCGCACGCGATGCGTTGAACGCGATCAGCGACCTGGATGAGAGCGCGACCACGCTGACAGGCCGCGCGATCGAACACCTGCGCCATGCGGCCGAGATCGACAACGAACTGGCCGACGTGTCGGACGTGCTGCGGGGCGCGCAGGCCCAGCTTCAGGATGCTGCGCACACGCTGTCAGGGTTTCTGAACGGCACCGACACCGACCCCGAACGACTGAGCGAACTCGACGAGCGCATGTCGGCGTGGATGGGCCTGGCGCGGCGTTACCGCCGCCCGCCGGCCGACCTGGCGGCGCTGCTCGCGCAATGGAAGGATGAATTGCAGGCACTCGACGCGGCCGCCGACCTGGAGGTGCAGCGCACCCGCGTGGCACACGCCCGATCGGCTTATGAAACCGAGGCCGCCAGGGTGTCTGCGGGCCGCCGACGTGCGGCGCCGAAGCTGGGCGAAGCCGTGACTCAGGCGATGCAGCAACTCGGCATGGTCGGCGGACGGTTCGAGGTCGCGCTGACGGCACAGGAATCACCGCAGTCCTTCGGGATGGAGTCGGCCGAGTTCCTGGTGGCAGGTCATGCCGGCAGCACACCGCGCCCCCTGGGCAAGGTGGCCTCGGGCGGTGAGCTGTCTCGAATTGCGCTGGCGATCGCGGTCACCACCAGCGCGTTGCGGCGCAGTGATGCGACCGCGGGCACGCTGGTGTTCGACGAGATCGATGCCGGGGTCGGCGGGGCCGTGGCCGAAACCGTCGGGCGCCTGATGAAGCAGCTGGGCGCCGAACGTCAGGTGCTGGCTGTCACGCACCTGCCGCAGGTGGCGGCCTGCGCGGATCATCATCACGTGGTCTCGAAGATCACCGAGGACGGCCGCGTGCGAAGCGAAGTGAGTGTCGTTTCAGGGGAGGTTCGCGTGGCCGAGATCGCCCGCATGCTGGCAGGCGAGCGCCTGTCGGGCACGAGTCTCGCGCACGCTCAGGAAATGCTGACGGTCGGCTCGGACATGCCGGCATCACCAGGACAGGAATCCAGATGAACTCGACAGGCGCTGCGCCGAAAGCCGTGCAGGACGACAACGACCCGGACGCATCGCAACGCGAGATCGTGCTGGTCACCGGCATCTCGGGCTCGGGCAAATCGGTGGCGCTGCATGCGCTGGAGGATGCCGGGTTCTTCTGCATCGACAACCTGCCCCCGGAACTGCTGCGCGACTTCCTGCGCCTGCGGCACGCCCACATGGATCACCGCGTCGCCATCGCGGTCGATGTGCGCAGCGCGGGATCGCTGCCGCATCTGCTGCCGCTGATGAACCAGCTGAGTCAGGAGGGAGTTCGGGTCCGCTCGATCTTCCTGGATGCCAGCACCGACGCGCTGGTGCGCCGCTTCTCCGAAACCCGGCGCCCTCACCCGCTGTCGCAGGGCCCCGAGCATCACCATGCGGAAGACACCGGCTACACGGTGCCTGCCGACCTGGATCACGGCATCGCCGCCGACGGCCACCGGGCGCTGATCGATGCGATCGAGCTCGAACGCGAACTGCTCTCCGAGTTGCGCGAAGCCTCGACGGTGATCGACACCAGCCAGTTGCGACCAGCCCAGCTGAGGATCTGGATACGCGACCTGATGAGCGCCAGCAGCAACCGCCTGACGCTGGTCTTCGAGTCCTTCGCCTTCAAGCACGGCGTGCCGCTGGATGCCGACTTCGTGTTCGACGTGCGGGTGCTCCCGAATCCGCACTACATCCCCGAACTGCGCCCGCAGGACGGTCGTGATGCGGGCGTGGTGGCCTACCTCGAGGCGCAATCCGAAGTCGGCGAGATGCTGGAGCAGATCGACGCTTTCCTGACGCGCTGGCTGCCCGCGTTCAACCGGGACCAGCGCAGCTACCTGACGGTGGCGATCGGTTGCACCGGCGGGCAGCACCGTTCGGTCTACCTGGTCGAGACGCTGGCGCGCCGTTTCGCCCGCCGCACCGTGACCCTGGTGCGGCACCGCGAGCTCGACGCGAGGGATTGATCGGCGGTCGGCCCCACCGACCGCTCAGGCCGAAAGCAGTTTGCGCAGCGGTGCCGGAAGCCCGGCCGCCATCGCATCCTTCAGGTCGAACCAGCGTCCGTCCGGAAAGGCCGCGGTGCAGTCATCGACCTGCGAAGCCGTGGCAGACGCAGGGAGGCTCCAGCGCACCGGATGCAAGGTCCAGTCGAGGTGCGTGAGGGTGTGGACAAAGCTCGGCAGGCACTCGGCGTCGCCGGGCCAGCCGACCGTGATCGCCTGCAATGCGGAGCGCTCCGGCAACTCGGGCAGGCTCCACAGGCCCGCCCACACACCGCGATCGGCCCGCTTGACCAGCCAGACCTGATTCCGCCACGACAGCCACAGCCAGATGTGCTCGCGCCGGCTGCGCTTGAGCTTGGAGCTCTTCACTGGATAGGACTGCTGGGTTCCGCTGCGCGCCGCCGTGCACATGGATCGGACCGGACACAGCGGGCACTGCGGCGATCGCAAGCTGCACAGGGTCGCGCCCAGATCCATCAGGCCCTGCGTGTAGGCTTCAACGCCCTGCAGCGGCAGCAGGGCCGTGGCCTCGGCCCACAAGGCGCGCTCCTGAGCGGCCAGCGACAGGTCGCCGTCGAACCCGAGCAGCCGCGTCAGCACGCGCTTGACGTTGCCGTCGAGGATGGCGACACGCTCGCCGAAGCAGAAGGCCGCCACGGCAGCCGCCGTCGAGCGCCCGATGCCGGGGAGCGTCTGCAGATCCTGGCTGGACTGCGGAAACGTGCCGCCGTGCTGCGACACCACGGCCTGCGCACAGCGATGCAGGTTGCGCGCGCGGCTGTAGTAGCCCAGCCCGCTCCACAGTCCCAGCACCTCGTCCTGTGACGCCGCCGCCAGGGCCGCGACATCGGGAAAACGCTGCAGGAAGCGCTCGTAGTACTCGAGCACGGTCACCACCTGCGTCTGCTGCAGCATGATTTCGGACAGCCAGACGCGGTAGGGATCGCGCGTGTGCTGCCACGGCAGGCCATGGCGTCCGTGGGTGCGCTGCCAGTCGATGACTGTGGCGGCGAATCCCGATCGCAACTCGCGCGGGTCGCCATCTCCGGAATCGGGTTTCACCGCGATCCAGCCCGCCAGAGGCGCCCTGCCGAGGGCGCGCACGGGTCTGAAGTCACGCCCGGGCGCGTCGAACCGATACGAACTCGTCCATCGGCAGGTCGAGATCGACAGGTCCTTCCGGCTCTCCGGCCTGCTGGGCAACTCGCGGCCCGGACGCCGAATTGCCGGCGGCGCGGCTGAGCACCGACTGCGTGACCGCCACCAGTTGCTCCAGCTGCCGTTGCAGCTGCGCGTCCTGTTGCTCGAGTTCGGCCAGGCGACCCTCGAGGTCACCGGATGCATTGCGGATGCGCGACAGCGCCTCCGCGCGCTTCTGGAATCCGCGGCGGCGTTCGTGCAGCTGCACTTCGACGTGGGTGGTCGTTGTGCCGCTCCATCGCTCGATGTCGCCGCGCGCTCCGTCCCACACCACGCTGAGGCGCCCCATCAGCATGCGGCGGAATTGCGCCATGAATTGCGGCTGCACCAGCCGCACCGACTGACCGAGCCCGAGGTACTGCGCGTAGCTGCGCTCGATCGATCCCAGCTCGTCGATGAATCGCGACAGCTCCGGCCCCGGCGTCAGCACCAGGCCGAAACCGAACTCGGCGTTGAGCCGGGAAAACGTTCCACCGAGCATCTCGCGGACCTCGTCCATCTGGCTTCGCGCTTTCCTGAGCCGATCACCCAGCCGAGACGACAAGGCGACGAAGGCCTTGCGGGCACCCAGACCGAGCAGCGTGCTGCGCATCTCGGCCTGTGCACGATCGACCTCGGCCTCCAGGCCGGCACTCGACAGGGCCTCGAGCGCGACATCGATCATGCGTGCCTGCATTCCGCGCAGGGCCAGCAGCGTCGAATGGCTGTGCTCGAACTCGACCGCCTCTTCCTCGACCCGCAGCTTGATCAGCTTGAGCTTCGCGCCACTCTTTCCGCGCAATCCACGCAGTTCAAGCAATTGTTCGGCGATCTGGCGACGGCTGTCACCCATGAGGCGTGCGGCCTGGCGCTGAATCTGCCCGACTCCCTGCTCGATCAGGTGCCGCAGGACCTGCTGGCGGTGCGGCAGCAGTTCGGCAGACAACGCGGTTTCGAACTCGCCCAGCCGGCTGACGGCCAGCCCCTGGGCGTCACCTTCGACCCGCGCGACCAGCGCCTGACGCGCCGAGAGCGCGAAGACGCGATCCGGCTCGACACCCAGGATGCTGGCGGCAGAACGTCGCTGCGCCTCGATGTGCGCCGCCACCTGTGCGGGGGTGAGAAGCGGGTCGAGCAGCGCATCGATCTTGTTCAGCACCACGAACGTTGCCCCTTGGCGACCACCGAGGTGGTCACGCCAGATGGCCATGTCCGACTTGGTCACGCCGGTGTCCGCACCGACGATGAACACCGTGGCATGCGCCGAAGGCAGCAGGCCGAGGGTGAGTTCAGGTTCGGCGCCCAGCGCATTGAGTCCCGGCGTGTCGAGCACCACCAGTCCCTGCTGCAGCAGGGGATGCGGATAGTTGATCAGCGCGTGTCGCCAGGCAGGCACCTCGACCAGGCCCTCGTCATCCGGCACCGGGTTGTCTTCGGGGTTCGATTCGTCCCACAGGCCGAGGGCACGGGCCTCGTCGATGGCCACTCGCCGGGTGCCCATCACTTCGCAAAGGGCGTTCGACAACTGCTCGGGCTGGGCCACATCGAGCGGCACATGGGTCCAGGCCTCGGGCTGGCGGCGCAGCTCGGACAACGAGGCGCCGGCCAATCGCGTGGCGATCGGCAGCAGCGCCAGCGTGACGGGCTCCTTGGCGTCGAAGGCCAGTTCCACCGGGCACATCGTCGTGCGGCCGGGCGTGGCCGGCAGCACCCGACGCCCGGTATCGGCAAAGAAGATCGCGTTGATCAGCTCCGACTTGCCGCGCGAGAACTCCGCGACAAAGGCAACCACCAGCTTCTCGGCAGACAGGCGCTCGCGCAAGGCGCCGACGAGCGCGTTCAAACCCTCATCGACCAGCCCCTGCTCGGACAGGAACAACGACACGTCGTCCAGCCCGGCTCGCATGGCATCGCGCCAGAGGCTGATCTCATCGAAGCGGCCAGCGAAGGCTGATGTCATGGCGGTTGGTATCCGAAGTAGATGGTTCGGGGTCGGCCGCACCGACTGCGACTGTCCATCGAATTCATCCTAATCCAATGAAAATCGCTGCCATCCGCAGAAACGGGCTGTAACTCCCCGGCAATTGACCGGTTGCCGCGAGCGGTTGCGTCAGCGCTTCTGGCAATGCGGGCAGAAGAAGGTCGAGCGCTGTCCCTGCACGATCCGCCGAATCGGCACGCCGCACACGTGGCAGGCCTCCCCGGCACGGCCATACACGCGGGCCCGCGACTGGAACTGCCCCGCCATGCCGTGCGCATCGCGGAAATCACGCAGGGTCGATCCACCGAGCTCGAGCGCCTCTTGGAGCGTACGCCGGATGGACTGCGCCAGGCGCTCGCAGCGTGGCCGGCTGATCCGGTCGCTGCGGGTGCGTGGGTCGATGCCGGCACTGAACAACGCTTCGCAAGCGTAGATGTTGCCCGCACCGACCACGATGTCGCCACCGAGCAGCGCGAGCTTGACGGCCACACGTCTGCGCTTCAGAGCGGCATGCAGGTAGGTTCCATCGAAGGCAGCATCGAACGGTTCGAGACCCAGCGTCGAAAGCAGCTTGGCCGCCATGCCCTCGTCCAGTGCTTCAGACCAGACCACCGCGCCGAAACGCCGGGGGTCGGTCAGGCGCAACGTGCCGCGATCGGTCACCAGATCGAAATGGTCATGCAAGCCAGGCACTTCGGGATCGCTGTTGAAGGCGAGCGAGCCCGACATGCCGAGGTGCAGCAGCAAGCCCCCACCATCGCGATCGAACGTGCGACTCACCGCAGACCCCAGCGGCAACCAGAGGTACTTGCCACGACGCGTCACCGCTCCGACCGGCCGTTCGAGCAGAAGCGTCGGATCGATGCCCAGCGGCCAGCGCAGAGGCTTGCCCAGGCGCACGCCAGTGACGACAGCACCCTCGATGCGATCGGAAAAACTCTGGCGGGTGACTTCGACCTCGGGAAGTTCAGGCATGGGAGGAATTATCCGGAGCCTGCGCGGTCGTACCACCCGAGGTCGCCTCGAACCTCACCGCTCTAGAATCATTTTCGTCTCCAGGAGTTGCCGATGCCAGCACGTCTGTCCACCTCGCAAGCGGTTTGCGCGCTTGTCGTTGCTGGTTGCATTTGGGCGCTGCCCGCGCATGTTCAGGCCGCATCCAAGATGGCTCCGACGCCTGCGCCGGCCGGCGTCGACAACTCGGATCTCGACGCATCGCTGTTCTACCAGTTGCTGATCGGCGAGCTCGAACTCACCGCCAGCGAAGGCAGCACCGCCGTTCTGGTGATGCTGGACGCAGCGAACAAGACCAAGAACGAGCAGATCTACAAGCGTGCAACCGACATGGCACTGCAGATCCGTGCCGGCTCGCAGGCGCTGTCGGTCGTGCAGGCATGGCGCACGGCACTGCCGGCCTCGCGCGAGGCTCACCGCTACCTGATCCAGCTGCTCGTCGCGATGAACCGGTCCTCCGAGACCCCGGAACCGCTGCGCTCACTCATCAAGCTGACCTCGGCCGCTGAACGGCCGGGGCTGATCGCCAGCCTGCCGCGCTTCTTCGAGCGCACCTCGGACAGCAAGGCCGTGCCGGAGATCATCGAAGCCGCACTGAAGAGCAGCGTCGACGAGCCCGAAACCCGCACGGCATCGCTGGTATCGATCGGCCGCTCATGGCTCACAGCCGGCAACAACGCCAAAGCGCTCGATTACGCCCAGCGTGCCCATGTTCAGGACAAATCGGCAGAGGGCCCGGTGCTGCTCGCTGTGGCGGTGCTTCCGGTGGTGGCCGAGGCGGAACCCGTCATCGTGGGATATCTGCAAGCCAACCCTCGCGCCAGTGCCATCCGCATGATCTATGCGCGCGCTCTCAGCGTGTCCCAGCGGCACGCCGAAGCGCTGGCTCAGGTCGAGACGGTCACGCGTGACGAACCCGGGCAAAGCGCGCCGTGGCTGACACTGGGCGCGCTGCATCTCGAACTGCGGCAGCCAAAGGAAGCCACGGCCGCGCTGAAGACATTCATCGACCGGGTGCAAGCCGCCCCCGCACCGACACCACCGTCGCCCGACGCGGCCGCAGCACCGGCTGAGGAAGAACAGGTCGCTGCGGATCCCGACCGCGGGCTCACGCAAGCCTGGCTGATGCTGGCGCAGGCGGCCGAACTCCAGGGCGACTTCAAGGGTGCCGAAGACTGGCTGAGCAAGGTGCAGATGCCGCAGCGTGCACTCGAGGTTCAGGTGCGTCGCGCATCCCTGCTGGCCAGGCAGGGACGCCTGGCGGAAGGCGTGGAGTTGATCCGGAGCGCGCCTGCGGGCAGCGAGGACGAGGCTCGCGCCAAGGTGCTAGCCGAGGTCCAGCTCCTGCGCGAAGCGCGCCAGTGGGCTCAGGCGAGCGCGGTGCTGAGCGAAGCCAACCAGCGATTTGTCGACGATCCCGATCTGCTCTACGAGCAATCGATGATGGAAGAGAAGCTGAACAACGTGGCGGAGATGGAGCGTCTGCTTCGGCGCGTGATCGCGTTGCGACCCGACCATCACCACGCCCACAACGCGCTGGGTTTCTCGCTGGCCGATCGCGGTCTGCGCCTGCCCGAGGCGAAGGCACTGATCGAGCACGCGCTGCAACTGGCGCCCGGTGAGCCTTTCATCACCGACAGCCTCGGCTGGGTGGAATACCGGATGGGCAACCAGGCCGAAGCAATCAAGCAGCTGACCCGCGCCTACCAGTCGCGCCCCGACCCTGAAATTGCTGCGCACCTGGGCGAGGTGCTGTGGGTCAGCGGTCAGCGGGACGAGGCACGGCGCGTGCTGCGCGAGGGCACGCGTCGCGATCAGGCCAACGATGTATTGCGCGAAACCGTCACCCGGCTGAAAGTCGATTTGTGAGATTCGGGGTATGCGCTGCTGCCTGCCTGGCACTGTTGACTGGCTGCGCCTCCCTGAAGGCACCGGATGAGCCGGCGCCTGCCGATCTCCTGACCGGGAGGATGTCGGTGCAGGTGGCCGCAACCGAAACCACTGAAGCGCACAGCATGTCGGCGGCCTTCGAGCTGAGTGGAACCCCGGACCGGGGACGCCTCGATCTGAACACCCCCATCGGCAGCACCGTTGCGCGTGCACGCTGGAAATCGGATTCGGTGGTGCTCGATACGCCGCAAGGCCAGACCCGCCACGCGACACTGGCCGACATGACGCGCGCCGTGGTCGGTGAGGAACTGCCGGTACCGGCGATGTTCGACTGGCTGCGCGGTCGGCCCTGGCCGGCAGCCGAAAGCACCCCTTCGTTGGCGCCGGACCCGGCGGGGTTTCGCCAGTTGGGATGGACCGTCGACCTGTCCCGATTCGACGAGGCGCGCATCCTAGCGCGCAGGGATGCACCGCCGGCGGTGACGGTTCAGGTCAAGCTGGACAAGCCGTGAGTGCGCCGCAGCGTCCCCGCCGCCGCGCGGCAACTTGCAGCGCGGAGCTTGCCCGATGACATTGCGCACGCTGCTCGACGTGCCGGCGCCGGCCAAGATCAACCTGTTCCTGCACGTGGTCGGCAGGCGCGCCGACGGCCATCACCTCCTGCAATCGGTGTTCGTGTTGATCGACTGGGCCGACACGCTGCATTTCGAACGGCGCAGCGATGCCCGACTGGCCCGCCATGACCTGACGGAATCGCTGCCTGCCGACGACCTGTGCCTGCGAGCAGCGCGCGCCCTGCAGTCGGCCAGCGGCACGGCCTGGGGTGCCGACATCAGCATCACCAAGCAGGTGCCTTGGGGCGCAGGACTCGGAGGCGGAAGTTCAGACGCCGCAACCACTTTGCTGGCGTTGAACCGGCTCTGGGGGCTGAACTGGTCTCGATCGAAGTTGCACGCATTGGGTCTGACGCTGGGTGCCGACGTGCCATTTTTCATAGGCGGGCAAAACGCGTGGGTCGAGGGAATCGGTGAGCAACTCAGCCCGATTGCTGTGCCCACGCAGACATTCATGCTGATCAAGCCGTCTGTGTCGATCGAGACACGTGCAGTTTTTACCCATCCCGGGTTGGCTCGCGACACTCCCCGCGCTATACTTGAGGGCTTTGATGCAGACGCATTTCAAGAACTCGTCGCTCCGAAAGCCGGAGCAGGCTGGGGTAGAAATGACTTGCAGGTCGTGGCCGAGTCGTTGCACCCTGAGGTGCATGAGGCGGTCAGTCAGCTGCAAGCGCGCTTCGGCAACGGCCGGATGAGCGGTTCTGGCAGCGCGGTGTTCGCGCGCACCGGAACGAGCGGGGTTGATGCTGGAGAGCTGGAGGGCGGTCTTCCTGCGGGATGGATCGGCCGAAGGTGCCGCAGCCTGGTGGAACATCCACTGCGCACCTGGGCAGCGGATTGAGAGATGTAAGGTTTTGGGTACGCGGCTTCGGCGGCGTACCGGTGTAGGGGAGTCGCCAAGTTGGTTAAGGCATCGGATTTTGATTCCGACATGCGAAGGTTCGAATCCTTCTTCCCCTGCCAGATTCATTGGATTCCCGGAACGTCCTGACAACAGGCCTGGGCTGGACTGAAAGGAAGCGTCATGCTTCCACAGAGCCTCGTTGGAGGGAATGTGCTTTTCAACACCGTGCTGTTCACTGGCAACGCCAATCCGGTGCTTGCCCAGGAAATTGCAACCCATCTGGGCGTCGAACTGGGCAAGGCCTCGGTCGGTCGCTTCTCCGACAGCGAGGTTGCTGTCGAGATCGAACAGAACGTGCGGGCTCGTGATGTGTTCGTGGTGCAGTCGACCTGCACCCCGACCAATGAGAACCTGATGGAACTGTGCATCATGGTCGATGCGTTGAAGCGCGCCAGTGCGCGCCGCATCACTGCCGTGATCCCCTATTTCGGCTATGCCCGGCAGGATCGCCGGCCTCGCTCGACACGCGTGCCGATCAGCGCCAAGGTGGTGGCCAACATGCTGGAAGCCGTCGGCGTCGAACGACTGCTGACCATGGACCTGCACGCAGACCAGATCCAGGGCTTCTTCAACATCCCGGTCGACAACATCTATGCGTCGCCGGTACTGCTGTCCGACCTGCAATCGAAGCAGTACGAGGATCTGGTCGTGGTCTCGCCCGACATCGGCGGCGTGGTGCGCGCGCGCGCGCTGGCCAAGCAACTGAACTGCGATCTGGCGATCATCGACAAGCGTCGGCCCAAGGCCAATGTGTCGGAAGTCATGAACGTCATCGGCGAAACCGAAGGGCGCAACTGCGTGATCATGGACGACATGATCGACACCGCCGGCACACTGGTCAAAGCGGCAGATGTGCTCAAGGCACGCGGCGCGAAAAGCGTCTATGCCTATTGCACGCACGCGGTGTTTTCCGGCCCGGCCATCGAACGCATACGCTCATCGATGCTCGACGAAGTCGTGATCACCAACACCATTCCGATGACCGACGCCGCCAAGGTGTGCCCGAAGGTGCGCCAGCTGTCGGTGGCATTCCTGTTTGCCGAAACGATCCGCCGTATATCCGACGGAGAGTCGGTCACTTCTTTGTTTGCCGAGCAGAACAGCAATTTCTGATCGTCGAACACTGCGTCCGGCAAGCCAGCCGGGCGTCCTACCGGGTCGAAAGGCCTGTTTCGAAGCACCTGGTCGCGGGGCTTCACCACTTTGGGAGTCAACATGAAATTCGTCGCATACGAGCGTACGTTGCAGGGGACCGGAGCGAGCCGCCGCCTGCGCAACGCTGACAAGGTACCAGGCATCGTCTATGGCGCGGGTACACCGGCCAAGATCGAACTCGATCACAACGCGCTCTTCTTCGCCTTGAAGAAGGAAGCCTTCCACTCGTCCATCCTCGAGATGGAACTGGCAGGCAAGACCGAGCAGGTCCTGCTGCGCGACTATCAGTTCCACCCGTTCCGGCCGATCGTGCTGCACGTCGATTTCCAGCGTGTCGATGCCACGACCAAGATCACGAAGAAAGTGCCTCTGCACTTCATCAACGAGGATGAGTCCCCGGCGGTGAAGGTCGACAAGTGCGTCGTCAACCACGTCGTGACCGAGTTGCGCATTCAGTGCCTGGCATCGCAGTTGCCCGAGTTCTTGACGGTGGATCTGGGTCAGCTGGTCAAGGGCCAATCCCTGCACGTCAATGACATCTCCCTGCCTGCAGGCATCAAGGTCATGACGCAGGGCAAGCCGAATCCGGTGCTGGTGTCTGCCTCGATGCTGACAGCCGAGGAAGAAGCCGCTCCCGTGGTCGTGACCGCTGCCGCAGCAGCGCCGACCAAGGGCAAGAAGACCGAGAAGCAGAACAAGAAGTAAGCCGGGGTCCGCTTCCGCTCCCCCTTCGGAGCCCCACCACGGTGGGGCTTTTTCATGGGCGCCTCAATTCGATAATCGAAGCATGATTCGACTCATGGTGGGTCTCGGCAATCCGGGGCAGGAATACGAAGGAACGCGGCACAACGCCGGGTTCTGGTTCATCGACGAGGTGGCTCGACACCTCAAGGTGACCCTGGCCCCGGACAGGTCGTATTTCGGGCTGGTCGCACGCGTGAACCTGCCCGGCGGCCCGCTGTGGCTGCTCGAACCGATGACCTTCATGAATCTGTCGGGCAAATCGGTGGCACCACTGGCGCGCTTCTTCAAGATCGAGCCGGAGGACATCCTGGTCGCCCATGACGAGCTCGATCTGATGCCAGGTCAGATGAAGATGAAGCTCGGTGGCAGCCACGCCGGTCACAACGGACTGAAGGACATTCAGGCCCAGCTCGGCTCACCCGGCTTCTGGCGCCTGCGGCTCGGCATCGGGCACCCCGGAGTCAAGGCTGAGGTTGTCAACCACGTGCTGCGCAAACCGCCCCTGGCGGAGCGGCAGGCCATTGACCAGAGCATCGCGCAGGCCTTGGGCGCCCTCGATCTGATGATTGCTGGCGACATGGAGCGGGCGATGGTGAAGATCCATGCTCGTCCGCCACGGCCGAAGAAGCCTCCCGAATCCAACGAAAGGCCCGCATCATGAAGTTGCTCGCGATGTCTTGTGCCCTGCTGCTGACAACGGTCGCCACGTGGGCGGCAGCTGACGAAATCTATCGCTGCGGCCCGGCCGGGGCCGAGTTTTCGCAGGCTCCCTGCGCGAATGGTGCGCGCATCGAGGTGTCTGATCCCCGCACCCCTGACCAGTATTCGCAGGCGGTGGTGCTCGCAGCGAAATTCGAGGCTTGGGGCTCGGCGATGGAGCGCGATCGGTTGGCGACCGAGGCCTCTTATCGTCCCACCTTGGCGGTCAGCTTGAATTCATCGGCAAGCGGCTCAACCGAGTACCGGCCTCGGTCGGCCTCCCAGCCCAAACGCAAGCGTGTCAAGGCCGTGTCGGCTGGCGTTCCGCTGTTGTCACTCGGTCGGCCCAGGTTCGACCAGGATCCAGGTGCCGACTTCAGTCGGCGATAGCACTGGCGGTGCCATTCGAAGCCTCGGTGCGAGCCGCGGCCTGAAGTCGCCGGTACTTGATCCATAACGACTCATTGGACTCGACGTGGTCTGGATGGACAGGGATGCAATTCACCGGGCAGACCTGCACGCACTGCGGCTCATCGAAGTGCCCCACGCATTCAGTGCAGCGCGCCGGATCGATCTGGTAGATCTCGACGCCCATTGAAATTGCCGAGTTCGGGCACTCGGGCTCGCACACGTCGCAATTGATGCATTCGTCGGTGATCAGCAGTGCCATGTCGTGAGCGTCGAGCGTTCAGGCTTCGGTGTACTTGACTCGCGAGCGCAACCGCTCGAGCACCGACGGTGACACAAACTTGGAAACGTCGCCGCCGAGTGAAGCGATCTCCCTGACAAAGGTGCCGGAGACGAACTGATACTGATCACTCGGCGTCAGGAACACCGTCTCGACATCGGGCATCAGTTGGCGGTTCATCCCGGCCATCTGGAATTCATACTCGAAGTCGCTGACCGCGCGCAGACCGCGTACGACGACCTTGCCGCCGATGCCGACCACGAAGTCGCGCAGCAGGCCGCGGAATGCAATCACCTCGACGTTGGGATGCTTGCGGGCCAGTTCCTCGGCGATGTCGAGGCGCTCTTCGATGGTGAACATCGTGCGCTTGTGGTGGCCGGCAGCCACCGCCACGATCAGTCGCTCGAACAGCCGACTGGCGCGACGCATGAGGTCCTCGTGGCCGAGTGTCATCGGATCGAAGGTGCCGGGATAGATTGCCGTCAGTTTGGTCACGGAAGTCATTCGATCCCCCTGTCACGCGGTGATGGCCGCAGTGTAGTCAGCCGCGGCACGCTGCAGCAGGTGCGCATGGACCAGGCCGGCTCGGAAATGTCGGTGCACCGTCAGGCCGATCGGTGCGACTTCCTCCCCGCTGTAGGCGTGCGCTGCTTCAAGGTAGATGTAACCCTGCGGAACAACCAGGCGAGCAGCCGCAGCGAGGGCCGGGCCCAGCAGATCGCTGCCGAAGGGCGGGTCGATGAACACCAGTTCGAATGAATCGGGCACGCAACGGCGCATCCACGACAACGCGTCGGTGGCTTCGATGCGCAGCATGTCGGCCTTCAGGCGCAGCTTCGATTCACACAGACTGCGCACCTGCCTCTGTTCGCGCTCGAGCATCACCACGGACGCAGCGCCGCGCGAGGCGGCCTCGAAGCCAAGCGCACCGCTGCCGCCAAAGGCATCGAGACAGCGCCACCCGCTCAGATCGGCCCCCAGCCAGTTGAAAAGCGTCTCGCGGACGCGATCCGGCGTGGGCCGCAGGCCGGGCAACAGGCTGACGGGCAGTTTGCTGCGTTTCCACACGCCGCCGATGATGCGGACCTCGCGGGGCAGCGATGCCGTATCGGGCGCGACCGGCGGCTTGCCCACCGCCTTCTTGCGCGCCTTCTTGACGGAAGGCGGCTCGGTGTAGGCACGACTGCCAAACCGGAGGCTGGCCTTTGGGTCGGCTTTCGCGGCAACCTTGGCGGCAGCTTTCGGCTTGGGCACCGATTTGCTGATGATCGACGCCATCACAGCCGCACCGGAATGCCGTCACGCGCCATCAGCGCCTTCGCCTGGCCGACAGTGAACTCGCCGTAATGGAAGATGCTGGCTGCCAGCACCGCGTCGGCACCACCGACGCGTATGCCCTCGGACAGGTGCTCCAGCGCGCCGACGCCGCCGGAGGCGATGACGGGAACCTCGACCCTGTCGCTGACCGCTCGCGTCAGTGGCAGGTCGAATCCGGATTTCGTGCCGTCGCGATCCATGCTTGTCAGCAGGATCTCGCCGGCGCCATGCTCGGTCATCTGCGCCGCCCAGTCGACCGCATCGAGACCGGTGTTCTTGCGGCCACCATGGGTGTAGACGTCCCACCCCGGGCCTCGCAGGGTCAGGTCATCACCGACCCGACGCTTCGCGTCGATCGCCACGACGATGCATTGCGCGCCATACCGACCTGATGCGTCGCGAATGAGTTGAGGATTCGCGACCGCGGCTGAATTGAAGCTGACCTTGTCGGCCCCCGCGTTGAGCAGGCGACGCACATCCTCGACCGAACGCACCCCGCCTCCGACCGTCAGCGGGATGAACACCTGCGAGGCCACCGCCTCGATGATGTGCAGGATCAGATCACGGCCGTCGCTGGTGGCGGTGATGTCGAGGAAGGTCAGTTCGTCGGCACCCTGGTCGTTGTAGCGCGCAGCGATCTCCACCGGATCCCCGGCGTCACGCAATTCGACGAAGTTGACGCCTTTGACGACACGACCGCCGGTCACGTCGAGGCAGGGGATGATGCGCTTGCAAAGCATGTGCGGTCGCCAGCTGCCATCGCAGGGCGTCGAGAGGGTGAAAGGTGCGGGGTCAGGTCCCGCTCAGCTCGTCAGCTCGCGTCTGGGCCGCAGCGAAATCCAGGTCACCCGAGTAGATCGCCCGCCCGCAGATCACGCCATCAATGCCTTCGAACTCGACCGCGCACAGGCGATCGATATCGGCCAGGTTGCTCAGACCGCCCGAAGCGATGACCGGGATGGTCAACGCCTGCGCCAGCTTGACCGTCGCTTCGATGTTGATGCCGCTGAGCATGCCGTCGCGGCCGATGTCGGTGTAGATCACGCCTTCGACGCCGTAGTCCTCGAACTTCTTCGCCAGATCGACGACCTCGTGGCCCGTGAGCTTGCTCCATCCGTCGGTCGCGACCTTGCCGTCCTTCGCGTCAAGGCCGACGATGATGTGACCTCCGAAGGCGCTGCACGCATCTCGGAGGAAGCCGGGGTTCTTGACCGCTGCCGTGCCGATGATGATGAAGCTCAGGCCGTCGTCGAGGTAGCGCTCGATCGTGTCGAGATCACGGATGCCGCCACCGAGTTGCACCGGAATCTCGTCGCCCACCTCGGCGAGGATGGCCTTGATGGCCGATTCGTTGACCGGCTTTCCTGCAAAGGCACCGTTCAGGTCGACCAGATGCAGTCGCCGCGCACCGGCGTCGACCCAGCGCCGCGCCATCGCAGCCGGATCCTCCCCGAACGTCGTCGAGTCGTTCATGTCGCCTTGCTTCAAGCGCACACATTTGCCGTCTTTGAGGTCGATCGCGGGAATCAGCAGCATGGCCGGGGCGAACAGTTGAAAAAACAGATTATTTCGGAGGCAGCGATGACTGCAGCCGGTTGAAGGGGACAACCCCTGAAGAGTGCCTGATATCGGCGCTCATGGATTCCAATGGAGGAAATTTCGGTAGACAGCCAAACCATGCAGGGCGCTCTTTTCCGGGTGGAATTGCGTCGCAAAAATATTATCCCGCCCCAGAGCGCAGGTAAAGCGCTGCCCGTAGTCGGTTTCGCCGATGCTGTGGGCACGATCTGCGGGACGCGCGTAGAAGCTGTGCACGAAGTAGAAGCTCGCCCCGTCGGGCACGCCAGCCCAGAGTGGGTGCGGGCGGACCTGGATCACCTGGTTCCAGCCCATCTGAGGCACCTTGTAGCGGCTGCCGTCAGGCTGCAGCTGCCCGTCGAGCCGGAACCGGATCACATCACCCTGCATCAGCCCGAGCCCCGCCGTGCCCTCGCCCGGCGGACCTTCCTCGCTGTGCGAAAGCAGCATCTGCATGCCGACACACACACCGAGCAGCGGCTTGCGGGCTGCTGCATCCAGCACGGCCTCCTTCAAGCCGGAATCGCGCAACTCGCGCATGCAGTCGGGCATCGCACCCTGCCCCGGCAGCACGACGCGCTCAGCGGCGTAAACGACATCGGGGTCGGCTGTCACCAGCACCTCGAAACCCGAACCCTGCGCTACGTGCATCACGGCCTGCGACACCGAGCGCAGGTTGCCCATGCCGTAGTCGACCACGGCAACCGTTTTCCCCATGATCAGAGACTGCCTTTGGTCGACGGAATCACGTTGCCCATGCGCGGGTCAATCTCCAGAGCCATGCGCATCGCACGTGCAAACGCCTTGAAGATCGTCTCGCATTGATGGTGCGCGTTGTCGCCGTGCAGGTTGTCGATGTGCAGGCTGACGCCGGCGTGGTTGACGAAGCCCTGGAAGAACTCGTAGACCAGTTGCGTGTCGAGCGCACCGATCATGCCGCTCTTGAAGTCGACGCGCATGTGCAGGCCGGGACGACCGGAAAAATCGATCACGACTCGCGACAGCGCCTCGTCGAGCGGCACGTAGGCATGCCCGTAGCGGCGCAGGCCGCGCTTGTCGCCGACCGCCGTCGCCACCGCCTGGCCCAGCGTGATGCCGATGTCCTCCACGGTGTGGTGGCCATCGATGTGGAGATCACCCACCGCCTCGACGTTCAGATCGATCAGGCCATGACGCGCGATCTGGTCGAGCATGTGATCGAGGAATCCGATGCCGGTGGCGAGCTGCCCCACGCCGGTGCCGTCGAGGTCGAGGCGAACGCGAATCTGCGTTTCAGCGGTATTGCGCGCCACTTCCGCGCGGCGGTGTGACAAGGCCGGGGCTGTGGTGTCTGGGCTCATCGCGGACTCGCTTCAAGGGAGGACTTCAAGGCGGATAACAGGATGTCATTCTCTTCCGGCGTGCCGACCGTGAGGCGCAGGCAATCGGCCAGCAGGGGGTGCAGATTCGAGACATTCTTGACGAGCACGCCGCGATTCTTGAGTGCACCGAACAGCGCCGTCGCATCGCCCACGCGAGTCAGGATCATGTTGGCTTCGCTCGGATAGGGATGCACACCGGGCAAGGCGTGCAGTGCCGAAGTCAGCCGCGATCGCTCGCTGCGCAGCACCGCAGCCTGCCGGTCGAACTCGTCCGCGTGCTCCAGCGCGAACATCGCGGTCTCGCAGTTGAGCACGCTGACGTTGTAGGGCGGCCTCACCTTGTCGATCTCGGCGATCAGTGCCTTGGGGCCCATCAGGTAACCGAGCCGCACCCCCGCCAGCCCGAACTTGCTCAGCGTGCGCATGATCAGCACATGACCATGGCGAGCCACGCGGTCGATGTAGCTGCGCGATGCGAACGGCTGATAAGCCTCGTCGATCACGACCAGGCCTGGCGCGGCCTCGATGACGCGCTCGATGATCGCGTCATCGAAGAGGTTCGCCGTCGGGTTGTTCGGGTAGGCGATGTAGACGATCGCGGGCTGATGCTGCTGCATGGCGGCAAGCATCGCCGACTCGTCGAGTTCGAAGTCGGGCGTCAGCGGCACACTGATCGAGCGCAAGCCCTGCAGCCTCGCCGACACGTCGTACATCACGAAACCTGGCACCGGGGCAAGCGCGCTGGCTCCCGGGGTTGCGCACGCCAGACTCAGCATCGAGATCAGTTCGTCAGATCCGTTGCCGAGGATCAGGTCGAAGCCCTCGGGCAAGCCGGCGTACTGCGCAAGTGCACAACGAAGATCGTTGTTTCGACTGCCCGGATAGCGATTGATCGCGACCTCGGCCAGACGCGCGCCAAGTGCCGCGCGCAGCGGTTCGGGCAAGCGAAACGGGTTCTCCATCGCATCGAGCTTCACCAGTCCGTCGCTCGGCTGCACCGCGTAGGCGTGCATCGCCCGCACATCGCCGCGGATGTGCCGCTGGATCACGTCGGACGTCGTCGGAGGGCTCATCGAGGATCGCCGCTTCGGCGCTTCATGCGCATTTCGGCCGCCTGGGCGTGCGCCTGCAGGCCCTCGCCGTAGGCGAGTTCGGCAGCAACGCCACCGAGTTTCTGCGCCCCGGCCTCGCTGACCTCGATCAGGCTGCTGCGCTTCTGGAAATCGTAGACCCCCAGCGGCGACGAGAAGCGCGCCGTGCCCGAGGTCGGCAGCACGTGGTTCGGCCCGGCACAGTAGTCGCCCAGACTCTCGCTGGTGTACGCCCCGAGGAAGATCGCCCCTGCGTGCCTCAGCAGCGGCTCCCATCGGTGCGGATCTCGCGAGCTGACCTCGAGGTGTTCGGGCGCGATGCGGTTGCTGATCTCGCAGGCCTCTTCCATGCTGCGCGTGCGGATCAAGGCGCCGCGGCCTTCGAGCGAGGCGCGGATCACGTCGCGTCGCGGCATGCCTTCGATCAGGCGATCGATCTCGGCCTGCACGCGCTCGATGTAGGCCGTGTCCGGACACAGCAGGATGCTCTGTGCGAGCTCGTCGTGCTCGGCCTGGCTGAACAAGTCCATCGCAACCCACTCGGCCGGCGTGCTCCCGTCGGCCAGCACCAGGATCTCACTCGGTCCGGCGATCATGTCGATGCCGACCTTGCCGAACACACGGCGCTTGGCACTCGCGACATAGGCGTTGCCCGGACCGGTGATCTTGTCGACTGCCGGCACCGTGGCCGTGCCGTAAGCCAGCGCCGCAACCGCCTGTGCTCCGCCGATCGTGAAGACACGGTCTGCACCGGCGACTGCGGCAGCAGCGAGAACCAGCAGGTTCTTCTCGCCCCGCGGCGTGGGAACGACCATCACGATCTCACCGACGCCGGCCACCTTGGCGGGCACCGCGTTCATCAGCACGCTGGACGGATAGGCCGCCTTGCCGCCTGGAACATAGATGCCGACCCGGTCGAGCGGCGTGACCTTCTGACCCAGCAAGGTGCCGTCTGCATCGACGTAGGACCATGAGCGGCCACAGGCTTCGAGCTGGCGCTGGTGGTAGTCGCGCACCCGATCCGCGGCGAACTCGAGCGCGCTGCGCTGGGCCGGCGTGATGGCGGCAAGCGCGGCGTGCAACTCGTCGTGCCCGATCTCCAGCGCGGCCACCGATTCCGCCTCGACACCATCGAAGCGCCGGGTGTACTCGAGCACCGCTGCATCGCCGCGAAGCTGCACATCGGCCAGGATGGAGGCCACCCGCTGCTCGATTGCATCGTCGGTCTCGGCCGACCAGTGCAGAACACGCTCGAACTCGGCGGCGAAGCCTGCTGCGGATGTGTCGAGGTGGCGGATGCGAACGGTCATGGTGGAACAGCTCAGCTTTGAATCGCGGAAGCAAACGCGTCGATGATCGCGCGGATCGGTTCGCGCTTCAGCTTCAACGCAGCCTGGTTGACGACGAGACGGGCCGAGATCTGCATGATCTCCTCGACCTCGACGAGATGATTGGCCTTCAAGGTGTTGCCGCTGGACACCAGATCGACGATCGCGTCGGCCAGCCCGGTCAGCGGAGCCAGTTCCATCGAGCCATAGAGCTTGATCAGGTCGACATGCACGCCCTTGTCGGAGAAGTGCTGCTGCGCCATCAGCGTGTACTTGGTCGCCACGCGGATGCGCGAACCCTGCTTCACCGCACTGGCGTAGTCGAAATCGGCACGGGTGGCCACGCTCATGCGGCACTTCGCGATCTTCAGGTCGAGGGGCTGGTACAGGCCCGAACCGCCGTGCTCGAACAGCGTGTCCTTGCCGGTCACACCCAGGTCGGCTCCGCCGTACTGCACATAGGTCGGCACGTCGCTGGCACGAACCAGAACGACACGCACGTCGGCTCGGTTGGTACCGATGATGAGCTTGCGCGACTTTTCCGGATCTTCGGAAACCTCGATGCCTGCCGCCTGCAGCAGCGGCAGGGTCTCCTCGAAGATGCGTCCCTTGGACAGTGCAAGCGTGATCACGTGTTGGCCCTCATTGAACGCGCTCGATGTCGGCGCCGATGCCGCGCAGCTTGGCTTCCATCCGGTCGTAGCCGCGGTCGAGGTGGTAGATGCGATCGACGCAGGTCTGGCCGTCCGCCACGAGGCCGGCGATCACCAGGCTGGCCGATGCACGCAGGTCCGTCGCCATCACGGTCGCACCGGACAACTTCTGGACGCCATGCACAACCGCCAGGTGACCGTCGATGTCGATGCGCGCGCCCAGCCGCACCAGTTCATTCACGTGCATGAATCGGTTCTCGAAGATGGTCTCGGTCACCTTGGCGGTGCCGTCGGCGATGCAGTTCAGCGCCATGAACTGCGCCTGCATGTCGGTCGGAAACGCCGGGTACTCGCTGGTGCGGAAACTCACGGCCCGCGGCCGCTGCTGGCTGCGCACCCGGATCCAGTCGTCGCCCGACTCGATCGTCACACCGGCCTCGCGCAATTTGTCGATGACCGCGTCGAGGTGGTCGGCGCGCGCACGGCGCAGCACCACATCGCCGCCAGTCGCAGCGACCGCACAAAGGAAAGTGCCTGCCTCAATGCGGTCGGGAACGATCCGGTGGCTGGCAGCCCCGGACAATCCGTGCAGGCGATCGACGCCGTGCACCCGGATTCGGCGCGTTCCGTGTCCCTCGATGCGGGCACCCATCGCGATCAGCATGTCGCCCAGATCCGCCACCTCGGGCTCCTGCGCCGCGTTCTCGAGAACCGTCTCGCCTTCGGCCAGCGTCGCGGCCATCAGCAGGTTCTCGGTGCCGGTCACGGTGACCATGTCGGTGGTGATGCGTGCGCCTTGCAGGCGGGGCGTCTTCGCGATGATGTAGCCGTGCTCGACAGTGATCTGCGCGCCCATCGCCTGCAATCCCTTGATGTGCTGATCCACCGGCCGCGAGCCGATCGCACAGCCGCCGGGCAGCGACACCGTGGCCTCGCCGAAGCGCGCCAGCAGCGGGCCGAGCACCAGGATCGAGGCGCGCATCGTCTTGACCAGGTCGTACGGCGCTTCGGGCGAGGTCACCGTGGACGTGTCGAGCGTGACGGCGTCGGGCTGCGTTTCACTGCGCTCGGCCGTCGCACCCATGTTGCGCAAGAGCTTGAGCGTCGTGCTCACATCCTGAAGGCGCGGCACGTTGGTCAGCGTCACCGGCTCGGCAGTCAGCAACGCAGCACACAACTCGGGCAGCGCCGCATTCTTGGCGCCCGAGATCACCACCTCGCCCTCAAGAGGCCGTCCGCCGCGTATCAGAAGTTTGTCCATGAGCGTGGGAGCGAAACCTGCACTGCCATCGAACCCGCCGGGACGGGTTCAACAGCCGCAGCAAGCGCCGCGGCGGCTTTCAGTGATGTGGCAGTGGGGTTTTGTCGGGGCTGGCGGCCCACTCGGCGGGCGTCAGCGTCTTCATCGACAGCGCATGGATCTCGGCGCGCATCTTGTCGCCCAGCGCGCGGTAGACGAGCTGATGGCGAGCCACACGGCTGGCACCTTCAAATGCGGCACAGACGATGGTCGCGAAGAAGTGCTGGCCGTCGCCCAGCACCTCCAGATGCTCGCAGGCGAGACCTTGCGCGATGTAGCGCTGCACGTCGTTGGGCGTGGGGTCAGACATCGGCGAATTATGGCTCAGCCTGCTCAATGGCGTATCTTGTAGCCGGTTCGCAGCAAGTGCAGGCACAGGCCGCACACCGCCAGAAGTCCTGCGCCGGCCACGCAAAGGCTGACCCAGGGCGACACGTCGCTGACGCCGAAGAAACCGAACCGGAAACCATCGACGATGTAGAAGAACGGGTTCAGATGACTCGCCTCCTGCCAGATCGCCGGCAGACTCGAGACCGAGTAGAAAACACCGGCCAGGAACGTCATCGGCATGATCAGGAAGTTCTGGAAGGCAGCGATCTGGTCGAACTTCTCCGCCCAGAGGCCAGCGATCAAGCCCAGGGCACCCATCAATATCGCACCCAGCAGAGTGAAAACGACGATCCAGGCAGGCTGTGCCAGCTGCAAGGGGGCGAACCAGGCCGTGACAGCCAGCACGCCAGTGCCGACCGCCACCCCACGCACGACCGAGGCCCCCACATAGGAAACAAACCAGGCCCAGGGCGAAAGCGGCGCGACCAGCAGGAATACCAGGTTGCCGCTGATCTTGCTCTGGGTCAGCGACGAACTGCTGTTGGCGAATGCGTTCTGGAGAACGCTCATCATCACCAGGCCCGGGATCAGAAAACTGGTGTAGCCCACGCCGCTGAGCGGCTGCACGCTCTCCTCGAGCACATGGCCGAAGATCATCAGGTACAGCACGGCGGTGAGCACGGGCGCGGCCACGGTCTGGAAGCTGACCTTCAGGAATCGCAGCACCTCCTTGTAGAACAGCGTGCGGGCACCTGACAGCCGATGTGCTCTCGTTGCGCTGGCCGGAGTCGTCATGCCGCCCCCTGCAACGGTTCGCCCTGCATGATTTCCAGGAACACGTCCTCGAGGTCGGCGCGCCCGATCTCCAGGTCCTCCGGTTGAGCGCCGGCGGAGCGCAGCGTGGCAAGCACCGTCTCGACCTCGGCCGCGTTGCGCGTCTTGATCTGCACGATGCGGCCGGTGACGCGGGCCTGGGCGAGCAGCGCGGGTGGCAGCGGTGTGTCGAGCTTGAACCGCAGCATCGTGCTGGCGCGCCCCGCAAGCAGGGCAGAGGTGCGATCGAGCGCCACCACACGGCCCTGCTTGAGCATGGCCAGGCGGCCGCACAGCGCCTCGGCCTCCTCGAGGTAGTGAGTGGTCAGCAGTACCGTGTGGCCCTCCTTGTTGAGGCGCGCGATGAACTGCCACAGCGTCTGCCGCAACTCGACGTCGACCCCTGCGGTGGGTTCATCGAGCACGATCACCGGCGGCCGGTGCACCAGCGCCTGTGCGACCAGCACGCGGCGCTTCATGCCGCCGGACAACTGACGCATGTTGGCACCGGCCTTGTCCGTCAGGCCCAGGTGATAGAGCAGTTCGTCGATCCAGGCGTCATTGGCACGGCGATCGGTGCGCACTCCGAAGTAACCACTTTGAATCTGCAGCGTCTCGCGCACGGTGAAGAACGGATCGAATACCAGTTCCTGCGGCACGATGCCGAGGCTTCGGCGGGCAGCGGCATAGTCGGCAACGACATCGTGCCCATGCACCAGGATGCGCCCTGCGCTGGCCTGCGCCAGGCCCGCGAGGATGTTGATCAGCGTGGTCTTGCCGGCCCCGTTGGGCCCGAGCAGGCCGAAGAATTCACCGGGGGCTATGTCGAAGGTGACTCCGTCCAGCGCCTGCACGGTCCCCCGGGAACCCTTGAAACGCTTGCTGACGTCGCGAAACGAGACGGCAGCGATGGACGAGCCAGGGACGAGATCAGACATGAAGCCAGCCATTGTAGGCAGCGCCCTTCCACGACAGTGCAGCGCCAGAGCAGCACCGGCGCGGGGCAGCCCACCGCCGGACACCCGGGCAGATGCGCTTGGACGCGCGCCGAGTTGGTGCTACCTTGATTGCACGGTTCATCGATACGAAAGCAGGAGCCATGGCGACACCCGTCAAGAAGCCACGCCGAACGGCCGAGCGCATCCTCGATGTGACACTGGAGCTGTTCAACCGCTTCGGCGAGCCGAACGTCTCGACCACGCTGATCTCGGCCGAATTGAACATCAGCACGGGCAACCTCTACTACCACTACCCGGCGAAGGATCTACTCGTCGACCGGCTGTTCGACCGCTACGAACAGGCGCTGGGTTCGCTGCTGAAGGCAGCCGACGACGTCCGCGACGTGGAGGATGCGTGGCTCTTCTTTCACATGCTTTTCGAGCTGATCTGGCAGTACCGATTCCTGTACCGCGACCTGAACGACCTGCTCAGCAAGAACCGGCGGATCGAGACTCATTTCCAGTTCGTGCTGCAGGAAAAGAATCAGGCCGTCCAGAGCGTGCTGGCCGGGCTGGGGCGCAGCAACGCCATCCGGCTCACGACGGCAGAGGCCGAATCGGTGGCGACCGCGATGGTGGTGGTGGCGACCTACTGGCTCAGCTACGAGTACGTGCGCGACCCGCGCCACGCGCTGGAGCCCGAGAACGCAGGGGCGGCGCTGCTGCGCGGAGCGTCGAATGTACTGAGCCTGCTGGCACCGTACTTCGAGGCGCCCCAGAAGCAGCACTTGCTGGGCCTCGCGCAGGCGTATTCGAAGCCGGCAGCGGCACCCGTTCTGGAGGCGGCGGCCCGCCGTGGAACCACGCAGGCCGCGACCTCGGCCCGGGCAGCGCTGTAGCGTCAGCCCTCGGACTGCGAGCCAGTTGCAGCACCTGCCTGGGCAATCGCGGCGTCGAGATTCTTCTCGATCTCGGCGCGTATGTTCTGGCTGAACGCCGACAGCAGGAAACCGAGCGTCACCGTCAGGTCGAAACAGCCGGCGCTGGCGACGAGCTCGCCGCGCACTCCGGCCCGAACGAAATCAACCCGGTTGCCAGCCTCCTCTTCGCAAACCGTGCAGTTCATCTGATGCTTCTGCTGGGCAGCTTCGGCCCAGTGCCGTGCCAGGTGGCGCGCCGGTTCGAGACCGAGGGAGTGCGGTCGGTGAATTTGGAAGGTGGTCATGGAGTCAGCACAGTTTAGATACGCGGTTCGGTCCGTTCAATGAGGAGACGCCCGCAGCAGGCCCTGCCGGCGTTCAGCCATCGGCAGCGCGGCCAGACGCCGCACCTCTGCGTAGAAGCGAGGCAGATCGCCGCCCTGTGATTCGAGCAGCTGCTCGAACTGCGGCACCAGTTCGTTGTAGGCAGCCAGCACGCCGAACGACGCATTGTTGACCTGTGCAAACCAGCCGTCGTAGCCGCTGTAACCCTGCCACGCCCCAGCCTTCAGCGCGGCGTGTTCGGCGCGCAACTGGGCCAGCAGTTCGGTCTTGCCGCGTCGCTTGTCGTTGTCCGGCGCGGCATCCGCGTAGAGCGCCTGAAGGCGGTCTCGGTACCTGCCGGTCAACGCGCGGAAATCGGCACGCCGCGCCTCGAAGGCGGCGAACTCCCGGCGCGCTGCGTCGCCGGCACGCCGGGACAGCCAACGGGCGCTGCCGAGGCGTTCGACCGCGGTGGCGAACGATTCATTGAACACGGTGTCGTCACTGGCGTAGGCCACCTGGTGCGACAGCTCGTGGAAGATCAGGCGCGCCAGTTCGCCGTCCGGGTAGTGCACGAAGGTGTTGAGCAATGGATCAGCGAAGTACGCACCAGGCAACTTGCCCAGCGTCGAATACGCCGGCACGCCGTACACCCAGGCCTCGAGCCCGCGCGCACGAAGCTGTTCGGCGTAGGCGTCGGCCTCTTCACGGGCGTAGTAGCCGCGGTATGCAACGCAGCCGACGACCGGAAAGCACCAGGTCTCCAGCGTCAGACCCAGTTCGGGTGCAGCCACCACATTCCACACCGCCGCAGCGCGCTGCAGGTCGGCATAGCGCCGGTAGCTGGCGTTGTCGGGCAGATCCAGTTCGGTCACCGCGAAATCGCGGATCTGCCGGGTCAGCTCGAGCCGTGCCTTGAGCTTGTCGGGAGTCGCCGGGTCGGCCAGCCACTCAGGCACCGGTCGCGCGGCGGCAAGCAGATTGAGGTGGCCGCCGATCGACTGCGCGTAGTAGCCCACGCTGCTGCAGCCGGTCGCCAAGCCCGTCACGGCGGCGCCGAGCAGCACGGCACGGATCAGCGAGCCAGACTTCAAGCGGCTTCGACCTGCACCAGGCAGTCGTAGAACGCCGGCCCGCGGCCGATGTCGGTCGGCAACTGGTGCGTGACCTCGTTGACGTTGGTTCCGCCCGGCCCGTCCTTGCGCCACCAGATGCCCAGGCCATTGACAACGCCAGGACGCGCCCGTGCGCTGATGGCCGTGCGGCACAGGTAGCTGCCGCGATCATTGAAGACGCGCACCGGCTGTCCCTCCGCCAGACCACGCGCTGCCGCGTCGTCGGCATGGATCTCAAGCAGCGGCTCGCCTTCGATGTCGCGAAGGCTGCGCAGGTTGACGAAGGTGGAGTTGAGGAAGTTGCGGGCGGGCGGAGAGATCATCGCCAGCGGATAGCGACGCGCCAGCGCCGGCGCACTGGCCATCGACTCATGGTTCGCAACGTGGTCGGCCATGCCGTGCTTGATCGAACTGATCATGCAGCGGCCGCTGGCGGTCGGGAAGCCTCCCTGGGCGAACGGTGCGTCGGCGATCGGCAGCTTGATCCAGCCTCGGGCCCGCAACTGTTCGAAGGGCACCACGGCCGTGAACGCGCCACGCGCCAGGGCCTCGTCATCATCGGCAAAGCAGGCGTCGTCCCAGCCCATGCGCGCTGCCAGCTCGCGAAAGATCTGCGTGTTGGGCCGGGCTTCTCCCTGCGGCTCGATCGCACGCTCGTTGATCAGCGCGTAGGTGTGACCGTAACTGGCGTGCACATCCAGGTGTTCGAGCTGCGTCGTGGCCGGCAGCACATAGTCGGCCAGGTCGGCGGTGTCGGTCATGAAGTGTTCGAGAACCACGGTGAACAGATCCTCGCGAGCGAACCCGGCGACCACCCTGGGCGACTGGGGCGCCACGGCGACCGGGTTGCTGTTGTAGACGACGACGGCCTCGATGCGCGGGCCGAACTCCGTGCCATCGGGCAGCACCTCGCCAGATTGGCGCAGCAGGTCGTCACCGATCGTGCTCATGTTCAGGGTGCGCGGCATTGCACGGCGGCCGTCGGGCCCGCCGAGCAGATCTGGACGCTGCAACCACGCATCGTTGCGGGCACCCCGGAACCAGCCGGAGCTCGACAGAAGCAATCCGCCTGCACGGTGGCGCCAGGCACCGATCAGGCAGGGCAGCATCGCGATCAGGCGCACCGCGCTCCCACCCCCGCGCACCCGCTGCATGCCGTAGTTCAGGCGGATCGCAGCCGGAGCCATCGAGGCGTAATCGCGGGCCAGCGATCTCACCTCGTCGGCAGTGATGCCGCAGACCCCGGCCACGCGCGCGGGCGGCCATGACATGGCACGCTCGCGCAGCGCGGGCCACCCCCCCTCGCCCTGCTCGACGTGACGTTCGATGTAGTCGTGATCCAGGCGATCGTGCACGATCAGTTCGTGCATGAGCCCCAGCGCCAGCGCGCCGTCGGTGCCGGGCATCAGTGCGACGTGCTGATGGCACCTGTCGGCGGTTTCAGTGCGTCTCGGGTCGATGCAGATCAGCTTGGCGCCCTGGCGCTTGGCCTCCTGGGCCATCGTCCAGAAGTGCAGGTTCGAGCCAATCGAGTTGCTGCCCCAGATCAGGATCAACCGGCTCTCGACGAAATGCTCGACATGCATGCCGACCGTGTCGCCATAACTCGCAGCCATGGCCTCGGTGCCGGCACCGGCGCAGATCGTGCGGTCGAGCAGGGAAGCGCCGAGCCTGTGAAAGAAGCGCGCGGCCATGCTTTCGCCCTGCACCAGGCCCATCGTGCCGGCATAGCTGTAGGGCAGGATGGCCTGCGGGTCGCGCGAAGCGATGCCAGACAGGCGAGCGGCGATGTCGCGCAGCGCATCGTCCCAGCTCACCCTTTCAAATCGCACCCCGCCACCGGTTCCGGACTTCGGTGCGATGCGCTTCAGTGGATGCAGCACGCGGTCGGGGTGGTAGGTGCGCTCGGGGTAGCGCGAGACCTTGGTACACAGCGCGCCATGGGTCGCGGGATGGTCGGGATCGCCCTGCACCTTGACGGCGATGCCGTCCGTCACCGTGACCAGCATCGCGCACGTGTCCGGACAGTCGTGCGGACAGGCCGCGCGGATGAAGCGGGTGTTCATCGAAAGATGATGTCACAGCGGGTCCCGCAGCCGGCCTCGTCTGCGACGGGCATCTCGTCGCGGATGAATCCCGCGGGTCGATCGCTACACTGGATTCGTTGCCGCGGCCTGCCGTCAACAACGCCCACCTTCCGTGCCTGAATGCTGACGGGGCTCTCACCATGCGACTGATCGAATCCATCCTCTCGGACGCGGCGGCCATGACCGCGCTGCGCCGCGACCTGCATGCGCACCCGGAGCTGTGCTTCGCCGAGCAGCGCACTTCCGACGTCATCGCGCGCCAGCTGAGCGACTGGGGCATTCCGATACACCGCGGGCTGGGCACCACCGGGGTGGTGGCCATCCTGAAGAACGGAAGCTCGGACCGCGCGGTCGGGCTGCGCGCGGACATGGACGCGCTGCCGATGACCGAACAGAACCACTTCGAGCACGCCAGCCGGCACGCAGGGAAGATGCACGCCTGCGGTCACGACGGTCACACGACGATGCTGCTGGCAGCAGCGCATCACCTGGCCCGTCATCGAAGCTACGACGGCACCGTGTACCTGGTCTTCCAGCCGGCCGAGGAAGGTGGCGGTGGTGCTCGCGAGATGATCAAGGACGGATTGCTCGATCGGTTCCCGATGGAAGCGATCTTCGGTGTGCACAACTGGCCCGGAATGCCGGTCGGCCAGTTCGCGATCCGCAACGGTCCCTGCTTCGCCAGCAGCAACGAGTTCCGCATCACGATCCGTGGAAAGGGCTCGCATGCCGCGATGCCCAACCTCGGGCTCGATCCGGTCCCGGTGGCCTGCCAGATGGTGCAGGCCTTCCAGACCATCATCACGCGCAACAAGCGCCCGATCGACGCCGGCGTGATCTCGGTGACGATGATCCATGCGGGCGAAGCCACCAATGTGGTGCCCGACACCTGCGAAATCCAGGGCACGGTGCGCACCTTCACGATGGAGGTGCTCGACCTGATCGAGCGCCGAATGCTGGAAGTGGCGCAACACACCAGTGCAGCGTTCGGCGTGACCTGCGAGTTCGAGTTCACTCGCAACTACCCTCCGACGATCAACCACCCGGCCGAGACCGCCTTCGCCCGCAGCGTGATGACCGATCTGGTCGGTGCCGACAACGTGCTCGAGTTCGATCCCACGATGGGCGCAGAAGACTTCAGCTACTTCCTGCAGGCGCTGCCGGGGGCGTACTTCGTGATGGGCAATGGCGATGGCGATCACAGGAACCCGGGGCACGGGCTCGGGCCGTGCACGCTGCACAACCCCAGCTACGACTTCAACGACGATCTGATTCCGCTGGGGGCAACCCTGTGGGTGCGGCTGGCCGAGCAGTGGCTTGCCCGCCCACAGCGCTGACGCACTGGACGCCACCGAACTCCAACGCTGGCGTGTGCACCTGGCACGTTTCGTGAGCGGACCTGGGGCATGACTGAGCTCAACTTCTTTTCTGCGACGTACGCCGAAGCCCGGGAGCGCTTCGTCGCCGCGGCAACTCGATGCGACCTGGACATTGAATCGCACCCGCACCCACTCATCGGGCCCCAAGGCGAGGCGCTCGCGCTCGATGTGGTGCGTGACGGCCTGCGTCGCGCACCACGGCTGCTGATCATCAGCAGCGGCTGTCACGGCATCGAGGGCCACGTGGGCTCCGCAGTGCAGACCGCCTTGCTGAGCGACCCCGCCTGGCGAGCGGCGACGCGCGAGGCCGGCGTCGCCGTGCTGTACCTCCATGCACTGAACCCGCACGGGTTCGCCTGGGGTCGCAGGGCAACCCAGGAAAACGTCGACCTGAACCGGAATTTCCTCGACTTCGCACAGCCGCTGCCGCAAAACGCAGCCTACGACGAGCTGGCCGCCCTGCTGGTGCCCACCCACTGGCCACCGAATCCGGCAGGTGAGGCGGCACTCGACCGACTGCTCTCTCAACGGGGCTGGCCCGAGATGCAGCGCGCCATTTCCTGCGGGCAATACGGACATCCAGAGGGTTTGTTCTACGGCGGTCGCAATCCAACGTGGAGCCATGTCACGCTGCGGCAGGTGCTTCGCGAACAGGGACGTTCCTGCGCCCAGCTGGGCTGGATCGACGTGCATTCGGGGCTCGGGCCCTGGGGAATCGGCGAACGCATCTTCGAAGGTCGCGCCGGGGACGAGGCCGAGGGCCTGCGCCGCGCCCGGGCCTGGTGGGGCGACCAGGTCACTTGCATCGAAGACGGCGAATCGGTGTCATCCGCCGTGACCGGACAGATGATGCAGTCGCTTTACGCCGAGTGCCCGCAGGCGCCTTGCACCGGGATCACGCTGGAGTTCGGCACGATGCCGCTGATGGAGGTCGTGTCTGCGCTGAGAGCAGAGCAGTGGCTCGAGAACCACCCGGAATCCGAGGGGTCGATCGGTCGTGAAATCAGGAATCGCTTTCGCGCCGCGTTCTACCCCGACAGCGATTCATGGCG
>JAGNWJ010000005.1:36235-39217 GCA_017986065.1 Rhizobacter sp. | reverse complement strand
GCGAGCAGCGCTGCGGGATCCCAGCGAAACAGCACGCCGCCGAAGTCCCAGACGACTCTCATCCGCGCAGCCGCGTGATCAGGCCGGCGGTCGACCCGTCGAGAGCAGCGCCATCGAGATCGCCAGACATCAGGCGCATCTGCACGTCCTTGCACAGCGCCTTGCCGAGTTCGACGCCCCATTGATCGAAGCTGTTGATGCCCCAGATGGCACCGCTGGTGAATATGCGGTGTTCGTACAGCGCGACCAGCGCGCCCAGGCTGTGCGGCGTCAGGCGATCGAGCAGCAAGGTCGTGCTCGGCCGGTTGCCAGGGAAGCTGCGGTGGCGCGCGAGGGTTGCCGCTTCGGTTGCGCCCGCGTCGGGATGACTTCCCTCAGCCAGGACCTGCTCGGCAGTCTTGCCACGCATCAGCGCCTGCGATTGCGCGAGCCCGTTGGCCAGCAGCATCGTCTGCTGGGTCTCGAGCCGCTCCAGCAGATCGGCATTCAGCCCGCTGCTGCCGAAGGTCGGCCTGCGCACGAGAATGAATTCGACGGGGATGGCTTCGGTGCCCTGATGCAGCATCTGGAAATACGCATGCTGCCCGTTGGTGCCCGGCTCGCCCCACACCACAGGACTGGTTGCATAAGGCAGAAGCTCGCCGGCGCGATCCACGCGCTTGCCATTGCTCTCCATCTCGAGTTGCTGCAGGTAGGCCGGCAGGCGTCTCAGCCCCTGGTGATACGGCGCGATGCTGCGGCTGCTGGCCCCATGGAAGTTGCGATACCAGACATCAAGAAGGCCGAGCAGAGCCGGCACGTTGGACGCGAGCGGCGCCTCGACGAAGTGTCGATCCATCGCGTGCGCGCCGGCCAGCAACTCCCGGAAATGATCGGCCCCGATCGCGATCGCGATGGGCAGGCCGATGGCGGACCAGAGAGAGAAGCGACCGCCGACCCAATCCCAGAAACCGAAGGTGGTCGTGATGCCGAATTCGGCGGCCGCCTTGACGTTGGTGGTCGTTGCGACGAAATGGCGGGCAATGTCCTTGCCACCTTCGGCCTCGAACCAGGCGCGCGCCAGGTGCGCGTTGGCCATCGTCTCCTGTGTCGTGAAGGTCTTGCTCGCGACGATGAACAGCGTTTCCTCAGGTTTAAGTTTCCGCAACACTGGCGTGATGTCGTGGCCATCGACGTTCGAGACGAAATGGAACTGCAGGCCCGGATGCACGAAGGCATCGAGCGCCGGCACGACCATCTGCGGCCCGAGGTCGCTGCCTCCGATGCCGATGTTGACGACGTGGCGGATTCCGCTGGTCGCGCTGTCGCGCACCGTCTCGGCCCAGGTCAGCATGGCATCGAGCACGCCGTGGACCTGATCGCTGAAGGGCCCCCGGCCGCGCGGCGAACGCAACGCGGTGTGGAGAACCGCGCGGTTCTCGGTCGTGTTGATCGCCGCACCGGCGAACATGGCGTCACGCTGCGCCTCCAGGCCACATTCGCGCGCCAGGTCGACGAGAAACCGGAGTGTGGCGAGGTCGAGGTGGTTCTTCGACAGGTCGGCAAAGACCTCCGGCGCCTCGAAGCTCAGCGAAGCAAACCGGCCAGCATCGCGGGCGAACGCCTCACGCAGGTCGAAATCGCGCCCGTGCGCCTCGAAATGGCCCTTCAGGGCGCCCCAGGCAGTGGTTCGATCACAACGCATTTCGTCGACCCGAGCAATCACAGTGCGCGAATCAGAGCATCGAGCTTGCCCGCGTCGACTGCGAACGCGCGGATGCCTTCGGCGAGCTTCTCCGTGGCCATCGCGTCCTCGTTGAGCGCATAGCGGAAACTGGCCTCGGTGTGGGTCACTCTCTCGATCGCTGCGTCGCGCGCGGCAGCCGGATCAAGCGCCCGGGCGACCGGGGCCTCGCTGGCCTGCAGCGCCGCAAGGAGTTCCGGGCTGATCGTCAGCAGATCGCAGCCGGCCAGCGCCGTGATCTGCCCCACGTTGCGAAAACTCGCGCCCATCACTTCGGTGGCGATACCGAACTTCTTGTAGAAGCGGTAGATCTGGGCCACCGATCTCACGCCCGGATCGTTGACTCCGGCGTTTGCCGCTTCATCCCATCCCGCGCCGGCAGCCTTCTTGTACCAGTCGTAGATGCGCCCGACAAACGGCGAGATCAACTGCACACCGGCCTCGCCACAGGCCACGGCCTGCGCGAAGGAAAACAGCAGCGTCAGGTTGCAGTGAATGCCCTCGCGCTCCAGCACCCGGGCAGCCTGGATGCCTTCCCAGGTCGAGGCAATCTTGATCAGCACCCGGTCGCGGCCGATCCCTGCCTGCTCGTACAGCGCGATCAGGCGCCGCGCACGCGCCAGCGTGGCCGGGCCGTCGAAGCTCAACCGGGCGTCGACCTCGGTGGACACGCGACCGGGCACGACCTTCAGGATCTCGAGCCCGAAACGCACCAGGATGCGGTCAACGATCTCATCGAGCGCCACGCCCCGGTGCGAGGCAGCGGTGTCGGTGAGCAGCGGCGCGTAATCGGGCTGCTGCACAGCCTTCAGAATCAGCGAGGGGTTGGTGGTCGCGTCGCGGGGCGCAAACGCGGCGAGTTGCCTGAAGTTGCCGGTGTCGGCAACCACGGTGGTGAAACGCTTGAGTTGGTCGAGTTGGTTCATGAAAGTGATTCGATGCGCGTACGCCGGATTAGAACCCGATCGGGTGACATCCGAGCACAGGTTGCCGATCGCATCCGGCATCAATCCTGCGTGGTGAAATGCGTCCAGCGACACGGGCAGGAGGGCCCCCACGATGTCTTTCGACCTGGTTTTCTTCGGCGGCACCGGCGACCTGACGTGGCGCAAGCTGATGCCGGCGCTGTTCCAGGCGTTTCGGCACGGCAAGCTGCCTCCGGGCGGGCGCATCCTGTCCGTCGCCCGTGACGAGCAAAGTGACGAGCAGTACCGGGGCTGGCTGAAGGAGCGCTTCCAGGACGTCGAGGGCGGCAAGCG
>JAGNWJ010000005.1:15565-36135 GCA_017986065.1 Rhizobacter sp. | reverse complement strand
TCGCGTTACGACGCCGACGCGATCCGGGACGAGAAATTGAAAGTGCTGCGCTCGCTGAAACCGTTCACCGACGACAGCGTTGCGCGTGACGTGGTGCGCGGCCAGTACCGAGCGGGCAACACCGCAGGTCAGGCAGTGGTCGGGTACCTCGACGAAGTCAAGGTGCCATCAGGCAGCCGCTGCGAAACCTTCGTCGCACTGCGCACCGAAGTGCAGAACTGGCGCTGGGCCGGCGTGCCGTTCTATCTGCGCACCGGCAAGAGGCTCGCAGCTCGCGATGCGCAGATCGTTGTCAATTTCCGTCCGACGCCACACAGCATATTTCCGGGCATGAACCGCCCCAACAAGCTGGTGATCAAGCTGCAGCCCGAGGACGGCCTCGAACTGCACCTGCTCGCGGCCAAGGGAACCGGCCAGAGCGAGGCCCTGTCGGCGGTGTCGCTCGACCTCGATTTCGACAAGGCCTTTCCGGAAACCCGGGTCGGAGCCTACGAGCGCCTGCTGCTCGAAGCCATCGCCGGACGGCTCAATCTGTTCGTGCGAAGCGACGAGCAGGAGCAGGCATGGCGCTGGGTCGAGCCGGTGCTGCACGCGTGGAAGCGAGACAACGACGCCGGGGGTGGTCCTCGTCCCTACGCGGCGGGCACCTGGGGCCCGGCAGCAGCGAGCGCTCTGGTGGCTCGTGACGGTTTCGCCTGGTCGGAAGAGCAGTGAGTGCGCAGCCCGGCCGGGCTCCGGGCGACGACTGCAGCAACGGATTCAGGCCGGCCGGGCAGCGCCCTTGACCGGCGCCTCGATGCCCAGCAATACGGCAACGCCGTAGAGACCCGCCAGTTGATTCAGGCGCGGCGGCGCGTTCCGCAGGACGAACTCCCTGCGGGACGATTGCGCCAGCCGGCGGCATTCGAGCAGCACCGCCAGCACTGATGAGTCGAAGTCGTGCAGGCTAGAGGCGTCGACGATCAACGGTGCGGAAGGGTTCTCGGTCACGACACGCGTGAGCCTCTTCAGCAGATCCTTCGCGTCGCCGAGCAGGACCGACGGCGGAAGCGCCAGCTCGGCGGCCGAGGATGTCACTTGCGTGCCGCAGCCGTCTTGTTGCGCTCGGTCAGCTTGGCAATCAAGCCGTCGATGCCGTTCGCGCCAATTTCCTGCGCAAAGCTGTTTCGATAATTCTCGACCAGCCAGACACCGAGCACATTGACGTCGTAGATCTTCCAGCTGGAGTTGGACTTCTCGACGCGGTAATCGAGTTGCACGGGGTCACCCTTGCCGCGAACCTCGGTACGAACGATGACCTCGTTGCCTTCGGGGGCATTGCGCGAAGGCTTGATCTGCACGGTCTGGTCCTTGACCTGCGAAAGCGCGCCGGCGTAGGTGCGCATCAGCAGGGTCTTGAATTCGGACTCCAGGCTGCTCTGCTGCTCGGGCGTGGCCTGACGCCAGTAGCGGCCCACCGCGGATGACGTCATGCGCTGGAAGTTGACGTGCGGAATGACCTTTTCCTCCACCAGCGCCTGGATCTTCTTCATGTCACCGGACTGGATCGACTTGTCGGCCTTGACGGTGTCGAGCACCTCGTTAGACAGCTTGTTGATCAAGTCGTCAGGCGACGTGGCACCTGCCTGGGCAACCACAGCCGGGGCCTCCGCGTGCAGGGCGGGCGAAACCAGCCCTGCAAGCAAGCCCGCGCACATCGCGGCGACCAATTTCTTCTGCATCATCTGGCTTTCCTTCTCGTGTGGACCCCAAGGGCACCTGCGTTGGAGCGGAAGATGCTCCGAAAGTTCGTTGGTCTCGGCCCGCTCTCGCCTCTACCCCTGCCCACTCGGGATCAGGCGACGGAGAGGCTCGTTATTTTGTCTGTGAAGCAGGGGCCTGTGGCGGATTGCCGTCGTACACCAGACTGTTGCGGCGCTGCAGGTAACCGTCACGCACGAATGTGTACTTGTCCAGAACCGCGTCGTCGAGGATGCCCGTGGCATTCAGCAGGTTTGCGCGCGTATTCACCACGTTCAAGACAGCCAAACCGATGCCGGCTTCCGTGTCTTCGATCAGGAACCCAGGCGTGACATACATGTCGAGCGGCAACCCGAACGAATCACGCACGGACGATGGTCCCAGCAGCGGCCACACGATGTAAGGCCCGGCACCGAAGCCCCAGACACCCAGCGTCTGCCCGAAATCCTCGGGAAAGCGCTCGATGCGGAACTCGGTCGCCCAGTCCAGCAGGCCACCGAAACCGAGGATGGTGTTGGTGCCAACGCGCATCGCGTTGCTGATGCCATTGCCGACCTTGCCCTGCAGCACGCTGTTGACCGCCGACCACGCATCCTTGAAATTGCCGAAGAAATTGGTGACGCCGGTTCGAACCATGCTCGGCACCACATTGACGTAGCCCTTGGCGACCGGCTTGATCGCGTTCTCATCGACTGCTTCGTTGAACGCGAAAACGCTGCGATTCCAGGATTCGATCGGGTCACCCGCGCTGGGAGCGCTGCCTGCCGGCGCAGTGGCACAGCCCTGCAGTGCCACGGCCAGCGCGATGCAGGCCAGCGGCTTCAATCCGGATCGGAACGAGGGGGTCATTATTTTTCTCCTTCTGTGGCCCGTGCAGCCGGAGCGCCTTCAGACGCCTTGTTGAACAGAAACTGACTGATCAGATTCTCCAACACGACGGCCGACTGGGTTTGCGTAATGACATCCCCTGCTGCCAGATTCTTCTCGTTGCCGCCGGGTTCGATCCCGACATATTGCTCGCCGAGCAGCCCCGAAGTCAGGATCTTGGCCGAGCTGTCCTTGGGAAACTGGAACTTCTGCTGCAACTGAAGCGCCACGCTGGCCTGGAATGTCTTGTCGTCGAAAGTGATCGACTCAACGCGCCCCACGACAACGCCAGCGCTCTTGACGGCAGCCCTCGGCTTCAGTCCACCGATGTTGTCGAACCGGGCCACCACGCCGTAGGTGCTGTCGAAGTTCAGGCTGAGCAGGTTGCCGGCCTTGAGCGCCAGAAAGAGCAAAGCCGCGGCGCCGATCATCACGAACAGCCCCACCCACACTTCATGACGGGATTTTTGCAACGTCATTCCCCTTGTCGACCGCTGCGGGTCATTAGATCGAAAACATCATGGCGGTCAGCACGAAGTCGAGCGCCAGCACCGCAAGCGAAGACGTGACCACCGTGCGCGTCGTGGCCCGGGATACCCCCTCGGGCGTGGGCTTGCAGTCGTAGCCCTCCCACAGCGCGACGAAGGTCACCGTCACCCCGAACACCACGCTCTTGATGGCGCCGTTGCCGACATCGGACCACCAGCTGACACCGCCCTGCATCTGCGACCAGAACGCACCTTCGTCGATGCCGATCAGCAACACGGCGACCGCCCAGCCACCCAGCACACCCACGGCGCTGAACACGGCCGCCAGCAGGGGCATCGATATCAGGCCGGCCAGAAAGCGCGGAGCGAGCACTCGACGCACCGGATCGACAGCCATCATCTCCATCGCGGCCAGTTGTTCACCGGCCTTCATCAGGCCGATTTCAGCCGTCAGCGAAGTGCCTGCGCGTCCCGCGAACAGCAGGGCGGTGACCACAGGACCGAGTTCGCGCACCAGCGACAACGCGACCAGCAGGCCGACCGCTTCGGCAGAACCGTAGCGCTGCAGCGTGTAGTAACCCTGCAAGGCGAGGACGAACCCGACAAACAGGCCCGACACGCCGATGATGGACAGCGAACGGTTGCCGACGAAGAAGGTCTGCTCGATCACCAGGGTGAACCGGCGTAACGCCAGCGGCGTCAGCGCCACAAGCCGGACGAACAGGACCGCCGCGGCACCGATGCCCGCCATCTGAGCCAGCACCGCGCGTCCGACCCAGGCCGGGTTGAGCCAGTTCATGCCCGGCCTCCGACGCCGAAATCCTCGGTCACCGAGGCAGCCGGGTAATGGAATTCCACGGGGCCGTCCGGCGAGGCCGTGAAGAACTGATGCACCAGCGGGTCGGTGCTGGCCCGAATCTCGTCCGGCGTGCCCTGCGCGGCAATGACCCCGTTGGCCACAAAAACGATGTGGTCGGCGATGGCGAAGGTTTCCTCGACATCGTGAGACACGACCACGCTGGTGACGCCGAGCGCCTGGCTCAGGTCACGGATCAGCCGTGAAGCACTTCCGAGCGAAATCGGGTCCAGCCCGGCAAACGGTTCGTCGTACATGATCAGATCGGGGTCGAGTGCAATGGCCCGGGCCAGCGCCACACGCCGTGCCATGCCGCCCGAAACTTCGGAAGGCATCAGGTTGCGCGCACCGCGAAGGCCCACCGCATCGAGCTTCATCAGCACCACGTCGCGGATCATCGAAGGGCTCAGGTTCGTGTGCTCGCGCAGTGGAAACGCCACGTTGTCGAACACAGACAAGTCAGTGAACAGCGCGCCGAACTGGAACAGCATCCCCATGCGGCGACGCAACGCATAGAGCCCGCGCCGATCAAGCTTGGCGAGATCGATCCCGTCGAAGAACACCTGCCCGCTCATCGGCGCCAACTGGCGTCCGATCAAGCGCAACAACGTGGTCTTGCCTCCGCCGGAGGTGCCCATCACACCGATCACCTTGCCACGCGGCAGATCGATGTCGATGTTGCTGAGGATGACCCGGTCGCCATACCCGCAGGTCACTCCGCGCATGGAAACGAGGACCGGTGCGGCGGCAGGTTGAGGGTCTGAGAGAGAAGTCATGGGGACGGGATGTCGCGGGGACGGTTGCCCCCCGCTGCGCTGCGCATGATAGGTGAGATGTCAACCACCCGACGCCCCTGTGGGTGGGTGACAACCCGTTGCAAGCGGGCGCCTGGCCGCCGCGATCAGCGTGGCAGGTCGCTGCGGCCCATCAGGTGCGCGTCGATCGCGCGCGCAGCCTGGCGGCCCTCGCGTATGGCCCACACCACCAGCGACTGGCCGCGACGCACGTCACCGGCGGCAAAGACCTTCGGCAAGTTGGTGGCGTAGCCGGTGACATCTTCGGTGCCGGCACGGGCGTTGCCGCGGGCATCCTTGTCAATGCCGAATGCATCGAGCACGCTGGCCACCGGGCTGACGAAGCCCATGGCCAGCAACACCAGATCGGCCGGCAGGATCTGCTCGCTGCCGGGCACTTCGACCATCTTGCCGCCCTGCCATTCGACACGCACGGCCTTCAGCGCCTTGACCTTGCCCTTGTCCTTGCCCTCGCCGCCGATGAATTCCTTGGTCGCGATGGCGAACTCGCGCTCGCAGCCTTCCTCATGGCTCGACGAAGTACGCAACTTGGTCGGCCAGTAAGGCCAGACCAGGGGCTTGTTCTCGTGCTCGGGGGGCATCGGCAGCAGTTCGAACTGCGTGACGCTGGCCGCTCCGTGGCGGTTGCTGGTGCCCACGCAGTCGCTGCCGGTATCTCCGCCGCCGATCACCACGACATGCTTACCGTCGGCACGCAACTGGCCCTTCAGCTTGTCACCGGCCACGACCTTGTTCTGCTGCGGCAGGAATTCCATCGCGAAATGGACGCCTTCCAGGTCGCGCCCCGGCACCGGCAGATCGCGCGACTGCTCGGCACCGCCAGCCAGAAGCACCACGTCGAACTGGGCCTGAAGCTGCTCGGGCGAGAGCACTTCCTTGGCCCAGTTGGTGACCTTGCTGCCCTCGGGCAGGCGCCCCACCAGAACCCCGGTGCGAAAGGTCACGCCCTCGGCCTGCATCTGCTCGACCCGCCGGTCGATGTGCAGCTTCTCCATCTTGAAATCGGGGATGCCGTAACGCAGCAGGCCACCGACACGGTCGTTCTTCTCGAACACCGTGACGTCGTGGCCGACGCGCGCGAGCTGCTGGGCAGCGGCCAGGCCCGCCGGGCCGGAACCCACGACGGCGACGGACTTGCCGCTGCGGTGCTTCGACGGACGCGGCGTGACCCATCCCTCGGCCCAGGCGCGATCGATGATCGCGTGCTCGATGCTCTTGATGCCGACCGCATCGTCGTTGACGTTCAGCGTGCAGGCCGCTTCGCATGGCGCCGGGCAGATGCGCCCGGTGAACTCGGGGAAATTGTTGGTCGAGTGCAGCACCTCGATCGCGTTCTTCCAGTCTCCGCGAAAAACCAGCTCATTGAAGTCCGGAATGATGTTGTTGACCGGGCAACCGTTGTTGCAGAACGGGGTACCGCAATCCATGCAGCGAGCGCTCTGGATGCGAGCCTCTCCCTCCTTGAGTCCGATCGCGACTTCCTTGTAGTTCTTGAGCCGCAGCTGAACCGGTTGATAGGCCTCTTCGAGGCGCTCGTACTCCATGAAGCCGGTGATTTTTCCCATGATGCGATTGATTCCTGCTGGCTTGCTGACTGAATTGATGCGGCGTGCGGGTCGATCGGCGCGTCAACGCGCTGCCGACCTGCCGGACATCACTTGGAGGGGGTCGTCTTGGTCTTCTTGTCCGACGCCTTGGGCTTGCTCGTCGCCACCGTGGCAGGCGCATCAGCTTCGGTGTTCACGGACCGAGCCCGCGATTCCTTCGAAGCGAGTTCTGACAGCGCGCGCTTGTACTCGTTCGGGAACACCTTGACGAACTTCGCGCGGGAGGCCTCCCACTGATCGAGCAGGTGGCGCGCCTGCAGCGACCCTGTCCACTTGTGGTGGTCCTCGATCAGCTTCCTGAGGATCGCGTCGTCGGTCTGTCCCTTGTGCCACAGCGCAGGATCGGTGGCGCCCTGCTCGGCCGGCGACAGCACGCGCTCCAGGCTGACCATCGAGGTGTTGCAGCGCGACGCGAACTTCCCTTCCGCGTCGTACACGTACGCAACGCCGCCGCTCATGCCGGCCGCGAAGTTGCGGCCCGTCTCGCCGAGCACGACCACCGTTCCGCCGGTCATGTACTCGCAGCCATGGTCACCGGTGCCCTCGACCACCGCAGTGGCTCCGGACAGGCGCACCGCAAACCGCTCGCCGGCCACGCCACGGAAGAAGGCCTCGCCGCTGGTGGCACCGTACAGCACGGTGTTGCCGACGATGATGTTCTTCATCGCGTCGCCGCGGAACTCGATGCTCGGGCGGATGGCGATGCGCCCGCCGCTCATGCCTTTTCCGGTGTAGTCGTTGGCATCTCCGATCAGGTAGAAAGTGATGCCCTTCGCGAGGAACGCACCGAAGCTCTGGCCGCCGGTGCCTTCCATCTGGATGAAGATCGTCTGGTCTGGCAGACCCTCGGGGTGGCGACGAACCAGTTCACCGGACAGCATGGCGCCGACGGTGCGGTTGACGTTGCGCACCTCGTGCATGAACTGCACCTTCTCCCCGCGCTCGAGCGCCGGCTTGCACTTCTCGATCAGCGCCACATCGAGCGCACGGGCCAGTCCATGATCCTGGACTTCGACCTGGCGGCGAGGCACTTCGGCCGGTGCCGCCGGCAGATGGAAGATGCGCGCGAAATCGAGCCCCTTGGCCTTCCAGTGCTCGATGCCCCTCTTGGTGTCGAGCAGGTCGGCGCGGCCGATCAGGTCGTCGAACTTGCGGATGCCCAGCTGCGCCATGATGCGGCGCGCTTCCTCGGCAACGAAGAAGAAGTAGTTCACCACGTGCTCGGGCTTGCCCTGGAACTTGGCACGCAGCGCCGGATCCTGCGTGGCCACGCCGACCGGGCAGGTGTTGAGGTGGCACTTGCGCATCATGATGCAGCCCTCGACGACCAGCGGCGCCGTCGCGAAGCCGAACTCGTCAGCCCCCAGCAACGCACCGATGACCACGTCGCGGCCGGTCTTCATCTGGCCGTCGGCCTGCACGCGGATGCGGCTGCGCAGGCGGTTCAGCACCAGCGTCTGCTGCGTTTCGGCCAAGCCCAGCTCCCACGGCGTGCCAGCGTGCTTGATCGAACTCCAGGGCGAAGCGCCGGTGCCACCATCGTGTCCGGCGATCACCACGTGATCGGCCTTCGCTTTCGCCACACCAGCCGCGATCGTGCCGACCCCAACCTCGCTGACCAGCTTGACGCTGATGTCGGCGCGCTGGTTGGCGTTCTTCAGATCGTGGATGAGCTGTGCCAGATCCTCGATCGAATAGATGTCGTGGTGCGGCGGCGGCGAGATCAGGCCGACGCCAGGCACGGAGTAGCGCAGGAAACCGATGTACTCGCTGACCTTGCCGCCCGGCAACTGACCGCCCTCGCCCGGCTTGGCACCTTGGGCCATCTTGATCTGGATCTGGTCGGCGCTGGACAGGTATTCGGTGGTCACCCCGAAGCGGCCGGACGCCACCTGCTTGATCTTGCTGCGCAGCGAATCGCCCGCCTTCAGCTCGAAGTCAGCCACGATGACCTTGTCGCCCAGCACGTCGCTGATCCTGGTGCCGGCAGCGATCGGGATTCCTTTCAGCTCATTGCGGTAGCGCGCCGGATCTTCGCCGCCTTCACCCGTGTTGCTCTTGCCGCCGATGCGGTTCATCGCCACGGCGAGCGTGCTGTGCGCCTCGGTCGAGATCGATCCAAGCGACATTGCTCCGGTGGCAAATCGCTTGACGATCTCGGCCGCCGGCTCCACTTCGTCAAGCGGCACGGCCTTGCTCGGGTCGAGCTTGAACTCGAACAACCCGCGCAGCGTCATGTGGCGACGCGACTGGTCATTGATCAGCTGCGCGTATTCCTTGTAGGTCTCGAACTGGTTGGCACGCGTGCTGTGCTGGAGCTTGGCGATGGCGTCGGGCGTCCACATGTGCTCTTCGCCGCGCACGCGCCAGGCGTATTCACCCCCGGCATCGAGCATGCCGGCCAGAACCGGGTCTTCCCCGAACGCGGCGTTGTGCATGCGCAGCGCCTCTTCGGCGACCTGGAACACACCGATGCCCCCGACCTGCGACGCGGTGCCGCGGAAGTACTTGTCGACCATCGTCTTCTCGAGGCCGATCGCCTCGAACAGCTGCGCCCCGCAATACGACATGTAGGTGGACACGCCCATCTTGGACATGATCTTCGACAGTCCCTTGCCGATCGCCTTGATGTAGTTGTAGATCGCCTTCTCGGTCGACAGGTCCGCCGGCAGGTCGCGATGCATGTTCGCGAGCGTCTCCATCGCCAGGTACGGGTGGACGGCCTCGGCGCCGTAGCCAGCGAGCACGCCGAAGTGATGCACCTCGCGGGCCGATCCGGTTTCGACCACCAGGCCAGCGGTCGTGCGCAGTCCTTCGCGCACCAGGTGCTGGTGCACCGCAGACAGCGCCAGCACGGCCGGAATGGCGACATGGTCGCGATCGACTCGGCGGTCGCTGATGATCAGGATGTTGTGGCCGCTGCGGATGGCATCGACCGACTCCGCGCACAGCGAAGCCAGCTTCGCTTCGACGCCCTCGCCTCCCCACAGCACCGGGTAGGTGATGTCGAGTTCATAGCTCTTGAACTTGGCAGCGGTGTGCCTCTCGATGCTGCGCAGCCGCGCCATGTCCTCGAAATCGAGCACCGGCTGTGGCACTTCGAGGCGCATCGGCGGGTTCACCGCGTTGATGTCCAGCAGGTTCGGCTTCGGTCCGATGAACGACACCAGCGACATCACGATGTTCTCGCGGATCGGATCGATCGGCGGATTCGTGACCTGTGCGAACAACTGCTTGAAATAGTTGTAGAGCGGCTTGTTCTTGTCCGACAGGACCGCCAGCGGCGAGTCGTTGCCCATCGAACCCGTGGCTTCCTCGCCGGCCTGAGCCATGGGGCTCATCAGGAACTTGATGTCCTCCTGCGAGTAGCCGAAGGCCTGCTGGCGGTCGAGCAGCGTCTCGGTGAACACGCGTGCCGTGTCTTCAGCCGGCACATCCTCGAGCTTGATGCGAACGCTCTCGATCCATTGCCGATAAGGCTTGGCTGACGCGAACTGGCTCTTCAGTTCCTCGTCATCGACGATGCGGCCCTGCTCGAAATCGATCAGGAACATCTTCCCGGGCTGCAGGCGCCATTTCTTGACGATCTTGTTCTCTGGAAATGGCAGCACGCCGGACTCGGACGCCATCACCACCAGGTCATCGTCGGTCACCACGTAGCGCGCCGGGCGCAGACCATTGCGGTCCAGGGTCGCGCCGATCTGGCGGCCGTCGGTGAACACCATCGCGGCCGGGCCGTCCCACGGTTCCAGCATCGCCGCGTGGTACTCGTAGAACGCGCGGCGACGCTCGTCCATCGTCGTGTGCTGCTCCCAGGCCTCGGGAATCATGATCATGGCCGCGTGCGCGAGCGAATAGCCGCTCATCGTCAGCAACTCGAGCGCGTTGTCGAAGGTGGCCGTGTCGCTCTGGCCTTCGAAGCTGATCGGGTAGAGCTTCTGCAGATCGTCACCGAGCACCGGCGACTTCATCACGCCTTCGCGGGCGCGCATCCAGTTGAAGTTGCCCTTGACGGTGTTGATCTCGCCGTTGTGCGCGACCATCCGGTACGGGTGCGCGAGCGGCCACTCCGGGAAAGTGTTGGTCGAGAACCGCTGATGCACCAGCGCCAGCGCGGAGGTGGTACGCGGGTCCTGCAGGTCCTTGTAATAGCGACCCACCTGATCGGCCAGCAGCAGTCCCTTGTAGATGATGGTGCGGCAGCTCATGCTGGGCACGTAGTACTCGTGGCTGTGCGTCAGTTTCAGTCGCTGGATGGCACTCGATGCCGTCTTGCGGATCACGTAGAGCTTGCGCTCGAGTGCATCGGGCACGATCACGTCGGGGCCGCGACCGATGAAGATCTGGCGGATCACCGGTTCCTTTTCCCGCACGGTCGGCGACATCGGCATGTCGACGTCGACGGCGACATCGCGCCAGCCCAGAACCACCTGGCCCTCGGCCTTCACTGCGCGGGTCAGTTCCTGTTCGCACGCCAGACGCGACGCATGCTCCTTCGGCAGGAAGATCATGCCCACGCCGTATTCGCCCGGCGCCGGCAACTCGATGCCTTGCTCTGCCATCTCGGCACGGTAGAAATCATCGGGAATCTGGATCAGGATGCCCGCACCGTCGCCCATCAGCTTGTCGGCACCCACCGCGCCGCGGTGATCGAGGTTCTCGAGGATCTTCAGGCCCTGCTCGACGATCGAGTGCGCCTTGTGGCCCTTGATGTGCGCCACGAAGCCGACACCGCAGGCATCGTGCTCATGGCCCGGGCTGTAGAGCCCCGAGTCGGACGCCGCGACGATTTCCTGCGCGCCGGCAGACAAGAGGTGAGGCGATGACATGGCGGACTCCTGATAATTTGACCGCGGGAGATTACTGCACCGCAGCAAACACCTCAAGAAATTTAAATAAGGGTCAGACCCCGATCGACAACCACAATAATCGGTGGCAATTTTAATTGGGGACAGACAAGGCACCCGTTCGGTGCAAGAAGCACCCCCGCAGGGCCTTCAACGCCCCAGCGGGGGTCGTCCTCGCGGCGCAGGACAAGGTCGGCGCCCAGTCGACGCACCAATCTCGGCCAGAAACTCGCCCGAGCCCAACGCCCAGCCTTTGAGTACGGTCGACTCGATGCGCTGGACTTGCGCAAGCGACATGGGGCGCTCAAGCAGGTGGCGGTACGCCGCGTCACGCTCGAACGGCGTGTTGCCCAGCTTCCAGTAAGCCGAATCGGGCGGCATCGCCGCCAGCCAGCGCTCGCTGCGCAGTCCGGCATGGTGGCAGGCGCTCGACCAGGGGTATTCGAATGCGGCCCCGGCAAATCCCGAACGCTGCGGTGCCTGCTCGACGTAGACCACGCAGTCCAGCAGGTGCAGGCTCGCCTGCAACGGCGCGGAGGAAAACCGGCTTTGCCAGAGCGCCCCGGCACGGGCGTGCTTGCGATTGAACGGACCGACGTACTGCCTTGTCAGCGCCTGCATCATGCGACCGAGCGCCTCAGCCCGGTCAGGTATCAGGATCAACTGGACCTGCTGACTCAGAAGCGCATAGGCGAGCACCGTCACACCGTGCTCGGCGCTGCAACTGCGAAGCGCAGAAATGAACGCTTCGTGATCCGCCGCGTCGACGAACGCCGAGCCGCCGGCCACCACACGATGGCAAACGTGGTGCGGCACCCGGGGAACCACAAGTCGCTTCAGGCGAGCCATCGGACCGCCGATAAGCGTAGATGACAAGGGATGGAGATCAAGGGCATCACGTGGTGAAAGCGGGAATCGCCCGCGAAAGCGCCGAATCGAGAACTATGCACGCTGATTGAACCGCCCATCCTGATGATCGGACCGCTTGCCACCTCCCAGTGGCGAAGCCCTCCCGCAGGGAATAGTCTGGCCGCATGACGTGAGATGGGATCCGTCCCTGGTGACCGATCCCGACCCAACGAGACATCGAGGAGAACTTGCTTGAGACACCTGCAGCGCGGGTTCACGCTGATCGAGATGATGACCGTGGTCTCGCTGATCGCCCTCATTGCGGCGCTCGCGGCCCCGGATCTGCGCGCGTTCATGGTCCGCAACAAGGTGGCCGGCGTCGGCAACGAGTTCGCGGCCGCGCTTCAACAGGCGCGGGCACTGGCCGTTTCGCGCAACAGTTGCGTGTCCCTGTGCGCGGCATCGAGCAACAACGCGACGACCTGCGCGGAAAACGATGTCGAAGACGTGAATCTGCTCGCTGCAGGCTGGCTGATCTTCCAGAACCCGGGGTGCGATGCCACGAAGACCGACCCGGCGGCCGATGCAGCCGGCCCGGTGTTGCAACAGCGTTCCGGCGAGTCGGGCAATTACGGCCTCGTTCCGTCCGACCCGCTGCTGAACATCGTGCTGTTCGACCCTCGCGGGTACGCCAATCTGGCTGCGAGCGGCAACTTCCAGGTCCAGCCACCGGCAGGCACCGATGACAGTTACCGCCGCACCGTCTGCCTGGACGCCGCGGGCCGAGCCACCGTGCGGCAATACACCGACTCATGCACCTGAGCCCATGAACACGATCGAGCCAACCCCATCCCCGGCCTCCGGCTGCCGTGTCGAATCGGTTCCGATCGGACAGCGGCGCCGAGGCGAGACAGGCAGCACACTCATCGAGGCGCTGGTCGCGATGCTGGTGTTGTCCATCGGCTTGCTGGGCATCGCAGGCCTCGCATCCGCGGCGTTGCGCTACTCGCAAGGCGCCTGGGCTCGTGCAGCGGTGGCTTCAGGCCTGTCGGATCTCGCAGACCGCGTTCGCGCCAATCCGTCCGCATCGAATACCGATTACAGGTTCAACACCGTCGCCTACGCGGACCAACGGGAAGCGCTCGACGATGGCGACGTGACCATCGCCCGCGACTGCCTTGCCGAAGACTGCACGCCAACCCAGTTGGCGACCTATCACCTGACCGACTGGCGGCTGGCACTGAACCGCAGCATGCCTGGCGCAGCAGTCTGGGTGTCCGGTCAGCGCGACACCGGCTACCTGGCCACGATCATGTGGTTCGACAAGTCCTACGTCCAGGACGACGGCGTCACGCCGGAAGCCTCCCCGACCTGCGCGGTCGACGGAGCGGGCGTGATCACCAACACCGGAATCGCCGCACGTATCTGCTGCCCGCCTGCGGCCGACGTGATCGACGGCGTGCGCTGCACCAACATGTCGGTGATTCCATGAGCACGATGCAACGACAACTGACAGCCCTGGACAAGAAGTCGGGGCGGGCCTCCCGGCAACGAGGCATGACCCTGGTCGAACTGATGGTCGGCCTGGTCATCGGTATCGTGCTGTCGCTGGCGGCTGCCGCGCTCTACCTGGCAACACGCGAGGCTTCTCGAACCACGCAATCCATTTCGGACATCAACGAGACCGGGAAGATCGCGCTGGAGATGATCGGCCGTGAAGTCCAGAAGGCCGGCTTCTACCCGGCCCAGTACGGGCAGGACACCACGACGGCGGATCAGTTCTACGGCGTCTACTACAACGCCAAGGATTCGACCAAGGTCGCGTTCAACACGGGACTGTTCGGCTGCGCCGGAGCCAACTACAACCCGGCCACCAAGGCTTGCGACGCCACGGTGGCGGGCCAGCCCGACTCAATCATCGTCAACTACTTCGCCACACCCGAGTTCGGCGCTGACTCGCTGCTCGGCAACGCGAATGACTGCAACCGCCTGCCGGTGTCCGGCGATGCGGTCAATGCAGCCAGCGTTGCAGCCAGCCAGCCGCTGTACGTATCGAACAGGTTCGGCATCGTCAACACCGACAGTTATGTCGACTCCGACAAGAACACGGTCACCGTGAACAGCCTGGGTTGCCACGGCAATGGCGACGAGGCGGGCAGCGCGCAACCGGCGCTCGAAGGCATCGAGGACATGGTCATCCGCTACGGCATCTATGCCGGCGATGGCGATGCTGCTGCCGCAGGCAAGTCGCCCACGTCGTTCATGACGGCGACCGAGGTCAACCAGGTCGACGTGGCCGGCCCGGTCGGCGGACGCACGGCGTGGCAACGCGTCACGGCGGTCAGCATCTGCATCGTGGTGCGTTCGCTGGCCAATTCACGCCAGGAAGACAAGGCGGGAGATGTGCGCACGTATCGCAACTGCCGCGACGCCGATCCTGTCGAACTGCCCGCCGGCAGCCGTTACATCTACAAGAGTTTCGAGCGCGTGTATGCCGTTCGAAACAACCTGAGCGACAACCTGTGAACCGGCCTGCCATGCACGTGACACCTGCCATCGCAACCTCGCCGCTCACGACTCGCTCGGGATCGCGAGGCATCGCACTTCCCATCGTGCTGATGTTCCTGCTGATCATCACGATCGCGGCAGCGTTCGGCATTCGCCGTGCCACGCTGGGCGAAGGCATCACACGCAACCAGCTCGACTACGAAGTCGCCCGCCAGGCGGCTGAAGCGGCCCTGCGGGACGCCGAACGGGACCTGTTTCCGAGGTTCCCCGGAAAGCCGGCCGGCGCCGTCTGCGACCGCAGCCCGGATCGTCCCTTGCCCACCAAGTTCATCCCCAGCCTGTGGACGACCGGTTGCCGCAAGGGCCAGTGCTTTTCCCCCCCGGCCTACCTTGCGGCAAGCAACTACACCACCGGCGTCAACCCCCAACCCTGGTGGCCGGCGAGCAAGGATGGCCTGTGGGGGGACAACGAAGCGATACCCGTCGATTGTGATTTCGATGGCGGCATCCCGATCGGCACCTTCACCGGCACTCCGAATATCAACGGCGTCGCACGCCAGCCCGAGTACATGCTCGAGTGGATCGATCGGGCCACCGACACGCTGGTCCGCGTCACGGCACGCGGCTTCGGTGCCGACATCAACACCGAAGTGGTTCTGCAAACTTACATCAAGCCTCCCGGCAATTGAAACGAGCTGCCATGAACATCATTCGCCTCCTCATCGCCCTCGTCATCGGAAGTGTGCTGAACACGGCCCAGGCACTGCCCAGCGCCATCCCGCCGAACATCGTCGCCACCACGCAGAACAAGCCGATGGTGATGATGACGGCCTCCAAGGACTTCACGATGTTCTGGAAGGCCTACACCGACTTCGAGGACATCGACTTCGACGGCAAGGTCGACTACACCTTCAAGCCCGCGTTCAGCTACTACGGCTACTTCGATTCTTCGAAGTGCTACACCTACAGCACCGCCAACAGCGGGCGGTTCGTGCCTGCCGTCGAAGCGACCATCGTTGACGGCAAGTACTACTGCACGGCCGGCAGCGGCTACTGGAGCGGCAACTTCCTGAACTGGGCAACGATGTCGCGCATCGACATCCTGCGCAAGGTGCTCTACGGCGGCATGCGCTCGTTCTACGGCGCCACCGCAGCCGATCGCTACGCCAATGGCGACTCCGCAGCCGACACGACGCTCGAGCTCTCGTTCGTTCCGCGCAACAGCCAGGCTTTCGTCAAGTACTACAACGGCAGCGACCTCGACCGCCTGACGCCGTTCGACAGCGCGGCAGCGCTGGCCGAGGGCATCACGTTGTGTCGTCGTCCTGCGGAAAACGCCGGGACATCCCACTCCAGCGCATTGATACCGCAGATCCGGGTGGTGATCGGCAACTACATCCTCTGGAACATGACCGAGGTGAGGTCGTGCAACTGGTCCACGGAGGTCAACTACACCTGGCAGGCGCCGACGATCACGTTCCTGAGTGCCAACTACGTCAGCCCGAATGGCGTCAAGGCCACCTCCGACGCCGATTACACGCACAAGGCCAGTGTGCCGACGGCGGCGACCAACGGCGCGACCTACAGCGGTGGGACTTTGGGGCCGACCTTCACCGGACGGGTTCAGGCCTGCGTGGCCGACAAGCTGGATCCCGGCTGCAAGCAGTACGGTGCCGTCTACAAACCCACCGGCCTGCTGCATGAGTTCGGCGAAAGCAGCGCCAGCGGCACCAAGGCCGCACGGGCCGAGTTCGCGCTGATGATGGGCTCGTACGACCACAACCTCGAGGCGGGGGTGCTGCGCAAGAACATGGGCGAGATCAACGACGAGATCAACCCGGCGACCGGCCAGTTCAAGAGTGCGGGGGTCGGCAAGGGCGGGATCGTCCAGTCGCTGAATGAAATCAACCTCTACGGCTACGACCTGAGCACCGGCCAATACTCCCAGACGTGTCAGTCCGACACGCTGACCGATGGCAACTGCTCTTCCTGGGGCAACCCGGTGGGTGAACTGCTGCTCGAATCGACGCGTTTCTTCGCCGGCAAGGCGGCCAAGTGGGCGGCCGTCGGAGCCAAGGACCTGGCTGTAGGCATGCCCGCCGCCACGAACTGGGTTGACCCGCTGAGCACGGCCTCGGACGACACCCTGATCAACGGCAAGAAGCGCTCTGAACTCTACGGACGTGGCATCTGCCGCCCACTGAACATGCTGACGATCTCGGGCGGCGTCAACAGCTACGACGACGTGACAGCCATGCTTGCGTTCACCGACATCACCAACACCGCCACGGCGGAGGATCTGACGAAGAAGATCGGTGACACCGAAGGCATCACCGGCACGAAGCGACTGGTCGGCAACAACGGCGTGGACGTTGCCGATCTGCAATGCACGGGCAAGACGGTTTCCAACCTGGGCAAGGTGCAGGGCGCCTGTCCGGACGGGCCCAATTTCCGGGGAACCTACCTCGGCTCGGGCGTGGCCCACTTCAACAACACGAACCGCATCCGTGGCGACCTGGATGCGGCGGCAGCCCTGATTCCGGACTTCCCGTATGCCGGGCTGACCGTGCGCAACTACGGCGTCACGATGTCGGGGGGCGTTGCCACCATCGAGGTACCGCTGCCGGGCCAGATCGAGTGCTCGGCTGCCAACAAGGGTCTGGCGAATCCGGACTGCATGCGGGTCTACATCACGCCGGCCAGCCTGGATTCGCAGCGCGGCGCACCCGGTCCGCTGCCAGGCAACATGGTCGATTTCAAGGTGCTGGAAACGACGATCGATGCGGACGGCTTCGCGTCGGGCTCCGCGTTGGTGCTGTGGCAGCACAGCATGCTGGGTGAAGACCAGGACCAGGACATGTTGAATTCGATCCGCTGGGTGACGGGTGGTACGGCCGCTGAACCGACGCTGACGGTCTACACCCAAGCGGTGGAATCGAACACCGGTTCAGCAGCCCAGTTCGGCTTCGGCTACACGCTCGTGGGCACCGACAAGGACGGCCTGCACATGCACAGTGGCATCAACAAATTCCTTGTGGTCGACCCGACGGGGGTCAGCGTGGCTGCGGGCGCGCTCTACAACGGCCCCGAAGACGCCACGAAGTGTGTGACAAGCAATACGGTGAATGAGCCGAAGAAGCTGTGCTCCAAGCTCGGCGCAGCCGGCAATGTGGTTCGCGGCGAGACCTACAAGACATTCAACATGACTGGCGCCACCAATGCCAGCCTGAAGGAACCGCTCTGGTACATCGCCAAGTACGGCGGTTTCAGCTACACGAAGAACGACAAGACGGCCGCGGCCACCCCCGTCTTCACGCCGACCCGCTACAGCCAGTGGGACCGTCGCAAGTCCGACGGAACCATTTGCAACGACCCGACGCAACCGTGCGACGGCAATCCGGACAACTATTTCTACGCACGTCGACCTGACCTGCTGGAGAAATCGCTGCGCGAGATCCTCGAAGACATCGTGACCTCGTCCAACACGGCTCCGGCCATCTCCGCGAGCCAACTGCAGGCGAACGACTTGAAGGTGGTGGCCTCCTTCGATGCAGCCGACGGCAGCGGCGCGCTGACGGCGTATGCGCTAAAGGCAGAGACGGGTGAGTTCGAGGTGGATCCGGATTTCACCTGGAGAGCGCACGAGCGGCTCTCCGCCACCCTGTCGACCAATCGTCAGATCATCACGAACCGGGTCGGCGCGGACGGCGTCCCATTCGAATGGGCGAGCCTGGATGGCACCGAACAGGACATCCTGAAGGACGGCGGCAACGTGGCCCACGGGCAGAAGATGCTGGACTGGATCCGCGGCAGCACCACGTTTGCCGATGAGTTCAGGCCCCGCCCGGCCACGTCGATCATGGGGCCGATCGTCAGCTCGAACCCGACGATCCAGACCGTGCCCGAGGGCCGATATTTCGGCGACGCCTTCAGCGGATACGACACCTTCGCCACGACCTGGAAGGATCGGCGACTGGTGCTGTGGGCCGGCGCCGGCGACGGCATGCTGCACGCCTTCGATGCCAGCAACCGCAAGGGGCCAGACGGTACGCAGGCCGGTGGGGCACCGATCATGTCGTACATCCCGCAGCCCCTGTTCTCTCGACTGCCGGAGTGGGCCTCGGCCAATGGCGCGAAGGTTCAGGCTTTCGTCGACGGCTCGCCATTCGTCGGCGACGTGAAGGTGGGTGCCGACTGGCGCACCTATCTCTTCTCATCGCTGGGCCGGGGCGGCAAGGGCATCTTTGCGCTCGACGTGACCCAGGCGGGCACGATCACGACCGACACCAAAGGCACCGAGACCACCGCCGATGACACGACCAGTGTGGTTGGCTCGCAACTGGATCAGGCGCATGCCACCACGGTGTTTGCGTGGCAGATGACGGATGCCGACGACCCGGACGGCGACATGGGCTACATGATCGCGGAACCGACGACCAGCATCTTCACCGCTCAGCCGGGACAGATCGCGATGATGAACAACGGCCGGTTCGCCGCGCTGTTCGGCAACGGCATCGACAGCACGAGCGGCCGGGCCGCGCTGTACATCGTGTTCGCCGACGCTGACGCCGCAGCCGCCGGAGGCAAGTTCAAGAAGATCGTGGTGCCGACCCTCGGTGCGAACGGCCTGTCGCAACCGACCTGGGTCGATGTCAACAACGACCGCATTCCCGACTACATCTATGCGGGCGACTTGCAGGGCAACCTGTGGCGCTTCGACGTCCGAAGTGCCGACCCAGGAGCCTGGCGGGTGTCGTATTTCGAGAAACCTCTCTTCACCGCCAAGGATGCTTCCGGCAACGCGCTGCCCATCACGGGCGCACCGGAGTTCCGCTTTCACCGTCTGGGCGGCATCGTGGTGAACGTCGTCACCGGAAAATCCGTGACCAGCGACGACTTCCCCAACGGGAGTCGGACGAATGGCATGTTCGGCATCTGGGACAAGCCGGCATTCGCGGTCATCGATGAGGCAACCGACATGGAAGACGCCTTGCCGCGCGACCTGAGCGACCTGGAGGAACGCGAACTGCACAACGTCGGCACCGACACGCAGACTCGCTATCTGACAGGTGACGCAATCGACTGGAACACCAAGCTGGGCTGGTACTTCTTCTTCAACGTGAACTCGGAGATGGGGCTGAACAACCTGACGATCGCCAACAACCAAGTGCTCACGATCACCGTGTCTCCGGCGCCGCCGAAGACCGGCGCGGCCACCGACGCCTGCTCGGACAAACCGGTGGCGCGTCTGCTGGCGGTCGACCCGATCACCGGCTTGCCGAACGGCCTGCTCGGAACAACGGATGTGGAGGAGGGCGATGTCACGACCACCTACCAGTTGGTCAGCGTTCCGATCAGTGATCAGAAGGGTCGCATCGGCAACACCCAGGTGGGAGCGGGCGGAAATGGCGGCGACGCGACCAAGGCGGATGAGTGTAGCGGCGGGTCACTGGATTGCACCAAGGTAATCACCGCGACAGGCGGGGCTAACGTTCGCTCCAACCTCGGCAAGGGCCGCATCTTCTGGCGCGAGATCCCGGGCTTCAAGACCAACTGACCATGAGCAAACAAACCCTGTCGAATCCCGGAGGCACATCCGGTTGCCATCAGCGTGGCCGGTTGAGTCCGTCCGGCTTCACGCTGATCGAGCTGATAATCACTGTCGCCATCGTTTCGATCCTCGCTGCCGTGGCCTATCCGTCGTACCGCGAGTACATCGATCGCAGCCGACGTTCGGAAGCGCAGAGCCTGCTGATGGAAGCCGCGCAGTGGATGGAGCGGTTCTACGCAGAAAACTACCGGTACGACCAGAACACGGCCGGCGTGGCGGTCGCCGATCTGTTCGGTGCACGTTTCAGCCAGTCCCCTCGCTCCGGCGCTGCTTCGTACACGATCAGCGTTCCAACCGCCACGCAGACGGCGTTCGTGGTTCGGGCAACGCGTACGGGTTCGATGTCAGGCAACAAGTGCGGAAACTTCGAGATCACCGGTAC
>JAGNWJ010000005.1:0-15465 GCA_017986065.1 Rhizobacter sp. | reverse complement strand
TCGATGTGCTGATCAACGAGATGGGCACCGCCGAACAATGCGCCGTCACGCGGATCGAGCCCGATCAATCGAACGAGCTGCGCCATGCGGTGGCCGCCAAGTTCTGTGAAACGGTGCTGAGCCCCGCCCAGCGCCGTGGGGTCGCGGTGCGAAGCATCCGGCACATCGAACTGCTGCTCGCTCCGCCCTGAGCAGCTGCGCGCACCGACCCGCGGAACTCAGTCGAACAGACGCTGCCCCGTCAGCCGCTCGTGTTCGCGCAACGCAAAGCGATCGGTCATGCCGGCGATGTAGTCGGCCACTTCGCGGGGGCGTTGCCGCACGTGGTCCGGCGTCGCACCTGACCGGCTTGTTGCCGATTCAGGCAACGCCTTCGGATCATCGAAGTAGCGATCGAACAGGCCACGCACCACCGCTCTGGCGCGATCGGTGGTGTCCATCACCTGCGGATGTCGGTAGAGATGGCGACTGAGGAAGTGCTTGAGCTGCGCACTGTCGGCAGCCATCGAAGGGCTGAAGCAGACCAGCGGCGCCAGGCACCGCACCTGGTCGGCTGACTGCGGTTCGTGCTGTCGCAGCATGGCCCGGGTGCTGCTGATGACGTCGTGAATCTGGGCCGAAAGCATGCGCCGGATGGCCTCGAACAGCAATCGCCGTCCGGTCAGTGCCGGATGGTCTCGCAGGGATTCGATGCGGTGGCGATCGAACACGACCGCAGCTTCGAGTTGCTCGATGGTCAGCAACCCGGAGCGCACCCCGTCATCGATGTCATGCGCGTTGTAGGCGATTTCGTCAGCGAGATTGCACAGCTGGGCTTCGAGGCTGGGTTGCGTGCGCATCAGGAACCGCTGACCGACGCCACCCGGCTCGACCGATTCGAGCCGGCGCGCGTTGGTTTGTGAACAGTGCTTGAGCACGCCCTCGCGGGTCTCGAAACTCAGGTTGAGCCCGTCGAACCCGGGATAGCGCGCTTCCAGCAGATCGATCACCCTCAGGCTCTGGAAGTTGTGTTCGAAGCCCTCGCGCTGCGGCTGAATGCGATGGAGGCACTCGTTCAGCGCATCCTGCCCGGCGTGTCCGAAAGGCGTGTGTCCCACGTCGTGTGCCAGCGCAACGGCTTCAACCAGATCCTCGTGCAGGCCCAGTGGCCGGGCGATCGATCGGGCGATCTGAGCCACTTCCAGCGAATGGGTCATCCGGGTTCGGAACAGATCCCCTTCGTGGTTCAGGAACACCTGGGTCTTGTAGACCAGCCTGCGAAAAGCAGTGCTGTGCACGATGCGATCGCGGTCACGCTGGAACTCGTTGCGTCCGGGCGAAGGGGGTTCGGCGTGGCGCCGGCCGCGACTGTCTTGCGGATGGCTCGCGTATGTAGCAAGCTCACCGCCATGGCTGCTGTTCACGCGGATGTCATGCGGTGTGATCGGCAATCACCTGGGCGACCAGGGCATCGTCGGCTCGGTGCATGCTGGCCCGGCCTGGCGCATCGATCAGCACGAACCGGATCTGCCCGGACTCCGACTTCTTGTCGATGCGCATCAGCTCGAGATATCGCGCAGCGCCGAGTCTGGGCCCTCGAATCGGCAAGCCGGCACGCTCGATCAGGGCTGCGATGCGTGCGGCATATGCCGCATCGATCAAGCCGCAGCGCGCGGACAGGTCAGCCGCCATCACCATGCCGCAACCCACCGCCTCGCCATGCAGCCACTCGCCATAGCCGAGTCCGGCCTCGATCGCATGCCCGAAGGTGTGTCCGAAATTGAGTATGGCCCGCAGGCCCGACTCGCGCTCGTCCTGTCCGACGACCCAGGCCTTGATCTCGCAGGAGCGCTGGATCGCATGCGCCAGCGCGGCCTTGTCCCTGGCGCGCAGCGCGTCGATGTTCTTCTCGATCCAGCCCATGAAGTCGGCATCTGCGATCGGGCCGTACTTGATCACTTCGGCCAGGCCCGCAGAGATCTCCCGATCGGGCAAGGTGTCGAGCGTGTCGAGATCGGCAATGACTTTCAACGGCTGGTAGAAGGCGCCGATCATGTTCTTGCCTGCTGGGTGATTGATGGCGGTCTTTCCTCCGACGGAGGAATCGACCTGCGCCAGCAGCGTCGTCGGTATCTGCACGTACGAGACGCCTCGCATGTAGCAGGCGGCAGCAAAGCCGGTCATGTCGCCGATCACTCCACCGCCAAGCGCATAAAGGACGACCTTTCGGTCGAAGCCTTCCTTCAGCAGCTTGTCGAAGATGAGGTTCAGCGTGTCCCAGTCCTTGTGTACTTCGCCGTCCGGCAAGGCGATCGTGTGAACTCGAGCGTGGTGCAACGCCAGTGCACGTTCCACGCGCTCGGCGTACAGCGGAGCCACCGTCGTGTTGGTGACGATCAAGGCCTCGGACGCCTGTGGGCCACAAGCGAGATCTCCGGATCGCTCGAGCAGTCCGGATCCGATGAGGATGTCGTAGCCTCGATCGGCCAGAGCGATGCTGACCTTCGCGCCGGGCGTCATGGATGCGGGGTTCTTGGGCATCCGACTATTCTGCCGCGCTCCAAGACGAATGCGTGGCGGGTCAGTGCACTGATGGCTCTATGCCGTCAACCGGCGAGGGCACGCTGTCCATCGGCAGCACACCCGCCAGCTCCAGTTGCATCAGCAGCATGTTCACCAGGTTCTGCACCGACGGCCGTCCGGTCTCGATGACGAAATGCGCGACGCTCTGGTAGAGGGGGTCGCGGATCTGGAACAGCGTGCGCAGCCGGGCCAGAGGGTCCTGCACTTGCAGCAGCGGCCTCTGGGTGTCATGACGCAACCTGCGGAACAACTCCTCGGGTGTCGATCTGAGGTAGACCGCCGTGGTGTGCCGGCGCAACGCGTGACGGTTGGCCTCACGCAAGACCACGCCGCCTCCGGTGGCAAGCACTCCTCGATCGGCGCGCACCAGTTCGGCAATCACTTCCTGCTCGACGTCTCGGAAGCGCTCCTCGCCCTCGGCATCGAAGAACTCCCGGATGCTGCAACCGATCTGGCGCTCGATCACCGCATCACTGTCGCTGAACGGCACGCCGAGGCGGCGGGCGAGATGCCTGCCGACAGTCGACTTGCCCCCGCCGGGCATGCCAATCAGGCTGACGAACATGCTCGCTCTAAGCCCGGCACCAACGTGCCTGGAATCAACGGGCTGCCGTGCGCTCGCTGACGACCTTGGGGGTCAGGAATATCAGCAGTTCGGTCTTGCGCGACGAATTGGTTCTCGTCTTGAACAGGTTGCCGAGTCCCGGGATGTCACCCAGCAAGGGCACCTTCACGACGTCCGACCGATCGGTTTGCTCAAAGATCCCGCCAATCACGACCGTACCCCCGTTCTCGACAAGCACTTGCGTCTTGATCGACTTGGTATCGATCGAGAACACGCCCTGGGTGGCCGCACCCACGCTGTCCTTGTTCACCTCGACATTCAGGATCACGTTGCCTTCGGGGGTGATCTGCGGCGTCACTTCAAGCTTCAATGTCGCGTCAACGAACTCGATCGAAGTGGCACCGCTCGACGTGGCGCGCTGATACGGAATCTTGGTACCTTGCTGGATGATCGCCTTGATCTGGTCCGCGGTCACGATGCGCGGACTGGAAACGACCTTCCCTCGGCCATCGGCTTCCAGTGCGGAAATCTCCAGGTTCAGGAACCGGTTGAGACTCGACCCAAAGAGTGAAAGTGCAAAGGTGGCCGGGTTGTAGCCACCCTGAGCCGTGGCCGGAAGGCTCACGAAATTGGTGTCGGTGATCGGTATGGTCTTGGCGTCCAACTGACCCGTCTGGAAGGCGACCGCATTCAGATTGCCACCAACACCGACGCGCTGACCGTTACCGACGCCAAATCCGCGTGCGTCGTTGAATCCGAGCCTCACGCCGAGCGAGCGACCGAACGAGTCGTCGGCTTCGACGATCCTGGCCTCGATCAGCACCTGCCTGACGGGGATATCGATCTTCGCGATGAGGCTTTGAATTTCTTCCAGCTTCGACGGGATGTCGCTGACGAAAAGCTGGTTGGTGCGGGTCTCGTACAACACGCTGCCTCGAGGAGAGAGCATCTTCGTGTTTGTGGAGCCGCCGCCACCACCGCCACCTCCGCCGCCCTGGCCAGAATTCTGGCCAGTGAGTCCGCGCGCCACCTCTTCTGCCTTCGTGTAGTTCAACTGGAAGGCCTGTGTACGCACCGGCTCCAGTGAAGCGATCTGGGCCTTCGATTCGAGCTCAACCTTCTCCTTCGCGGCGAGCTCATCCTTCGGCGCGATCAGGATGACGTTGCCCGACTTGCGAAGCCCGAGGCCCTTGGCCTGCAAGATGATGTCGAGCGCTTGATCCCAAGGAACGTCCTTCAGGCGCAAAGTCACGTTACCCGTCACCGTGTCGCTGGTCACGACGTTGAAATTGGTGAAGTCGGCGATCACCTGCAGCAAAGCGCGCACTTCGATGTTCTGGAAATTCAGCGACAGTTTCTCGCCCGCGAATCCCGGCCCTTGGGTGAGCTTGTTCGGATCGATTTTCTGGGGCCGGACCTCCAGCACGAACTGGTTTTCGGTCTGGTATGCACTGTGCTCCCACGCACCGCGCGGCTCGACCACCATCCGCACTCGGTCACCGCTTTGCACGGTCGACACGGTCTGCACCGGTGTTCCGAAGTCTGTGACATCAAGACGCCGGCGCAGGTTGTCGGGCAGGCTGGACCGCAGGAATTCGACCACCAGGCTTTGCCCCTGCTGCCGAATGTCGACACCCACCTGATTGTTCGGAAGGTCCACGATCACCCGACCGGCGCCATCGGATCCGCGGCGGAAATCGATGTCCTTCAACGGCAACTGCTGCGCGTTCTGGCCTTCCGCGAACCGCACTGGTTCGACCGCACCGACGGCACTGGCAACGGCTGGCGAGCTGCTCGATTCCAGCACCAGGACCAGCACCTTGCCCTGCAATTCCGCTCGATAGGTCGAGGACTGCCGCAGGTTCAGCACCACGCGAGTGCGATCGTCGGACTGGGCGACATTGACCGTGCGCAGGTTGCCTTGATTGATATCGACCGTCGGCTTGCCCATCGCATTGCCGACGCCCGGCAGGTCGATGGCGATCCGCGGCGGCGACTGGACCACGAAGCCTTTCGGAATCGCGCTCAATGGCTCCGACAACTCGATTCGTACGACCTCGGTTCCAGCCTGTTGCGAACTGCTGATCGACTGGATGACAGCTTGCGCCATCGCCGAGAGAGGTGCGCCCAATACCAACGCGAGCGTCAGTGCGCGTGCCCGCCAGTCACCACCCATGATGCGTTTCTCCTGCATGGCCTTCATCGAGCTTTCTCCTGGAGTTGGATCGAGCTGATGCGCTCCGTCCATTCACCCGACGCGTCCTGCACGATTTCACGAAGAGACACATCGGTTTCGGTGATCTTGATGATCTTTCCGTAGTTCTGGCCGAGGTAATCGCCCAGCTTGACTTGATAAAGCAGCTTGTCCACCTTCAAGAGCGCGAACGGCTTGTTCTGCTTGGTCACGCTGCCCACCATCGACACACTGTCCAGCGGATAGGACTCGAGTGGCTCCGGGCGCCGATTGATTTCGGACGCCAGCAGCGAGTTCGGCTGCCGCGCTTCCTGCTTGATCGCAACCGTGAGTTTCTGAGAGCTGAAAGGCTCGACCGAGTCGGCGGCCAGATAGGGCTGCGGATTGAATTTCTTCGGCGGAAGGATGGGCTGCACATTCGGCTTGACCTCCTTGCGCTGCTGTTCCATCCATTGGGCGAGCTCCTGCTGCTCGGCGCTGCATGCGGCGAGAAGCAAGACAGTCACACTGCCAGCCATCATGCGAAAACGGTAGAGGCCCTTCATTTCTTCTTGCCCCCTGCCTTGCCCTTCTTGCCCGCCGCGGCCTTCCGCATGTCCTGGAGCTCCTGCGCGTCAAGGTATCGATAGGTCCGAGCCGTCGCCTCAAGCGAAAGCATGTCCCCGCCGCCCTTGCCGCCCTTGATCGACAAGTTGTGCAGCGTCACGATGCGAGACAGGTTCGCGACGTCGGCCGCGAATGACCCGATATCGTGAAAGCGCCCCGACACTTTCAGCTCGATCGGCAGTTCGGCGTAGTAGTCCTTGACAACCACCTGACCCGGGCGGAACAACTCGAACTGCAGGCCACGACCCAGACCGGCCTGATTGATGTCGGAAAGCAGCGCGTCCATCTCGGCCTTGCCAGGCAATTGCTTCTCGAGCTGGGTCACGTACTCCTCGACCTGCAGCTTCTGCTTGCGCAGTTCGGCGAGGTTGACCGCTTGAGCCAGCTTGTTGCGATAGTCCTGCTTGAGAGTCGGCTCCTTGGCAACCTCGGCATCGAGTTCCTCGTGAGCGGTGGCCAGCACCGCGAACCATCCAAGGACGACGACAGCGATAGCGATGACAGACCAGGCTGCAATCTTCGGCAGCAGCGGCCACTGCCCGGGTTGATTGAGGTTCAGCCCCCGGAACTGCGAGGCAGCGCCCTGAAATACCGAGTTCAGGTCGACGTTGCTTGTGGTGGTGTTGGCCATGTCGATGTCACCCCTTCGCCATGGCAGGTACAGCCGCCGTTCGCGGAACTGCAGCGGAGGCGGCCGGTGCGGCTGCGGGGATAGGTTTTTCCTGCGGACGCTTGACGGTCACGCGAATCGAGAAATCGAACAGACGTTTCTGGGAACGATCCGCAGCCTGCGCACCGGAGACCTTGATCTCGACCAGTTGAGGCTTCTCGAGCCACTCTGAATTGTTCGCGGTGTTGCGCAGGAACTCGGACACACGCTCGTTGGTCTGCGCAATGCCCAGAACGCTGAGCGTCTGCCCGTTCTGCTTGACCGAAGAAAAGTACATCCCCTCGGGCGTCTGCTTGACGAGTTCGTTGAGCAGGTAGACCGGCACATTGCGATCGGTCTGGAGGTCCTCGACCGCCTTCTGCCGCGCCTTCAGGGATTCGATTTCTGCTTTCAGCGAGGCAACGTCCTTGATCTGCTCCTCGAGCTTCTTGATCTCACTGCCCAGGTAGGCGTTGCGCTCCTGCTGAGTGGAGGTGAGCTGCTGCACGATGCCGTACCAGATACCGACGGTCAGGGCTCCGGCAATGGCGGACGCGCCGATCCCGACCAGGAAGGCAATCTTCTTGCGCCGGCGCTTTTCCTCCCGGTGAGGAAGCAGGTTGATCAGGATCACTGGGCAAACCTCCTCATCGCCAGACCACAAGCGGTCAGGTACGAAGGCGCTTCGCGCCGCAGCTTGCTCTCACGGACGGCACCGCCGAGCTTCATGTTGTCGAACGGATTCACGACCATCGACGCGAAACCCGTCAACTCGGTGACGCGATCTTTAAGCCCGGGCAAGGTGGCGGTGCCACCAGCCAGCATCACGTAATGCACCTTGTGATGCGGTGTGCTGGTGAAGAAATACTGCAGAGCCCGTCCGATCTCTTGAGACAGGCTGTCGACGAACGGCGAAAGTATCTGTTGCTCGTAATCGTCCGGGAGGTCTGCAGCCAGTTTCTTCTGCTCGGCTTCCTCGAACGAGAAACCATACTGACGGGAAATCAGCTGGGTCAGCTGTGAGCCACCGAAAGCCTGGTCTCGGTCGTAAAGCATCTCTTCGTCGCGAAGGACTTTCAAACTGGTGGTGTCGGCGCCGATCTCGAACAGGGCGACCAGGGCATCTCGTCCTTCGTTGGGCAAAGCACCAACGACGCGGCTCATTGCAAGACGCGAGGCGTGAGACTCGATGTCAAGCACCACGGGCCGGAGACCGGCGGCTTCCGCCAGACCCTGCCTGTCCTGCACTCGATCCTTGCGGGAAGCTGCGATCAACACCTCGACGTCACCCACGGACGTCTGACTCGGCCCGATCACGCAAAAATCGAGGCTCACCTCATCGAGCGAGAAGGGGATGTACTGATTGGCCTCAGATTCGACCTGGATTTCCAGTTCCTCGTCGCGGAGCCCTGCCGGCAGCATGATCTTCTTCGTAATGACCGACGACTGCGGCATGGCCATCACGACGTCCTTGGTCTTGCTTCCGCTCTTGGCAATCACACGACGCACTGCGTCGGCCACTTCGTCGAATTTCTCGATTTGGCCGTCGGTAATCCAGCCCTTCTCGAAACTCTCGGAGGCAAATCGTTCCAATATGTAAGCGCCCGATTCATCCTGGCCCAATTCAACGAGTTTGACGCTCGAAGAACTGATATCGAGCCCGATCATCGGGGGATGTTTTCGGCCTAACAGGGTGTCTAGAAAGCTCACAGACCATGCCCCCCCACACGCTGGAAACAGCGGTGGACTGTTAAGAAGTTACTTGAATGTTAGCAGTAAAGCCTTTGTGCACCAACGAAAAACAGGCTTGGCTGCCCGTGCCGCGTTGTGGCTTACACACGTTCTCAGACCTGTTTATCGGTGGTTCCGCAGATCACATGAGCAGTTTCTCCGACGCAGTTGTGTCCATTCATGTTTGAAAAGGGGTGGAGCCCCCCTACTTCCTATAATCGTTCCTGAAATTCCTGGAAGCTCATGAGTGAAACCCCGCGCGGCGATGGCAGGTCCGCCCCCGCATCGCCACGCCGGCAACCCCCATCCTGGCTGACCAGCATCGGCCACGCGGTGACCGGCGCGCTCGGGCTGATTGCAGCCGGGGCGCTCTCGGTGCTCATGCTCGTCGCACTCGCCCTCGCAGTCGCCTACCCGAACCTGCCCGAGATCAGCGGGTTGACCGATTACCGACCCAAGTTGCCCATGCGGATCTACGCAGCCGACGGCGTGTTGCTGGGCGAGTTCGGCGAGGAGCGGCGCAATTTCGTCTCAGCCGCCGACATGCCGGCAGTCATGAAGAATGCCGTGCTGGCGATCGAAGACGCCCGCTTCTATCAGCACGGCGGCGTCGATTACCTGGGCATCCTGCGGGCCGGCCTGGCCAACTTCGGTGAATCTCGCAGTCAGGGCGCCTCCACGATAACGATGCAGGTGGCCCGCAATTTCTACCTGTCCACCGAAAAGACGTTCACTCGCAAGATCTACGAGATCTTGCTGGCGCTGAAGATCGAGAGCCTGCTGACCAAGGACCAGATCCTCGAGCTGTACATGAATCAGATCTACCTGGGGCAGCGTGCCTACGGATTCGCGTCGGCAAGCGAGGTCTATTTCGGAAAGCCCTTGAAATCGGTGTCGATCGCCGAGGCGGCGATGCTGGCTGGACTGCCCAAGGCGCCGTCGGCCTACAACCCCATCGCCAACCCCAAGCGGGCAACGATCCGGCAGTTGCACATCATCGACCGGATGCTGGAAAACGGGTTCATCACTCCGGCACAACGCGAGGAGGCTCGCAATCAGCGTCTGGCCTACAGGACGCCCTCGGAAACACCGACGCACGGGGAGTACGCGGCCGAAGCCGCGCGTCAGCTCATCTACGCCCAGTACGGTGAAGATTCCTACACGCTGGGCCTGCACGTGCATCTGACGGTGAAATCCAGCGATCAGATGGTTGCGTACCACGCCCTGCGCCGCGGCATCCTCGACTACGAGCGCCGGCAGTTCTACCGGGGGCCCGAGGCTTACATCGATCTGCCAGCCGACTCGCACGAGGTCGACACCCGAATTGCCGAGGCTCTGACCGAGCACCCTGACAACGACGAACTGAAGGCTGCGGTCGTTCTGGAAGTCAACCCGAAGAAACTGGTCGCCGTGCTGCTGAGTGGCGAATCGGTCACCGTGACCGGAGATGGCCTGAAGCCGGTCACGTCGGGCCTCGGCGACAAGGGGAACCCCAAGACCCAGATTCGGCGTGGTGCAGTAGTGCGTCTGACGAAGAATGCAAACGGCAGCTGGACGGCCACCCAACTGCCGGAAGTCGAGGGTGCATTCATCGCGCTCAGCCCGCGCACCGGCGCAATCCAGGCCATGGTCGGCGGGTTCGACTATTCGAAGACAAAGTTCAACCACGTGACGCAAGCCTGGAGACAACCCGGGTCGAGCTTCAAGCCTTTCGTCTACTCGGCGGCACTCGAAAAGGGCTTTTCACCAGCGACGGTCATCAACGATGCGCCGCTGTTCTTCGATGCAGGCAGCACCGGTAGCCAGCCATGGGAGCCCAAGAACTACGACGGCACCTTCGACGGCCCGATGTCCATGCGAAGAGGACTGGCGAAGTCGAAGAACATGATTTCGATCCGCATCCTGCAATCGATCGGCCCGACCTATGCGCAGGAATGGGCAACCCGCTTCGGCTTCGACGCCGACAAGCACCCGGCCTACCTGACCATGGCGCTGGGCTCAGGCTCGGTCACTCCTCTGCAGATGGCCTCCGCCTACAGCGTGTTCGCCAATGGTGGTTACCGCGTGAATCCCTACCTGATCAGCAAGGTCACGGACTCGAAGGGGCGCGTCGTGCGAGAGGTCAAGCCGCCGGTTCTCGACGAATCGATGCGCGCCATCAACCCGCGCAACGCATTCGTGATGAACAGCCTGCTGCAGGAGGTCACCCGCTCGGGCACCGCCGCGCGCGCTCAGGCGGCGCTCAAGCGCACCGACATCTACGGCAAGACAGGCACCACCAACGACGCACTCGATGCCTGGTTTGCCGGTTACCAGCACGATGTGGTGGCTGTGGTCTGGATGGGTTACGACAACCCGCGAAAACTGGGCGACCGGGAAACCGGAGGCGGCCTGTCGCTTCCGATCTGGATCGACTACATGAATGTGGCGCTCAAGGGGCGGCCGGAGAACGAGCCGCTGCCGCCCGAGGGCGTGGTCAATATCGGTGGCGAGTGGTACTACGAAGAATACGTGCAGGGCGGTGGCGTCAGCAGCCTGGGGCTCGAAGACCACGCCCCCGCCGCTCCCAACGAGGAAGAGCGCAAGGGCATTCTCGATCTGTTCAATCGCTGAGCCCGGCGCGCAGATCCCGGAAGTCCGGATTCACCTCGCCGCGGGCTCAGGCCGCCTCGAAACTCAGGCCGACCCCGGCCTGCTCGGACGTGCAAGCCGACAGAGCCGAGTAGAACTCGAGGCCTCCGCGCGTGTCGAGCCAACGGCCGTCCGCATGCTTGAAGTGATATCCACCGCTGCGTGCTGCCAACCACAACTCCTGCAGGGGTGGCTGCGTGTTGACGACGATCTTGCTGCCGTTGGGGAAGCTCATTTCGAGCAGCCCTCCGGTTCGGCTGGCGTCGATGTCAATGACGTCCTGCTGGAGCCAGCGATCCAAAGTCACTTCGATGTGCGAGAGCACGGCACCCGCCTTGGCGCGGAACTCCATGTCGGTCAGGGGAGTGATCATCGAGTCGGTAGTCATGGTCAGTAGAATTCGGTCGATGTCGCAACAGTCGGAAAGTTTAGTCCCCAGCCCCCGTGCCTGCTTCGCGCTGTCCACGTTGGTCACCATGGGTTTGTTGTTGTCGGCATGTGGCCAGAAGGGGCCGCTGACACTCGTCTCGGCTCCCAAGGCTCCAGCTGCAACCAGCGCCAACCGCGCCGTGGCGGCGCCTGCCGCATCTACCGCATCCGCCCCGCCATCCCGTTCGTGGGGCAGTCCTCCACCATGACCCTGCCGGGCTCACCCCAGCTTGCCTACCGCGGCGACACGTTGATGCTCGAGGGCTGCGCACTTGCGGACCTCGCGGCACGTTTCGGCACGCCCCTCTATGTGTATTCACGCGCAGCGATGCTGTCGGCACTGTCCGCCTACCAACGGGCACTCGATGGTCGCGACCACTTGATCTGCTACGCGGTCAAGGCGAACTCGAACCTCGCGGTGCTGCAGACCTTCGCGCAAGCCGGCTGCGGCTTCGATATCGTGTCTGCCGGCGAACTGGCTCGCGTACTGAAGGCCGGAGCCACACCGTCGAAAGTTGTCTTCTCGGGTGTTGGAAAGACCCGCGCCGAGATGCGTCAGGCACTCGATGCCGGGGTGATGTGCTTCAACGTCGAAAGCGAAGCAGAACTGGAAGCGCTGTCTTCCGTGGCGACACAGTCCGGTGGAACCGCCCGCATCAGCCTGCGCGTCAACCCGGACGTCGATGCCAGGACCCACCCCTACATCTCCACGGGACTGAAGGGCAACAAGTTCGGCATCGCTCACGAGCGCGCGGTGGCGGTGTACTCGCGTGCAGCCAGCCTGCCGGGCATCTCGGTGGTTGGCATCGACTGCCATATCGGGTCGCAGATCACCGAGATCAGCCCCTATCTCGACGCGGTGGATCGCGTGCTCGATCTGGTCGAGGCGATCGAGTCTGCGGGCATACGCCTGCACCACCTGGATCTGGGCGGTGGCCTCGGCATCACCTACACCGACGAGAAGCCGCCTTCAGCGGCCGACCTGATCGGCGCGCTGCTGCAACGCATCGACGCGCGCGGCCATGGCCATCGAAAGCTGATGTTCGAGCCGGGACGTTCGCTGGTCGGCAACGCCGGGGTGCTGGTGAGCGAGGTGCTCTACCTGAAGCCCTCGGCCGAGCCCGACGGCAAGAACTTCTGCATCGTCGATGCCGCCATGAACGACCTGATGCGTCCGGCCATGTACGAGGCCTGGATGGGCATCGTGGCCTGCCGTCTGCGCGCGGAGCCTGCGACAACCTGTGATGTCGTGGGTCCCGTCTGCGAGTCGGGCGACTGGCTGGGCCGCGACCGCTCCCTTGCCGTCCATGCCGGCGATCACATCGCCGTGCTGTCCGCCGGCGCCTACGGCATGAGCATGGCGAGCAACTACAACACCCGCGGTCGTGCCGCCGAGGTCATGGTGTCGAACACCGAGTCGTGGTTGATACGGGAGAGAGAAACTCCGGCCGATCTGTTCCGCGGCGAACATCTGCTGCCTCAGGGTTAGCAGGCCCGGGACCTCCTCAGGGCAGACGGCCTTCTTCGGCCGCGTGGCAGGCCGCCAGCGTGCCTTCGATGGATTTCAGCATCGGCCGCTCGATGCGGCAGCGCGCGTTGGCATGCGGGCAACGAGGATGGAAGCCGCAACCTGCTGGCGGCTGCAGCGGGTTCGGCACCTCTCCCAGTACCGGCTGTCGCACACGGCCGCTCATCGTGACATCGGGGATCGCATCGAGCAGCATGCGCGTGTAGGGATGCGTCGGTCTTGAAAACAAGGCGTTGCGTTCCGCCATCTCGACGATGCGCCCGAGATACATGACGCCCACCTGATCGCTGACCTGACGCACGACCGCGAGGTTGTGCGAGATGAAGAGGTACGTGAGGCCACGGCTGCGCTGGAGGTCCTGCATCAGGTTCAGCACCTGCGCCTGCACCGAGACATCGAGCGCCGAGGTCGGTTCGTCGCAGACCAGGAACTCCGGATTCGTTGCCAGAGCCCGGGCGATCGAGATTCGCTGCCGCTGCCCGCCTGAGAACTGGTGCGGCAACTTGCCTGCATCCTCGGCCGCCAGGCCCACCAGAGCCAGCAACTCGGCAACACGCTCGCGCAGGGCGAGACGGCCAGACAGCCACCCCTGCTCGACCAGCGGCTCGCCAACGATGTCGGCGACTCGCCACCGCGGGTTCAGGCTTGCGTATGGGTCCTGGAAAATCATCTGCACCCGCTTTCGCTGCGGGCTCGCCCGACCTGGCGCAAAAGCCGACGACAGGTCCTGACCATCGAAGCGAACGCCACCAGCGGTCGGGTTGAGCAGGCCGACCAGCAGGCGCGCCACGGTGCTCTTGCCGCACCCCGATTCGCCGACCAGAGCCAACGTCTGCCCCCGCTCGATCGCGAAGCTGATGTCATCGACCGCGCGGACCAGCGGCAACGGTCGGCGCTCGATCATCCGTTCGAGAAACGGGACAGGCACGACAAAGGTCTTGCTGAGGTTGCGTACTTCGACCAAGGGCGAGGTCTCATTGGTCGCGGCATTCGAAGCGCTCATCCAGTTCGCCTTGGGTCATGCAACCAGCAGGCCGAGCGACTGGTCCCCACAGCCATCAGTTCGGGCCGTTCGATGCGGCAGCGGTCCCAGCCTCGCGAGCAGCGCGGATGAAACGCGCATCCCGACGGGATCAGCCCTGGCCGCGGCATGGCTCCATCGATCTGAATCAACCGACCGCGCTCACCGGTCATCGGCGGGATCGAACCCATCAGTCCGAAGGTATAGGGATGGGCCGGTGCCTGGATCACGTCACGAACCGGCCCGATCTCGACGATGCGCCCCGCATACATCACCGCCACTCGATCGCAGGACTCCGCGATCACGCCCATGTCGTGCGTGACGAGCATCACCGCCATTCCCCTGTCACGACACAGTCTCCTGAGCAATGCCATCACCTGTGCCTGCACCGACACGTCAAGCGCAGTCGTGGGCTCATCGGCGATCACCAGCCTCGGTTCAGCGGCCAGCGCCAGTGCAATCACAACCCGCTGCCGCATGCCGCCGGACAACTGATGCGGATACTGCTGAAGGCGTTGTGCGGCCCCCTGGATACCGGTTTCCTCGAGCAGGTCCACTGCCCGCAAGATCGCCTCGGCTTCGGTCAGCGCGAGGTGGGTACGCATCGTCTCGACCAGCTGATGTCCTATCGTGTAGAGCGGATTCAGCGACGTCAGCGGGTCCTGGAAGATCGCGCCGATCTGCCGACCTCGCAGGCGCCGGACTGCATCGGCGGGCAGGTCATCGATGCGCCGGCCGTCGTAGACGATTCGTCCCCCGGTCATGTGGCAGTGAGGCTCGAGCAATCCGATGACGGCCGAGCCAGTCAGCGACTTGCCGGCACCGGACTCCCCCACGAAGCCCAGCATCTCACCGGGAGCGATCGCGAAGGAAACGTCGTCGAGCAAGCGCAGGCTGCCATGCCGAGATCCGAGATCGACGCACAGTCGGTCTACCTCGAGCAGCGGACTCATCGCAGGCGCGGATTCAATGCGTCGCGAAGCCAGTCACCCAGCAGGTTCACGCTGAGAGCAATCAGCACCAGCATCGCGCCGGGAAACACGGTGATCCACCATTCGCCCGAGAACAGGAAGTCGTTGCCGATGCGGATCAGCGTCCCCAGCGACGGCGAAGTCGGCGGCACCCCGACGCCCAGGAACGACAAGGTCGCCTCGATCAGGATCGCGGTGGCGAGTTGCAGCGTGGCCAGCACCATCACCGGGCCCAGGACGTTCGGCAGCACATGGCGACGCATGATGCGCAAGGGTGAGACGCCGATCACGCGCGCGGCCTGCACGTACTCCTTCTGCCGCTCGACCATCGCGCCTCCACGCACCGCGCGCGCATAGGGAACCCAGCCGGTCGCAGAGATCGCGACGATCAGCACCGCGTAGGCCAGAGCGTCGTGCGCCTGCGGGAACAGCGCACGGCCGACGCCGTCGATCAGCAGCGCCAGCAGAATCGCCGGAAACGACAGCATCACGTCGCAGATTCGCATGATGACCGCATCGGTCTTGCCGCCAAGGTAGCCCGACAGCAGCCCGAGCGTCACGCCGAAGATCGTCGACAG